>DASWOJ010000282.1:0-2047 GCA_036398775.1 Acetobacteraceae bacterium
GAGCGCCCGCTGCTGGGCCTGCCGCTGGCGATCAAGGACTTGTTCTGCACCGCCGGCACCCGCACCACCGCCGGCAGCCGCATCCTGTCCCCGTTCGTGCCGCCATACGAAAGCACGGTGACCGCCAACCTGCTGCGCGACGGCGCGATCTTCCTGGGTAAGGCGAACATGGACGAGTTCGCGATGGGCTCGTCCAACATGACCTCCGCCTATGGCCCGGTGCAGAGTCCCTGGACCCGCGGCAACGAGGCGGCGCTGGTGCCCGGCGGCTCCTCCGGCGGCTCAGCGGCCGCAGTTGCCGCGCGCATGGCGCTTGGGGCGACGGCGACGGACACCGGCGGCTCCATCCGGCAACCCGCTTCGTTCACCGGCATCGTAGGGGTAAAACCGACGTATGGCCGCTGCTCCCGCTGGGGCATCGTCGCCTTCGCGTCGTCGCTGGACCAGGCCGGGCCGATGGCGCGGACGGTGGAGGACTGTGCGGTGCTGCTGGGCAGCATGTCCGGGTTCGACCCCAAGGACAGCACGTCCGCGGACCAGGCGGTGCCGGACTTCGCCGCCGCCTGCCGACGCGGCGTGCGTGGGCTGCGGATCGGCGTGCCGCGGGAATACCGCTCGGACGGGATGCCGGCGGAGATCGATGCGCTGTGGCGCCAGGGGCTGGAGTGGCTGCGGGCGGAGGGGGCGGAGATCGTGGACGTCAGCCTGCCCCATACCAAGTACGGCCTTGCCACCTACTACATCGTGGCGCCTGCTGAGGCGTCCAGCAACCTCGCGCGCTACGACGGAGTCCGGTTCGGGGCGCGGGTGGACGGCGTGGACCTGACCGACCTGTATGAGCGCACCCGGGCCGAAGGCTTCGGCGCGGAGGTCAAGCGGCGCATCATGATCGGCACCTATGTGCTGTCGTCCGGCTACTACGATGCCTATTACCTGCGGGCGCAGAAGGTGCGGGCGTTGATCCTGCGCGACTTCACCCAGGTTTTCGCCAAGGTGGATGCGCTGCTGACGCCCACCACGCCCAGCGCCGCCTTCGCCCAGGGCGAGAAGATGGATGACCCGGTGAAGATGTACCTGAACGACGTGTTCACCGTGCCGGCCAACATGGCGGGCGTGCCGGGCATGTCGGTGCCGGCCGGCCTGGACGGGCAGGGGCTGCCGCTCGGCCTGCAGGTGATCGCCCGGCCGTTCGACGAGGAAACCATGTTCGCCGTCGGCGCCGCGCTGGAGCGTGCAGCCGGCTTCTCGGCATTGCCGCAGATCCGTGCGGGAGCACCGGCATGAGCTACGTCGTCGAGGGCCGCACCGGCCCGTGGGAGCTGGTGATCGGGCTGGAGGTCCACGCCCAGGTCGTCAGCAAGTCCAAGCTGTTCAGCGGCGCATCCGCCGAATACGGCGCCGCGCCGAACAGCAGGGTCAGCCTGGTGGATGCGGCGTTCCCCGGCATGTTGCCGGTCATCAACCAGGAGTGCGTGGCGCAGGCGGTGCGGACCGGGCTGGGCTTGGGCGCGCACATCAACCTGGTCAGCCGGTTCGACCGCAAGAACTACTTCTATGCCGACCTGCCGGCGGGCTACCAGATCAGCCAGTTCGCGCACCCCGTGGTCGGCGCGGGGACCATCGAGATCGAGCTGGCGGACGGCAGCACCAAGCAAATCGGCGTCACCCGCCTGCACCTGGAGCAGGACGCCGGCAAGTCGCTGCACGACCAGGACCCGACGCGCAGCTTCATCGACCTGAACCGCTCCGGCGTCGCGCTGATGGAGATCGTGAGTGAGCCGGACCTGCGTACGCCCGAGGAGGCCGGTGCCTACCTACGCAAGCTCCGCACCATCATGCGCTACCTCGGCACCTGCGACGGCAACATGGAGGAGGGGTCGCTGCGCGCCGACGTGAACGTCAGCGTCCGCCGCCACGGCGAGCCGTTCCGCACCCGCTGCGAGGTGAAGAACGTCAACTCCATCCGCTTCGTCATGCAGGCCATCGAGGCGGAGGCGGCGCGGCAGGTCGAGGTCTGGGAAGGCGGCGGCGAGGTCGTGCAGGAGAC
>DASWOJ010000283.1:0-4046 GCA_036398775.1 Acetobacteraceae bacterium
CACCATCCTGGAAGCCGGGCAGGGACGGGTCGTCATACTCTCGGTCCCCGGCGAAACAGAAAGTCTGGTGCTGGCCGGCATGGCGACGCCGGGCACCAGCTTGGGCATGCTGCTTTCCTGCTGCGCCATGGCGTCCCAGGAGGTGGCGCTGGCCGCCCCGGCCTTGCCAGGTCCGTAACGGCCTCAAGGAACCCGTCCCGCACGGGGGGCGAACGCCGGACGGGCTGCGCCCCAGTTGCCGGCCTGCGTCAAGGTGTCGAAGGCGCTCGGACCCGCACCCGGGTTACACGCCCACCGGACTTGGATAGAACTGCTCCCAAACCATCACCGGGAACAGGACGTCCATGGAAACCAGACTCTGGCTGATCCGCCATGCCCTCGTGGCGGAGAACGAGCGCGCCATGCTCTATGGCGTCCTGGACGTTTCGCTGTGCCCGGATACGCTGGTGGCGCAAGTGCCGATGTACCAGGCCATCGCCGCCCGCCTGCCCCGTCCCGCAACTTGGTGCTGCACGCCGCTATCCCGCACCCGCCGTACCGCGGAGGCGATCTTCGCCGCCGGCTATCCGGCCCAGGAGCTGCAAGTGGTGCCCGGCCTGATCGAGCAGAACCTCGGCAGCTACCAGGGCCTGGTCCATGCCGCCCTGCCGCCGCTGCTGCAAGCTCCCGCCCACCCGTTCTGGCCGCTCGCCGCCACCGAACGCCCGCCGGGAGGGGAAAGCATGGCCGAGGTGCTGGTCCGGGTCGGCGCTGCCCTGGATGCCCTGGTGACGGACCATGCCGGCCAGGACGTGGTGATCGTCAGCCACGGCGGCGCCATCCGGGCGGCGGTGGCGCACGCGCTGCGTCTTGACGCCGACCAGGCGCTGCATCTGTCGGTGCAAAACCTGTCGCTCACCCGGCTGGACCACCTGCCGGAAGGCTGGCGCGTCGGCTGCGTGAACGAGTTGCCGGGGGTGTAGCCGCTCACCAGGCTCATCCCGGCCTGTTCCCGATGGAGGCAGGACCAGCGCCGGACAACAGCCCGGCCGCTGCTGCAAGAACTGCTGGATCGCCGACGGCAAGGGTGCATCCATCTCCGTCCGGATGCATCGGCTGCCCGGCCCAGTCGGTCACCCGTCCGCCTGCGCCCTCAATGACCGGCACCAGCGCCGCCCAGTCCCATACCTGCAGTCCGGGTTCCGCAATCACGTCTATGCTGCCCAGCGCCAGCAGCCCGTAGGCGTAGCAATCCCCGCCCCAGGACGTCCTCTGCGTCGCGGATTGCAGCCTTCGCCACGCTGTCGTCTGCGCCGGGGTGAATATCTCGGGCGCCGTGCAGGACAGTTCCGCCGCGGCCAAAGCGGGGCAGGGGCGGCATCCCGCACGGCCATGCCTGCCGCGGAACCGGGTGGCCCGGCCTGCCGCGCCGATCCAGCGCTCCCCTGTCACGGGCTGGTCTATCACGCCCAGGATCGGCACCGGGCCGTCCATGAGCGCCACCAGGATGCCAAAGGTCGGCCGCCCCGTGATGAAGGCGCGGGTGCCGTCCACCGGGTCCAGCACCCAGCGCAGCCGCGCGCCGGGACGGTCTAGGCCCCCCTCCTCGCCCAGGATGCCGTGGTCGGGGAAACGCTGGGCCAGGTAGGCGCGCATTGCCGCCTCGGCTGCACGGTCGGCGACGGTAACAGGGCTGCTGTCGCTTTTCATGTCGGCACCCACGCCTTGGCGGTAGTGCGGCAGTATGGCGGCGCCAGCCAGGTCCGCCGCGGCCTCCGCCGCCGCGATCAGGTCATCCAAGACAAGTGACCACTTGCAACTCCGTCAAGGCCGGCGCCGCTGGGTGCTGGGCCGGGCGGCTGCTGGACTGCCACGCCGCCGCGCACCCGGCAATGATGGGCCGCAACGGCGGGGGCAACGTGGCTTTTCTCCCTTTTTCTCCGGCGAAGCGTCAGGCGAGGGGTCCTCAAGGGCCGCTCCACCCGTTCCCGGCCGAGTTCCGGTGAAGCGTGCGGCCCTCCCACGGGCAGCCGAGGACTTGCCCTGGAGGAAGGGGGCGCATCGGAGGCCGTCTTAGCGGGTCGTCCCGCTTGCCGGCGTTCCCGCCTGGGCGCGGCTTGCCGGGGAAGAGACGGGTCCTTGCGGCTTGGTGACGCCGCTTGGGTCGTTGGTTGGCGTCGCGGCGCTTGGCGGCAGTTCCCGCACGTTGCCGGGCTGTTGGCCCTGGTTCTGCTGCGCCTGGGACTGATACTGCGTCGGGCTGGGCTGGGTCACCTGCTGGCCTGACACCTGGCCTGTGCCGGTGCTGCCGCTCACCGGCCCTTGCGGCTTGGTGGCGCCCGCGGTGTCTCCCGTGCGCGGTGTCCCGCCTGACGGCCCGGCGTTGCTGACGTTGCTGGGCTGCTGGCTCTGGTTCTGCTCCGCCTGCGGCGAGCCAAGGTTGGGTGCGGGGCCAGACATTGACGGCTGCCCATTGGACGGCGTCATGGACGGCTGCTGTGTTTGCGCCAGCGCCGGCGTCGCAAACAGGGCAACGGACAGCAGGGCGGCAGGCATGGGCAGGACGGCGGCGATGCGGGCCATGTGGGCAGTCTCCGGTGCGGGGTTGCTGGCCGCCGCGGCGTTGCGCCGGCCCGTGCGCCCGCCTAAAGCTGCCGGCACACCATGCCCCACCATACGCACCAGCGCCGCGCCGGGTTCACGGCCCCGGGATGACGCCCATCATCGTGATCCCCTCCCGCATGGCCTCCACCCGCCTGCCCGGCAAGCCGCTGGCCCTCATCGCCGGACGCGCCATGATCTTGCATGTGCTGGACCGCGCCCGGGAAGCCGACATCGGCCCGGTCGCCGTGGCCTGCGCGGACGAGGAGGTGGCCGCCGCCGTCCGCGCCGACGGCGGCACGGCCATCATGACCGACCCGTCGCTGCCGTCCGGCTCCGACCGCGTCCACGACGCCCTGGCGGCACTGGACCCGCAGGGCCGGCACGACGTGGTCGTCAACCTGCAGGGCGACCTGCCGACCATCCCCGCCCTGCAATTGCGCGCCGTGCTGCAGCCGCTGTCCGACCCCGGCATAGACATTGCCACCCTGGTCGCCCCGATCCTGACCGCCGAAGAAGCCGCGGCGCCCTCGGTCGTCAAGGCCGCCTGCGCCTTCGATCGCGGCCGGGCGGTGTCGCCGGCGCTATACTTCTCGCGCGCCGCCATCCCGGCCGGCGACGGGCCGCTGTGGCACCATATCGGCATCTATGCCTACCGCCGGGCGGCGCTCGCCCGCTTCGTAGCACTGCCGGAATCCCCGCTGGAGCGGCGGGAACATCTGGAGCAGCTCCGCGCGCTGGAGGCCGGGATGCGGATCGCCTGCGCCCGGGTGGACCACGCCCCCTTCGGCGTGGACACGCCAGCGGACCTTGAGCGCGCCCGCGCCATATTGGGACACACATGAGCAAAATCTCCTTCCAGGGCCTGCCCGGCGCCTACTCGCACCTGGCCTGCCGGACTGCCTACCCGGACCACGATCCCATGCCCTGCGACAGCTTCGAGACCGCGATGGCCGCCGTACGCGACGGGACCGCCGGGCTTGCAATGCTGCCGTGCGAGAACAGCCTCGCCGGCCGCGTTCCCGACATGCACGCCTTGCTGCCCGGCAGCGGCCTGCACCTGGTCGGCGAGCACTTCCAGCGGGTCGAGCACTGCCTGCTCGGCCCGCCCGGCGCGGTGCTTTCGGGGGTCCGCCGGGTCCACTCGCACTCTGTCGCACTCAGCCAAGTCCGCAACATCCTCCGCGAGCTGCATGCCGAGCCGGTGATCGAGGCCGACACCGCCGGTGCCGCCAAGCTGGTCGCGGGCTGGAACCGGCCGGAGGATGCTGCGGTGGCGTCGTCGCTCGCCGCCGAGATCTACGGACTGCAGGTCCTGCGCGCCAACGTGGAGGACGCCGCCCACAACACCACCCGGTTCTACGTCGCGGCGCTGCATCCGCGGACGCCGCCCGCGGATGCGTCCGACGTGATGACCACCTTCGTCTTCCGCGTCCGCAACGTGCCGGCGGCGCTTTACAAGGCGC
>DASWOJ010000284.1:0-11695 GCA_036398775.1 Acetobacteraceae bacterium
GAACACCAGGTTCTTCCCCGCCAGTGCCCCGTCGGCGGTGGCTGGCCGGACCGCGTCCTCGACGGTCAGCTCCGCCGCCAACTGATCCAACGCCGCCACGTTGCGCGGCTCGGTGAAGAAGGCGGCCAGCTCCTCCGCCAAGGCCGGCCCGACGCCGATGATGCTGCCCAGCGCCAGACGCTCGTCGCTGCCCACCACGGTTGCCGCCAGCATACGGCCGCGCCAGTCGGCAAAGCTGCTGTAGTGCCGGGCCAGCAGCCGCGCATTGGTCTCGCCGACCCGGCGTATGCCCAGGCTGAAGATCAGCCGGTCCAGCCCGATGGTCCGCCGCGCCTCGATGGACCGCAGCAGGTTGTCAACCGACTTCGTCTTCCAGCCCTCCCGCAGCAGCAGCGCCTCACGGTGCTCCCGCAGATGGAAGATGCCGGCGGGGCCGTGCAGCCAGCCCAATTCATAAAACTCTTGGATCGTCTTCTCGCCCAGCCCCTCGATGTCGAAGGCGAGGCGGCTGACGAAGTGGATCAGCCGCTCCACCGCCTGCGCCGGGCAGGACAGGCCGCCGGTACAGCGCCGCACCACCTCTCCCGGCGGCCGGACGGCTAGGCTGCCGCAGGCCGGGCAGGTTTCAGGCGGCACCCAGGGCTGCGCGTCCGCCGGGCGGCGCTCCGCCACCACCGCGACGATCTGCGGGATCACGTCGCCGGCGCGCTGCAGGACCACGGTATCGCCGATACGCACGTCCTTGCGGGCGATCTCGTCCTCGTTGTGCAGTGTGGCGCGCGTGACCAGCACGCCGCCGACGTTGACGGCCGCGAGCGCCGCGACCGGCGTCAGCGATCCCGTGCGGCCCACCTGGATCAGGATATTCTCAAGCTGCGTCGTCGCACGCTCCGCCGGGAACTTCCAGGCGACGGCCCAGCGCGGCGCGCGCCCGACGAAGCCCAGGCGGCGCTGCCAGGCCAGGTCGTTGATCTTATAAACGACGCCGTCAATGTCATAAGGCAGCCCGGCGCGTTCCAAGCCGATCCCGCCTTGGAACGCCGCCGCCGCCGCGTCGTCCGCCACGTAACGGGACAGCGGATTGACCTGGAACCCCCAGCCGCGCAGCCGCTCTAGATAGGCGTCATGGGTATCCGCCACCGCCTCGCTCGCGTCGCCCTGCGCGTAGGCGAACAGCGACAACGGGCGTGTCGCGGTGATCGCCGGGTCCAACTGGCGCAGCGACCCCGCCGCGGCGTTGCGCGGGTTGGCGAATACCTTGGCTCCTGCCGCCGCCTGCGCCGCGTTCAGCGCCAGGAAGTCGGCCTTGGACATGAACACCTCGCCCCTGACCTCGATCAGGGCCGGCGCCGGGCCATGCAGGCTTTGCGGCACGGAGGCGACGGTGCGCAGGTTGGCGGTGACATCCTCACCCTCCGCGCCGTCGCCGCGGGTGGCGCCGCGGACCAGGCGCCCCCGCTCATACAGCAGGTTGATGGACAGCCCGTCTATCTTGGGTTCGGCGACGAAACCGAGCGGTGCGTCGGCCTGCAGGTTCAGGAACCGCCGGGCACGGGCGCAGAACTCGGTGAAATCCTCCGGCGCGAACGCGTTGTCCAGCGACAGCATCGGCACGCGGTGGCGCACCTTGGCAAAGCCCGCCGCCGGCGCCGCGCCGACCCGGCGGCTCGGGCTGTCCGGGCGCACCAGACCCGGGAACTCCGCCTCCAGCGCCGCATTGAGCGCGCGCAGGGCGTCATACTCGGCATCGCTGACCGCCGGGTCGTCCAACTCGTGATAAGCCCGGTCCAGCCGCGCAATCTCCGCGGCAAGCCGGGCAAGCTCCCCCGCAACCTCCTCCCGCGTCATGACAGAAATGCCTGCCGCTCCCTCTCCCTCCGGGAGAGGGTTGGGGTGAGGGGGTCTTGGCTGAGGAGCGGGGCGCATTCAGTGCTGGCGGCACGGGGTCCTGCGTCGGCAGGGATTGTGCCGGCCCGCCCCTTCACCCCAACCCTCTCCCGAAGGAAGAGGGAGCAGGAAGCAATCACGCCGCGCCCAGCAGGCTGTCCGCCGCGGCGCGGGCGGCCTCCGTGACGGTCTCGCCAGCCAGCATCCGCGCGATCTCCTCCCGCCGGGCCGGCAGGTCCAGCGGCAGCACCATCGTCTCGTTCCGGCCGCTGCGGGCCTGCTTGGCGACGCGCAGGTGCGCCCCCCCCCGAGCCGCCACCTGCGGGCTATGCGTCACCACCAGCACCTGCACCCGGTCGGCAACCCGCGCCAGCCGGTCGCCGACCGCCGCCGCTGTCGCGCCGCCAACGCCGCTGTCCACCTCGTCGAACACCAGGGTCGGCACGGACCCGCCGCTGACCAGCACGACCTTCAACGCCAGCATCAGCCGCGACAGCTCGCCGCCCGAGGCGATCTTGTCCAGTGCACCCGGTGCCTGACCGGGATTGGTGGCGATCAGGAACCGCACGCTGTCCGCCCCGGTGGCGTTCCAGCGCCCTTCTTCCAACGCCTGCACCTCCACGAAGAACCGCGCCTTGTCCAGCCGCAGCGGCGGCAGCTCTGCCGTCACCGCGCCCTGCAGCCGGCCAGCTGCGGCCTGACGGGCGCCGCTGAGTGCCGACGCGGCATCGGAATACGTGAGGCGCGCAGCCTCCGCCGAGGTTTCCAGCCCCTCGATCTCCGCCGTGCCGCTGTCCAGCGCCGCCAGCCGCTTGCGCAGCCGCGCCAGGAAGGCCGGCAGCTCCGACACCGCGGTCTGGTGCTTGCGGGCGGCGGCGCGCAGCCCGAACAGGCGTTCCTCGGCGGCTTCGAGCAGGCGGGGATCGGTGTCAACCTCGTTGGCCAGGCGGCTCAACAGCGTTTCCGCCTCCGCCAGCGCCTCCTCGGCCCGTTCCAGCGCGGCAAGCGCAGGTTGGGCCGGGTTGTCGGCCTCCGGCTGCTGCGGCGTGACCAGCTTCTGCAACGCACGGGTGGCGCCCCGCAGGCTGCTGGCCGGCCCGGCATTGCGTCGGTCGCGCGGGGCAATCTCCGACAGCGCCGCCGCGATGGCCTCGGCCCGGCGCTCACCGCCCTGCAGCCGCTGGCGCTCCGCGGCCAACTCCTCCTCCTCGCCGTCCCGCGGAGCCAGCGTGCTCAACTCGTCAACGGCGTGGCGCAGCCAATCCTCCTCGCGCTGCGCCTCGGCGATGGCGGTGCGGGCGGCATCCAGGGCGGTGACGGCATCGCGCCAGTTGCGCCAGGCCGTGCCCACGGCGGCGCGCACCCGCGGCGGCACGCCATAGGCGTCCAGCAGCCGGCCATGCACCGCCGGGTCGGCCAAGCCCATCTGGTCGCCCTGGCCCTGCACCTCCACCAGCAGCGCCCCGACGCGGCGCAGCAGCGCGACGCCGACGGGCTGGTCGTTGACGGTCGCACGGGAGCGGCCATCCCGCGCCACCACGCGGCGCACCACAAGCTCGTCCTCAAGCACCACGCCCTGCTCCGACAGCAGGTCCAACGCGGGATGCCCGCGCGGCGGCATGAAGCAGGCGGTAACGCTGGCCTGCTCCGCACCTGCGCGCACCAGGCCGCTATCGGCCCGCGCGCCGAGCGCCAGGCCCAGGCTGTCCAGCAGGATGCTCTTGCCGGCGCCGGTCTCGCCGGTCAGCACCGTCAGGCCCGCGTCGAATTGCAGGTCCAGCCGCTCGATCAGTACGACGTCGCGGATCGAAAGCGCGGTCAGCACGGCGGAAGACTAGAACAGGCTGCCGAACGTCCGCGACAAGAGGCCCCGGCCGCTCCCCGGGCCGTTCGGAATCGGCGGGGCGATCCCGTTCTCCGCAAGGTCCGAGTAGCTGCTCACATACCAGGGGCTGCCTGGGTAGTTGTGGCCCAGCACGGCCGCGGTCCTGCGCGCCTGGTCGGTCAGGCCAAGCGTCAGGTAGATCTCCGTCAACCGGTGCAGCGCCTCCGCCGTGTGGTTCGTGGTCTGGTAGTCGTCCACCACGCGCTGGAACCGGCCGATGGCGGCGGTATAAAGCCGCTGTCCCTGGTAGAACCGGCCGACCTCCATCTCCTTGCCGGCCAGGTGGTCGCGGCAAAGATCCATCTTCAGCCGGCTGTCGCGGGCATAGGCGCTGTCAGGAAAGCGGTTGACCACCTCCTGCAGCGCCGCCATCGCCTGCTGGGTGCCCCGCTGGTCCCGCTGGATATCTGCGATCTGCTCATAGAAGCACAGGGCGCGCAGGTAATAGGCATAGGACACGTTGGCATTTGTGGGATGCAGTTGGATGTAGCGGTCCAGCGATCCCGTCGCCTCGGTATAATGGTTCTGCAGATACTCGGCATAGCCGTGCATCAGCTGCGAGTTCACCGCCCACGACGAATAGGGGTAGTTCTGCTCCACCGCGTCGAACTGGTTGACAGCCGTGGCATAACGCTTCTGGTTCAGCGCATCCACGCCGTTGTTGTAAAGCTCGTCGGCCGTTTTGCTGGCCGGGTCGGCCTTGACCTTGAGATCCTCGCTCTTGCCGGTCCACGGCGTGATGGAGCGGAGCGTTTCGCAGCCCGGCAAGGCTCCGATGGCCAGCAGGCCAGGCGCTAGGCGGAACAGGGCGCGGCGGGTGCGGGATGGCGTCATGATGCCGGCCTTATAGCATGCCCCGCCCGCAAGCGAAGCACCGCTTGCAGTCCGCCATGCAGCTAAGCATCGCCAAGCAGGCCCGGTGCCGCACCATCGCTACGGTTTGCCGACGCCGGCCCGGCTGCGGTCCACCGCGGCCATGGCGGCGGACAAGCCAAGATCCCTGGCCTCCCGCTCCGAGCGGGCCTGGCCGCCCTTGAAGCTCTGTCCAGGGCTGTCCGCCAGCTCTGACGAGAACCGCCACGTCCCGTCGGACGCCTGGCTCGTCACGATCCTTACCGTCCGGCCTTTATAGGTTTCCTGATGTTCCATCTGGAACCTCCCCATCGAGGTGAATGCGCCGCTTAGAAGTAACGTTACCGTAATGTTGTTGACTTGTAATGAACGTAGTGCGCAAGGTTAGGTTGCATCTGCCGCATGGATGCAATCGTCAGACAAAAAACACGCACGAAGGAGAGGATCATGGCAACACCAATCCCAGCCGGCATACAGCCGTTCAGCCAATTCCTGGACACGCTCAGGGCAGCCAAGCCAGCGCAGAGCGGCCCGGCGCCGGGCAAAGTCGCAAGCCAAGGCGCATTCGCCGACATGCACAACTACCTTGTGCGCCATTACGACGGCATCGAGGCGCAGCACAGCTTCGTTGACGAGAACGGGTCCATCTTCGACTGCATCCCCATCGAGCAGCAACCCTCGCTCCGCGGCCATAGCGGGAAGCTGCCGACCGCTCCGGACCTCCCGGGCGCGTCGGCAGGCGCCGGGCAAGCTGACGGACGGCACGCCCGGGCCGTGGAAGCCTTGCACCAAGGCCGGAAGGACCAGCACGGGAACACCATGGCCGCGCCGGACGGGACCATTCCCATGCGTCGGCTGACCCTTGAGAACCTCGGCCGCTTCGAGACGCTGCGGCACTTCTTCCAGAAAAGCCCGGTCGGCTCAGGCCGCCCGCCTTCGCAGCAAAGAGGTCCGGGTTCGGACGGCGGCGAGCACGGCGACGCGCCCTTCAGCGCACCGACCGTCGCGGCCACGCACCGGTGGGCGCACGCTTACCAGAACGTGCCCAATCTCGGCGGGCACAGCTACCTGAACGTATGGAACCCGCCCATAGGAGCTAACCAAATCTTCTCGCTGTCGCAACAGTGGTATGTCGGCGGCAGCGGCGCGAACCTGCAAACAGCGGAGGTCGGCTGGCAGGTCTATCCGCAGATGTATGGCAATACGAAGCCGGTGTTCTTCATCTACTGGACAGCGGACAACTACAACAAGACCGGATGCTACAACCTGAGCTGCAAGGCATTTGTCCAGACAAACAGCCGCTGGGCAATCGGCGGAACCTTGGCGCCCGTCAGCATCCCCGGTGGGCAGCAATACGAGGTGCAGGTTGCCTACTTCCTGTCCCAGGGACGGTGGTGGCTGTATGTCGGCGGCGAGGCCGGCGCCGACGCCATCGGCTACTACCCTGCCGCCCAGTACAACAACGGCGCCCTCGCGTCGAAGGCGGCGGAGATTGACTTCGGCGGGGAAACCGTCGGCACCACGAGCTGGCCGCCAATGGGCAGCGGGGCGATGGCGAATGCCGGTTGGCAACATGCCGCCTACCAACGCGACATCCGCTTCTACCCACCAGGCGGCGGCACTGCCAATGCCAGCCTGACTGCCTCGACAACCGCGCCGAACTGCTACACAGCCACTGTCGCCAAGTTCAACCCGGCTTGGAACGAGACCCTGTTCTTCGGCGGACCAGGTGGCGCCAACTGCTGACAGCCGGGACGGCCTGACCGTCCGCAAGCCGAAGCCAAGCCTATGACGATGGCCCGCCCAGGCAGAAGTGTCTGGGCGGGCTAACCGTTACGCAAGGCAATGGCTGCTGAGCCGGATGGACGACGGACCAACCTTCCGCGCTGCGTTGCCGGAGCACACCGCAGACAGTTACGCGGCGGCAGCCACCGGCATCCGGGTCCAATCAGCCTGAGGGTCCGGCTGGACGTCCCTCCAATTGGCTGTGTCGGCGAACAGCGCACGCAGGACCCGGTTGTTCAGCGCATGGCCGGAGCGGTGGCCGGTGAACCGGCCCTGCAGCCTGGCGCCGGCCAACGCCAGGTCGCCCACTGCATCCAGCATCTTGTGGCGGACGAACTCATCCGGGCGGCGCAGGCCAGCGGGGTTCAGGACGCGGGCGCCGTCCACCACGACGGCATTCTCCAACGTCCCACCCATCGCCAGCCCAGCGGCACGCAGCCCGGCGATCTCCTGCGCCTGCACGAAGGTCCGGGCGTCGGCAAGCCCGGTGCGGAACCGATACTCATCGAGCGACATGGTCAGCGCCTGCCGGCCGATCGCGGCTGCATTGAAGTCAATGGAAACAGCCAGATCGAGGCCCGGCCCGGCGCCCGGACGCAATTCGGCGAATGCCTCCCCGTCGCTCACGCGGACGGCCCGCAACACCTGGATCACCGAGGCCGCCGCACCCAGCGTAGCAAAGCCGGCGCAGTCCAGCAGGAACAGCCAAGGCGCCGAGGACCCGTCCAATACCGGCATCTCCGGTCCGTCCAGCTCGACCAGGAGGTTGTCCACCCCGCAGGCGGACAGCGCCGCCATCAGGTGCTCGACTGTTCCGACCCGCGCCTCCGGCTGCTCCGCGCTGACGATCACGGTGCACAGGCGGGTGTCGGCTACGCAGTCGAACCGGGCAGGGATGTCAATCCCGAGATCGGTCCGCCGGAACACCACCCCTGATCCAGCCGGTGCCGGGCACAATGCGGCATGCACCCGCCGCCCGCTGTGCAGGCCAGTCCCGACGCAATGGATCGCAGACCGCAGCGTGCGCTGAACCGGCGCGTCCAGCATGGACTGGAACAAGGTGCCGGCAGGCTCCGTCAGGTCGTGCAGTCCATCCATGGTTACGCTCCTTGGTCCGCAACGCCCGATGGCCGGGATACTGCTTGCTGATCCAACTAACGCAGGGTTCGGGAACGAGGCCAAGTCAATCAATGTTTCGCGGTGTTGCGGTATAACCCCCTGTAATACCAAAGATTTTTTGGAGACGCCCGAAATGCGGCAGGGCGCCTGGTGCATTCAGCACGAGGCGCCCTGCCGACTCTGCCCGATGTTCAGGACTGCTGACGGCGCAGGAAAGCCGGAATATCCAGCGGCTCGTCAACGTGCTCGGCGCGTGGGCTGGCCGGCGGAGTCGCCTGCTGCCCGGGGAAGGACGGGTCGGCCCGCTGCGGCTCGGTCGGCTCCGGTGCGCCCTGCCGGGTTTTGCGCATGGCGCCGGTCATGATGCCGAACAGGCTGCGCCCGGATGGCGCCGCTGGAGCGGCGGCAGCGGGCGCTGCTGCGGCCGGCTCTGGCCGCACCTCGGCGAACAGGGCGCCGTGGCGCGTGCTGGGCGTGGGGGCCGGCCGCTGCGCGGCGGGCGCCGGAGCATACGCCTGCGGCTGGCCCAACGGGCCGGATTGGGCGGGCTGGGCCGGCGCTGCCGCGGCGCCCGGCTCGGCCGGCATCGGCCTGGGGGTGAGCAGCACCGCCGGGATCGGCGCCGGCGCCGGGTTGGTCGGGCCGGTCGGCATCGGGATCGGGCCGCTGATCGGCGCGGTGCTGATCGCATGCGTCATGCCGGCGCCCCCGACCGCGACCAGGCGGGGCTTCTGCGCCTCGCTCTGCGCCATGTCTATGCCGGTTGCCACCACCGACACGCGGATGCGGCCGTTCAGGTTGTCGTCAAGCGCCGAGCCGAAGATGATGTTGGCGTCCTCCGCCACCTCCTCGCGGATCCGGTTGGCGGCCTGGTCCACCTCGAACAGCGTCATGTCCTCGCCGCCGGTGATGTTGATCAGCAGGCCGCGTGCACCGGACATGCTGGTGTCCTCCAGCAGCGGGTTGTTGATCGCGGCCTCCGCGGCCCGGACGGCGCGGTTCTCGCCGTCAGCCTCGCCGGTGCCCATCATCGCCTTGCCCATCTCCGCCATGACGGTGCGTATGTCGGCGAAGTCGAGGTTGATGAGGCCGGGCGCCACCATCAGGTCGGTCACGCCGCGCACGCCCATATACAGGACGTTGTCCGCCATCTTGAAGGCGTTCTTCCAGCTCGTGTTCTCGTTCGCCAGCCTGAACAGGTTCTGGTTCGGGATGACGATGAGGGTGTCCACATACTGCTGCAGCTCGGCGATCCCCGCATCGGCCGCCTTGGTGCGGCGCTGGCCCTCGAACGTGAAGGGCTTGGTCACGACGCCGACCGTCAGCACGCCGCGCTCCCGCGCCATGCGGGCGATCACCGGCGCAGCGCCCGTGCCGGTGCCGCCGCCCATCCCAGCGGTGATGAACACCATGTGGGTGCCATCCAGGTGACGCATCAGCTCGTCGGCGGCCTCCTCGGCGGCGGCGCGGCCGATCTCCGGCTTGGCGCCGGCGCCCAGCCCCTGCGTCAGGTGCGGGCCAAGCTGCACCCGGCGGTCGGCACGGCTGTGCTGCAACTGCTGCGCGTCCGTGTTGGCCACGACGAACTCAACCCCCTGCAGGTCGAGCGCGATCATGTTGTCCACGGCGTTCGTGCCACCCCCGCCGACGCCGATCACGGTGATGCGCGGCGTGAAGTCGGTGTGGTTCTGTACGGGAACGGTCAGGTTCAGGGTCATGGAGGGCCTCCAGGGCGTGTGTAGTGTACGTTAACAGGCGAAATAAATGGCAGTAGGCGGTTTGTTGCTGTCAGACCCGGTCTCGCAGGAAGTTCACGAAGCGCCGTAAAACACTCACCGGACGGTCGTCGGTAAGGTCCATGTCGGCCAGGTGGCGTCCCGAGCCGGTCGCCCAGATGAGCAGCCCGGCGGCGGTGGCCAGGACCGGCCCGCTGGCGCGGTCGGGCAAGCCGCGCAGGGCCGCAGGCCGCCCAAGCCGCACCTGACGGCCCAGGATGCGGCTGGCCATTTCCCGCGCGCCGGCAAGCTGGCTGGCGCCGCCGGTCAGCACCACGCGCGTCCCGGACTCCAGCGCCAGTCCGGCCCCGTCCAGGCGGTCGCGCACCAGCTCGAAGGTTTCCTCCAGCCGCGGCTTGATGATCGCAACCAGCCGGCTGCGCGGGATGCGCTGCATGTCGTGGTCCTCCTCGCCCACCAGCGGCGTTGTCAGGATTTCCCGCTCGTCATCCGGGCTCGGCTCGGCGTTCCCAAAGACGGTCTTGAGACGCTCGGCCTCGGCCACCGGGGTGGACAGCAGCCGGGCCACGTCGTTGGTGACGTGGTTGCCGCCCACCGGAAGCTGCGCGGTATGCAAAAGCTGCCCTTCGCTGAACACCGCGAGCGACGTCGCGCCGCCGCCCATGTCTATGCAGGTCGCGCCCAACTGCCGCTCATCCTCCACCAGGGTTGACAGGCCGGAGGCCATCGGTGCGCTGACCAGCTCGCCCAGGTCCAGCTCGCAGCGCTCCAGCGTCAGCTGCAGGTTCCGCAGCGCCGTGGTGCCGGCGTCCACCACATGCAGCCGGGCCGAGAGGATGTCGCAGTGCAGCCCGCGCGGGTCGGCGACCCCCGGGGTGTCGTCCACGGCGAAGGACAGCGGCAGGGCGTGTATGGTGTCGCGTCCCTCGCAAAAGGCCCGGCCCCGGCCCTCCAGCACGACCCGGCGCACGTCCGCCTCGGTCACCGGACGGTTGCCCACGGGCCATTGCAGGTCGAACAGCCGGCTTTCCGGGTGGCCGCAGGTCAGGTTGACCGTGACCGAGCGCAGGCGGTGGTCCGCCATCTTCTCCGCCTCGCCGACCGCAGCCCGGATGCACGCCTCCGCCGCCTCCAGGTCAACGATCCCGGCGCCGCGCACCCCGCGGGACTGGGTGTGCCCCAGGCCGAGCACCCGGAGCTGTCCATCCCCGTCCACCCGCCCGATCAGGCAGACGACCTTGCTGGTACCGATGTCCAGTACCCCGAACGGCCCGGCACGCAGCGGGCGCAGCCGGGCAGGCGTCATGCCCGGCGGCAGCTTGGGCAGGGGATGCCTGCGCGTCATGTCGTTCATGCTGGCGCCCTTCTCATGTCGGACGCCTTGGGCCGGACGGGACGGGGCCATGCGGCTCCGCCTGCGGGCGCACCACCAGGCGGTCCGGCAGCCGCAGGTCCAGGGTCTGCAACGGCCGGTCCAGCAGCGCCTGGGTCCCTTGCAGCTCCATCAGCTTGGCCATCGCGACGGCCTCCTGGCCCTCCGGCAGCAGCACGTCGGCGCCGTTGTTCAGCCGCAGGTTCCAGCGCCGCTCGCCGACCCGCACGGCGGCGACCACGCGCGACTTCAATCCAGGCTGCGCCGCCAACTGGTCCAGCAGCGCCGCCGCGTTCTCGGGCGCCCCGGCGCCGACAACCAGGGGCAGCACGGTGAAGGCGGCGGCATCTTTCACCGGGTCCTGCTCGGCGACCACCTGGCCGGCCCGGTCAATCAGCACGAACTTGCCGCTGTTCTGCCAGACCGCGAAGGGCCGGCGCTCCGTCAGTTGCACGACGACCGTGCCGGGCAGGCGGCGCTAGACGGTGGCGTGCTGCACCCAGGTCAGCGCCTCGATCCGGGCGCGCGCGGCCTCAAGCGGGAAGCCGAGCAGCCTGTCGCCAACCGCGACGCCCAGGGCTGTGCGCAGCAGCGCCTCGGGCGTCAGGATGCGGCCCTCGATCCGCACATGGTCAACCCGCAGGTTGGCGGCGGCGGCAACGCGCTCGCGCAGCCCGGCAACCGCTGGCCCGGGATGTGCGCCGCGGGCAAGCACGGCGACACCGCCCGCGGTCAGCAGCGCCACCAGCCCGAGGGCCGCCGGACGCAGCAGGCGCCGCCGCCGGCGGAGCATCAATTGCCAGCGGGTCGGGCGGTCGCTGCGCGGGCGTGCCGTGCTGGCGCGGGCACGCTCCTCCAACGGGCGCGGCGGCTTGGCCGGGGTGCGGCCGGGCGCGGCGCTGGGCGTCGGGCGGGCGTCGGGCGGGGCTACGCGCGGCATGCGTCCTCCACCATCCAGGCGCACAGGTCGGGGAAGCCGATGCCAACGAACGCCGCCTGCTCCGGCAGCAGGCTGGTCGTGGTCAGGCCGGGCTGGGTGTTCACCTCCAGCAGCACCAG
>DASWOJ010000285.1:0-6948 GCA_036398775.1 Acetobacteraceae bacterium
TGGTGCGGCGCACGGAGGGACGCCAGGTGTTCGGCCTGACGACGCCGCTGATCACGACGGCAGGCGGCGCCAAGATGGGCAAGACCGCCCGCGGTGCGGTCTGGCTGGCCGCCGACCGGCTGTCGCCCTACGACTACTGGCAGTTCTGGCGCAATACGGAGGACGCCGACGTCGGCCGCTTCCTGCGCCTGTTCACCGACCTGCCGCTGCCGGAGATCGCTGGGCTGGAGGCTCTGCCCGGCGCGGAGATCAACGAGGCGAAGAAGGTGCTGGCGACCGCCGCAACGACCCTGGCGCATGGAGCCGAAGCGGCGGGGGCGGCGGCGGAGACTGCCCGGCAGGCATTCGAGAACGGGGCCGCAGCGGATACGCTGCCCACCCATGCCGTGAACGCGGCGGACCTGGAGGCCGGCATCGCCGCCATACGCCTGTTTGCCGACAGCGGCCTGGTGTTGAGCTTGGGCGAGGCTCGCCGCTTGATCCGGGGAGGCGGCGCCAGGGTGAACGACGTGGCGTTGACGGACGAGGCGGCAGTGGTGTCGGCGGCGGACCTGCGGGACGGCGCGGTGAAGCTGTCAGCCGGAAAGAAGCAGCACCGTCTGGTGCGCCCCGCATAGCCATCCCCCTCTCCCTCCGGGAGAGGGAGCAGGAGCCAGCAGCCTATCCCGCCATCAGGCCCGCAAAGTCCTCCATGTCCGCCGCAACCACGTCCCACTCTCCTTCTGGCCCGAAGTCCCGCACCTGCAACGGCCCATACTCCGCCGGTCGCGGGATAAACGCCGTCCGCAGCCCCAGCTTCTGCGCCGCCGCCAGGTCATTGTTGTGCGCCGCGCACAGCATCACCTGATCCGGCTCCCGCGACAGAAGCCTGCAGGCGCCCAGGTATGTCTCCGGATCGGGCTTGTAGTGCCCAAACACCTCAGCCCCCAGGATCACGTCCCACGGCAGCCCGGCGCCCCGCGCCATATCCACCAGCAGCGACACGTTGCCGTTGCTGAGCGGCCCCAAGACGTAGCGTGAATGCAGCGCCCGCAGCCCCGGAACCGAGTCCGGCCAGGGCCGCAGCCGGTGCCAGCCGCGGTTCACCCAATCCAGGTCCGCGTCCGATAGCCCGACCAGCCCGAACCGCGGCCCGATCTCCCGCAGCGTCGCCATGTGCAGGTCATCCAGCTTGGTCCAGGGCAGCTCGCCGCGCCGCACCCGGTCCATGCTGGGCGCATAGGCGCCGCGCCAGCTATCCACCAGCCCGGTCCAGTCCGCCCCGACCCCGCGCTCGGCGCCCCAGGCCGACAGCTCCTCGATCAAGCTGCCGCGCCAGTCAACCACGGTGCCGAACACGTCGAACAGGATTGCCTGCACGTTCATCCGGAACTCTCCTTAAGCAGATGTCACTCCGGCCCGGACGCACCGACCGGACTTCAAACCGCGCGCCTTTGCCCGCCGAAAAAGCTGGACCGGCCTGCATGCAGCCTGGACGCAGACCGGCCTAGTCGAACATATTGAACAGCCGGCGCATGAACCCCGGCGTCAGCGCCGAAAGCGGGTTGACCGACACTGAAGCATTCTGGATCGGCCCACGGTAGGTGTAATTCACCGCCACCAGGCCGCCGCCCCGCTCCGGACTGAACAGCTTGCCGACCAGCGGCAAGCGTCCGAGTGCGGAGTTCACCGCATAAGCCGGGACGACGGTGCCCCTCAGGTCAAGCGTGCTGGCGACGGTATCAATCCGTCCCTCTGCCGTTAGACCCAAGGAGGTGCTGAACGCCCGCGCATCCCGCAGCGTCAGCACGCCGCCCTCCCAGCGGAACGGCATCGTCAGTTGGCTGAACAGCAACCCTGGGCCGCTCATCGCCTCGCCGATGCCATACACTGTGAGCGCCTGCAGGAACTTGCCGACGCCAGGCGCATCCTGGACGTGGAAGTTGTTGAGCGCCACGGTGCCCGATAGCGGCGGGTCGGCACGGTTGTCGTCATAGCTTCCTTCCAGCACCAGGGTGCCGCCATCCACGCTGTCCGTCAGGTCCAACGCCCGGGCCAGCCCGCCGGCGTCGCCGGTGCGCAAGCTGATGGCCCGCCCGCTCCCGCGCGGCACGATGCTGAGCCGGATCGCCTCGCGGCCGCTCGACTGCACGTGCAGCACGTTCACGCGGCGGCCGTCGCTTTCGGCATGGGCCGTGACGGCGCCGATCCCCCGTCCCTTGGCCAGCAGCACCTTGTCAAAGCGCACGTCGGCGACGAATGGCGTCCCCGCTTCCTCCCGCACGCTGCGGGACTGGGGAGCCGCCTTGGGGCGGGACAGGTTTGACGCCAAGTCCAGCACGGAGCCGTTCAGGGTGGCACGGATGGGATCGCCGGGCTGGGACGGCAGGAGTATCTCGCCACGTGCCCTGGTGGGTCCAAGGTGGATCGGGTCCAGCACCAGGCGCAGCGGCCGGTCGCCCACCATTTCCACCCGGCCGCGCACGTCCATGTCCGGTCCGTGCGCCTCCAGGTCGCGTATCCCCTCCAGCTTGTCCTTGCGCAGCACGAGCTGCACGTTGGCCGTGGCCGGCTGGCCCGGCGCCTTGGTCCAGCCGGCAAGCGCCAGCGCCATGTTCCGAAGGTCGGATTGCACTTGGACGCTGGCCTGCCCGTCCCGCTGCGCGGCATAGGCTGCCTTGAAGTCTGCCTGCCCAGCACCGGCAATGCCGCCCAAATCCAGCCCGGCCGCCGTCAACTGCTTTGCCGTGGCCTGGCCCGCTGCCGTCGCCTGCAGCACCACCTCGGCCGGACCGCCGTTGCGGAAGTTCATGTCAACCGACACCGCGGCAGGAATGGTGCCCACCGTGGCCTGGCCGGCCGCGTGCAGCGCATCCTGCGTCACGTCCATCGTCATCTCGCCGCGGTCCAGGTCCCGGCCTGCGATCAGCCCGCCCAGCCGCAGCCCGGCGAACCGGCCTTTGGCGTGGATGTCCAGATCCTCGAACACCAGGTCGTGCTGCAGCGGCAGGGTGATGCGCAGGGTGCCGGACATGGTTCCCGCCGGCCGCTGGACCGGGATGGGATGGCGGTCCAGCAGGTGCAGCCGGGGATGCTTCAACAGCGTCAGCAGCTCCGGCACCGTGCTGGTGATGTCAGCGGTCAGCGCAAGGTCCTGGTCCTTGACCGAAAGCCCCTTGATCCGGACCATGCCGTTGGACAGCACAGCCGATCCCTGCCGTGCGCCGGGAATGGCAATCTCCAGCACATCCGGGTTCACCAGGGTCAGCACAGCCTGCGCATGCTCGATGGGCGGGACCGGGCGCAGCCAGTGGATCGTCACGTCGTCGCCCAGCAACGTTCCCTCGGCAGCGGTCAGCCGCACCCCGGACCCGTCTGCCGCGGCCTGCACCGTGGCGGTGAAGCGGCCGTTGCGGGCGGTGCCGGATGTCAGGTTCTCCACGATCCAGGGCCGGGTGTGGCCGCCCCAAGCCGCAGGCCACATCGCCGGCAGATCCGCGAAGGCCGCATGGTCCAGCGTAGCCGTCAGGCCGGCGTGGATGCCGGCAGCATCCCTGACCGCCTGCCCGGAGCCTGCGATGGTCGTGGGCCAGCCGCCGCGCGGGGAGGCCACGACGGCCTGGACCCTGCTGACATCCAGCCGGTCCGGAGCGCGCCAGGTTTCCGGGCCGTTCCAGGATGCGGTGGCGGCCAGGGACACTCCCTCGAACGGCACCGACGCATCAGGCAGGACGATGCTGCCGGTTCCTGCCTCGGCCTTCACCGCGGCGCTGCGCGGCGCCAGGCCAGGGGACAAATCCAGCGTGCCCGACGCCCCGATCAGCGTGTTTGCCGGCGCAAGCGGCGCCAGCCCCGGCGCGGTGCGGGCGAGGGCAGAAGGCGACACCGGCGACAGCGACGCCGTTACGCGGGTTCCTGCCCCGGCCTCCCCCAACTCGGCCCGCAGCGTCAGGTCGGATGAGACATCGCCGACCGACAGGCGGATGCTGGCCGTGCCCAGCACGCCGCCGCCGGGCTGGCGGCGCAGGTCCACGCCGCCCTTGTCCAGGCGCAGGACGGCGCCCAGGCGGCGGTCCTGCACCTCCACGTCAACATCCCGCGCCTGAACGGTGGCAAGCTGGGCCAGGACGGTCTTGATGGTGGTGCCATTGCCGGGCGCCTCGGCTCCAACAGGCCGGCGCAGCAGCGCTATGGTTTCGCTCAAGGAGCCGGCGGGCGGTCCCGGTTCCGCCGCCGTGCCGTCATCCAGGTCCACCCGGCCCTGCTGGTCCCGCACCAGGCGCAGGCGCAGCCCGTCCAGCACGACGGAGCGCGGCGCCGCCTCGCCGTGCAGCAGCGCGGCGGGGGACAACAGCACCTGCGCGTGGGACAGCGTGGCCGCTGGCTCGGAGCCGCGGCCCATGATCTCCGTGCCGCGCAGGTCCACCTGCAGGGGACGCCCATCTCCCTTGTCGAAGACGAGCCACTGCACGGTCACCTGGCCGATCCGCGGGCGGTTCGGGTCGGCGGGGTTGCCGATGCGGGCGGCTGCTTGCCGGACAAGCCATGTCACGTCCACCGGACCCTGCGCCGAACGCCAGACCACCATCAGCAATGCCGCCGTGGCCACCACCGCCGCCCCGACCAGCAGGGAAAGCGCCGCGCCGGCCAGCCACGCCATTCCACGCCAAAGCCGGCGCAGGCCCGACTGAGGCTTCGGCGCCGTTGCCGGTTGACGCAAGGGCGACGCAGCAGCCACCTTCGACTCCGATGGACGGTCCTGTATCCCTGCCGCGTCGCTCATGGCCGCATCCCGGCGACCGCGCGGCGGCGGAGCGCCTGACGGAACGCTACGCCGCGCTCGGTCCGGGTCACGCCGCCTTGGCCTCGTCGCTGGAGGGAGCGGCAGCCCTTGCGGCGCTGGGCGGCGGCAGCCCCTATTTGGCCGACCTGCTGCTGCGGGAGGCTGACGTGCTGCCCATCGTCCTGGACGCCGGGCCGGCCGAGGCAACCAGGCAGGCGATGGCTGCCCTTGCCGCGGTTCCGTTCACCGCCCCGCGCGCCCTGGTGGCCGCCGCGCTGCGTCAAGCCAAGCGCCGGGTCGCCTTGGCGGCGGGCATCGCCGACGTGGGCGGGATGTGGGGCCAGGCTGCCGTGACGGCCGCCCTGTCCGAGTTGGCCGAGCGCACTTTGCAACTTGCCGTCGCGCACCTCATGAGCGCGGCTCACGACGCCGGGGAAATCGCGCTGCCTGACCCGGCCGATCCCGCACGCGGCTGCGGCCTGACGGTGCTTGGCATGGGCAAGCTGGGTGCGCGCGAACTGAACTATTCCAGCGATGTTGACCTCATGCTGCTTTACGACCCCGATGCGCAGCCGGGACGGGGCGACACCCTGGGCGCAGTGTTCACACGCGCGGCGCGCGCGCTAGTTGCGCTCATGGAAGCGCGTGACGCCAACGGATACGTGTTTCGCACCGATCTCCGCCTCCGTCCCGATCCCGCGGCGACACCCCCTGCCGTCGCCCTGCCCGGGGCCATCGCATATTACGAGAGCATGGGCCAGAACTGGGAGCGCGCCGCCATGATAAAGGCCCGGCCTGTGGCTGGGGACCTACAGGTCGGCGCCGGCTTCTTGCAGGCGATCCGGCCCTTTGTGTGGCGGCGCGGCCTGGATTTCGCCGCAATCGCCGACATCCACGGCATGAAGCGCCGCATCAACGACCACAAGGGCCTGGGCGGGCTGTCGGCGGACCTTGCGGGCTTCAACCTCAAGCTGGGCCAGGGCGGCATCCGGGAGATCGAGTTCGCGGCGCAAACCCTGCAGCTGGTCTGGGGCGGGCGCGACCCGGCATTGCGGGACCCGACGACCCTGGGCGCGCTGCGCCGGCTGGTCCGCGCCGGGCACCTACCGCGCCGGGCCGGTGCGGAGTTGACCGTGGCCTACCGCGTGCTGCGCCGGGCCGAGCACCGGCTGCAGATGGTGAACGACCGGCAAACCCATGTCCTGCCGGAGAAGCCGCCGGAGATGGAACGCTTTGCCGTCTTCATGGGCTGTGCCGGCGCGGCGGCGATGCAGGCGCACCTGCTGCTGCATCTGTCCCGGGTGTCGCATTGCTATGCCTCGGTGTTCCAGGCGGTTCCGGATCTGCCCGGCGATCCCCACGGCGCGGGAGGCGCGCTGGACCTGAGCGGAATGGACCAGCCGCCGGAAACCCTGGCCGCGCTGGACCGCATGGGGTTCAGGAACCACGCCGGGATCATTGCGACCCTGCGCGGCTGGCATGCGGGCCGGCTGCGCGCCCTGCGCTCCGCCCGGTCGCGGGAGCTGCTGGACGCCGTGCTTCCGGGAATGCTGCGGGCCTTGTCGGCGCAGGCCGATCCCGATGCCGCCTTTGCCCGGCTGGATCAACTGCTGTCGCGCCTGCCGGCCGGGGTGCCGCTGCTGTCCATGATCCAGCGCAACCCGGCGCTGATGGTCCGCATCGCCGCCGTGCTGGGCGCCGCCCCGCAGCTGGCCGACCACCTGGCGCGGGTGCCGGCGGCGCTGGAAGGGCTGCTGCATCCGGGGGACGCCATCCCTGACCCGCATGCCTTGCTGTCCGGCCGCCTTGCCGGCGCCGCCAGCCTGGAAGACGTGCTGGCGATCATCCGGCGAGAGGTCCGGGCGGAGGAGTTCCGCCTGTGCGTCGCCCAGATGGAGGGTTGGCTGGACGTGGACGGGGCCGGGCTGGCGCGCTCCGCCCTGGCGGATGCGGCGCTGTCGCTGCTGCTGCCGCCCGTGCTGGCCGGGCACCGGGACCGGTATGGCACGCTGCGCGGCGGCGACATGGCGGTGGTGCTGCTGGGCAAGGCCGGCAGCCGGGAGATGATGGCCGGGTCGGACCTGGACCTGATGCTGATCTACGACCACCCCGCCGATGTCGCCGAAAGCGGGGGGCCGCGCCCGGTGGCGGCCAGCCAGTGGTTCATCCGGGCGGCCCACGCCTAC
>DASWOJ010000286.1:0-13830 GCA_036398775.1 Acetobacteraceae bacterium
CCACGCCCGGGTCGTGTTGATCGGGGACTTCCTGGCGCCCATCGCCGAGCTTCGCAGCGCGGTCGGCGCCCTGGCGGCGGTGCCCACCACGGGCCACCTTCTACAGGTGCTGGACCCCGCGGAGACCTTGTTGCCCTATAACGGCCGCATCCGCTTCCGCGGCCTGCGCCAGGAGGCGGACGAGGTGGTGCCGCGGGTGGAAGGCATACGCGACGCCTACGCCGAAGCCCTGGCGGAGCAGCAGCGCGCCCTGCAAGCGATGTGCGCCGCCGCCGGCTGGACGATGGGCACGCACCGGACGGACCATCCGCCCGAGGCGGCGTTGCTGGGCCTGTTCACCGCGCTGTCCCCGACATGAGGGCGACGGACGTTGCGGAAGAAGGTGCGCACTTGTTTTTCCCTCTCCCTTCGGGAAAGGGCCGAGGTGAGAGGGTCCGACTGCGGAGCGGCAGAACTCCGACGCCGCCGGTCAGCGTCCTGTTCAGGCCAGGGTCGGGGCTGCAAGACTCCCTCACCCCAACCCTCTCCCGAGGGGAGAGGGAATAAACAGACATGATTTTCGCCGCTCCCTGGCTTCTGCTCGCGCTTGCTGCCCTGCCGTTGTTGTGGTGGCTGCTTCGCGTCACCCCTCCGGCGCCGCGCACGCAATCCTTTCCCGCCATCCGCCTGCTGGCCGGCCTGCGCTCGCCGGAAACGACAGCGGCCCGCACGCCCTGGTGGCTGCTGGCATTGAGGATTGCGGCGGCCGGGCTGGTGATCGTAGGCCTAGCTGGGCCGGTACTGGATGCTGGGGGCACCCTGCCGGGGTCGGGTCCCCTGTTGCTGGTGATGGACGACGGCTGGGCCAGCGCCGCGGATTGGCCGGCCCGCGTCGCCGCCGCCAACGCCGCCCTGGACCGCGCCGCCCGCGACGGCCGTCCTGCCCTGCTGCTGACCACCGCGCCTGGTGAAGCCGATACTCCGCCCGCCCTGCCCCCGGCTTCCCCGGCGCCGGAACTCCGCCCCCGCCTGGCGGCCTTGCGGCCCAAGCCTTGGCTGCCCGACCGCGCTGCTGCCGCCAAGTTGCTGGCAGGCGTGCATGCCGGCGCAGTCCTGCTGATTTCGGACGGCATCGCGGCGGCAGGCGACGACGCTTTCGGCCGCGCGCTCGCCGCCGCCGGGCCAGTGACCGAGATCCGGTCCGAGTTGTCCCCCGTACGCGTCCAGCGCCCACCGCACGCCGATGCCGAAGGGCTGACTGCCCGGATCGAGGCGCTGCCGCAACCTGCCGACCAGCCCTTGGCCGTGCTGGCCCAGACCGGCGATGGCCGCACGCTGGCGCGGGTAGAGGGTGTGCTGCACGCTGGCGCCAGCACTGCCGAGATCCCGGTGGTGCTGCCGCCCGAGATGCGCAACCAGCTCGCCCGCCTGGTCCTGGCCGGCCCGGCGTCCGCGAGCAATGTCGCACTGCTCGATGAGCGGTCTCGCCGTCGCCCGGTCGGGCTGGTGTCGGCCGAGTCCGGCGCTGACACGCCGCTGATCGGTCCCTTGTTCTACGTCCGCCGTGCCCTGGCGCCGACCAGCGAGTTGCGGGAGGGCACGCTGGCCACGCTGCTGCAGCGCGAGCTGTCCGTGCTGGTGCTGGCCGACGTGCCGCTGGACGGTGATGACGCCCGTGCGCTGGACACCTGGGTCGGCAAGGGAGGGCTGCTGATCCGTTTCGCCGGGCCGCGCCTGGCGGAGGCCGGGACGGCGGACGAGGATGGCGGCGCCCGCTCCGCACCCGATCCGCTGCTGCCGGTCCATTTGCTGGCCGGCGACCGGCAGTTGGGCGGCGCCCTGTCCTGGAGCCAGCCCGCCGCCTTGGCAGCGTTCCCGGAGTCATCCCCCTTTACCGGCCTGACCGTACCGCCGGAGGTGCTGGTGACCCGGCAGGTCCTGGCCGAGCCCACCGCGGTGCTCGTTCAGCGCACCTGGGCCAATCTTACCGACGGCACGCCGCTGGTGACCGCGGCGCCGCATGGGCAGGGGAGGGTGATCTTGTTCCATGTCACCGCCAACGCCGATTGGTCCAACCTGCCGCTGTCCGGCCTGTTTGTGGACATGCTGCGCCGCCTGGTGGATCTGTCGGCGGGGGTGGCCGGGGTTGCCGACGACACACTCCTCGCGCCGTCTGAAACCCTGGACGGCTTTGGCAGCCTGTCGCCGCCTTCCCGTGCCGCCACGGGGATTACCGGAGCGGACCTGGCCCATCCCGCCGTGTCGCCGCGCCATCCGCCGGGCATCTACGGCCCACCAAGCGGACGCCAGGCCCTCAACCTCGGCGCAGCCTTGCCGGAACTGGCCGCTGCACCCGTGGCGCCCGGCGCATCAACCGCGGCCTTGACCGGCGCGCCGCGCGAGCGGCCGGTCGGCCCGGCGCTGCTGGCGGTTGCGGTCGGGCTGCTGGCGTTGGACCTGCTGCTATCGCTTGGACTGCGCGGGCTGCTGCGGACCGGGGCCGCCGCCGCGATGCTGCTGCTGGCCGTCATGCCTGCTCATGCGGCCGACCTGCCTGCCTTGGCGACGCGGCTAGCCTATGTCGTGACTGGCGATACCCGGGTGGATGGCGTGTCACGCGCCGGGCTGGCCGGCCTTTCCGCCTACGTGAACCGCCGTACCGCCGCGAGCCTCGCCGACCCTGCGGCCGTCACCCCAGGCGAGGATGACCTGTCCTTCTATCCGCTGCTGTATTGGCCCATCACCCCGGATGCCGCGCCAAATCCTGCAGCGGTGGCAGCTCTGAACGACTACACCAGCCGCGGCGGCATCATCCTGATTGACACCCGCGGCGGCGGCACCGAGGGCGCGGGCACCGGCGCAGGCTTTAACCCTGGCAGCGACGCCGCATTGCGGCGCATCAGCGCGGGGTTGCAGGTTCCACCCTTGGCGCCGTTGAACGGGGACCATGTGCTGGCTCGGTCGTTCTATCTTCTGCAGGACTTCCCGGGACGGTTCGACGGCGACACCGTTTGGGTCGGGCGGGACCAGGACCGCAGCAACGATTCCGTCAGCCCCGTCATCATCGGCGCCCATGACTGGGCGGCTGCGTGGGCGGTGGACGGCTCCGGGCGCAACCCCTACGCCACCATTCCTGGCGGCACCCGGCAACGCACGCTGGCCTACCGGTTTGGAGTGAATTTGGTGATGTACGCGCTGACCGGGAACTACAAGGGCGATCAGGTCCACGTGCCGGCGTTGCTGGAGCGGTTGGGACAATGAGGGTGCTTCTTCTCCCTCTCCCTCAGGGAGAGGGCCGGGTTGAGGGGGCTGGCTACGGGGCGAAGCGCACAGCGCCGCATTGGCATGCGGTCCTGCATCGGCTGGATTTGCGCCTGAAGGCCCCCTCACCCCAACCCTTTCCCGTAGGGAGAGGGAGAAGGCCCGCCTTGGAAGTTTCAGCCCATGAAGCTTGAACAAGCCTATGCTGCCCTGCGCTTCGACCCTGCTTTGCCCTGGTGGGCGCTCGTCGTACTCGCGGCTGTGTGCGCCCTGGTGCTGCTGCCTGCCATTCTCCGCCGCGCCCGCGGCACCGCTTGGCGCGGCCTGGCGTTCCTGGTCCTGCTTGCCTGGCTAGCCGGCCCGCGGTTGATCCGCGAGACCCGTGACACCCTGTCCGATATCGCCCTGCTTGTCGTGGACCAGACCGCCAGCATGTCGGTCGGCGACCGTGCTGCCCTGCGCGACGCCGCCCGTGCCCGCCTGCAGGAGCAGGCATCCCACATGCCCGACCTGGAACTCCGCACGATAGAGGTGCCGGAGGCCGGGCACGACGGCACCGCGTTGTTCGCCGCCATTGACCGGGCATTGGCGGACATTCCCCGCACCCGCCTGTCCGGCATCGTCGCGCTCACGGATGGCCAGGTCCACGACATCCCTGCCACCCCGCCGGCTGGACCCATCCACGTCCTGATCCCCGCAAAGGGCGAAGAAACCGACCGCCGCCTGCGCGTGATCGAGGCGCCCACCTTCGGGGTCGTCGGCAAGGATGTAACGGTCAAGGTCGTCGTTGACGACCTGGGCGTTGCCAGCCCAACTGGTTCCGCCCGCCTGACCATGCGCCGCGACGGCGAGCCGCCGGTCACCCAGGATGTGCCCATCGGCCGCGAGGTCGAGGTCACGCTGCCCATCACCCGTGCCGGTCCCACCATCGCCGAGCTGCAGGTGGCGCCCTTGCCCGGCGAGGTCAGCCAACTGAACAACCGCACCGTCATCCAGGTCAACGGCGTGCGCGACCGCCTGCGCGTGCTGCTGGTTTCCGGCGAGCCTCATGCCGGCGAGCGCACCTGGCGCCGCCTGCTGAAGGCCGACCCGGCGGTTGACCTCGTGCATTTCACCATCCTGCGCCCGCCGGACCGCGACGACCTGACGCCCCTGAACGAGCTGGCGCTGATCGCCTTTCCGACGCGCGAGCTGTTCCAGGTCAAGATCAAGGAATTCGACCTCATTATCCTGGACCGGTTCCAGAACCGCGGCATCCTCCCGCCGACCTATCTGCGCAACATTGCAGACTACGTGCGGCAGGGCGGCGGTTTGCTGATGTCCGTGGGACCGGAGTTCACCGGCCCTACCAGCCTGGCTGCGACGCCGCTTGGCACGGTGCTGCCAGCCCGGCCTACCGCGGGCGGAGAGGTGCAGGGAGAATTCCGTCCGGAAGTGACGGCGCTGGGCACCCGGCATCCCGTGACGGAGGGCCTGCCAGGCTGGTCTCCGACGGGCGAGCCTGCCTGGGGTGACTGGTATCGCCGCATCAACGTTGCCGGGTCTGCCTTGAATCCGGAGATGGCCACCCCGGACGGCTCGCCGCTGCTGCTGCTGGAGCATGTGGACGATGGCCGCGTGGCGATGCTGCTGTCCGACCAGATCTGGCTGTGGTCCCGTGGGCACGAGGGTGGCGGCCCGCAAGCCGAACTGCTGCGGCGTATCGCCCACTGGCTAATGAAGGAGCCGGCGCTGGAAGAAGAAGCGTTGCGCGCGCGCCTGGAGGATGGCCGGCTGCTGGTGGACCGCCGCACGCTTGGCGACGGAGCGCCGCCCGAGCTGACCGTGACCTCTCCGGACGGCGTCGCCAGCCGGGTGCCGCTTGTACCTGGAACGCCGGGTCACAGCACGGCGTCGTTTCCTGCCGCGGCCCCTGGCGTGTGGACGGTGTCGGACGGCGTCCGGCAGGCCTTTGCCGCCGCTGCTGACGTCAACCCGCGGGAAGCTGCGGACCTGCGCGCCACTGCGACCGTTATGGCTCCTGTCGTGCACGCCAGCGGCGGCAGCATACGCTTCATCGGTGGCGGGGCGCCGGAGCTGCGCCGAACCGAGCCGGGGCGGGACAGTTCGGGGTCTGGCTGGATCGGCCTGCCACGGCGGCACGATCATGTGGTGACCGGCCTGGACGCCTTGCCGTTGCTGCCGCCCTGGGCGGCGCTGCCGTTGCTGCTGGGGCTGGTGCTCCTGGCGTGGCGGCGGGAGGGGGCGGGGTAGGCAGCCGGGACGACGACAATTCCGAACATGTTCGGATCGGTCTCGTCATTGACGCTGCCGGGTCGGTAACGCTTTCTTGAGGACATCCGGCGTACAGCTTGTTGCGGATTAACCCTCAGCCCGAAAGCCATTGTCATGCGACGCCTACTCGTCCTTGCCGCAGTGCTCCCGTTTGCCGTCCATGCTCCGGCTGTACGCGCAGCGGACCGCCATGTGGAGATCGTCAACAAGACCGGTCAGACAATGACCAGCTTCTTTGCTTCCAAGGTCGGCGCGAAGTCATGGGAGGAGGACATCCTCGGCAAGGACACGCTGGACGACGGCGACACCGTCACGATCAACATCAACGACGGCACAGGCGCCTGCCGGTTCGACTTCAAGGCGGTCTTCGACGGCGGCAAGTCTATCGAGAAGGGCAATATAGACGTTTGCAAGATCAGCACCTTCACCTACAGCCCGTGATGGCCGGCGGCGGCAGCAAGGTCCCCCCTTTCCGCCGCCGCCCATCCACCCCAACTCTGGCGCGCAGCCCAGGAGCAGCGTGCCTTCCAGCCCTTCGAACCTCCTCGCCGCCGCGCCGCGCGGTTCCAATTGCTCGTCCTCGCCGGCTTTGTCGGCCTGTGCCTGCTGACCGGCCTCAGCAATGCCGCAGTGACGGCGGGCGGGATACGGGGCTGGTATGCCGCGCTGGCGCAACCCCCAGGCATGCCGCCCAATTGGCTATTCGGCCCGGTGTGGACTGCGCTGTATGTGTTGCTGGGCGTCGCCGCCTGGCTGGTATGGCGGCGGGTGGAGGTGGGCGTGGACCGCAAGCGCGCTGCCCTGCGGGCCTGGGGCTGGGCGTTGGCAGCCAATGCGTTATGGTCCCCGGCGTTCTTCGGGCTGCACCGTCCCGACCTGTCGCTGCTGGTGATCGCGCTGATGCTGGGCACGGCGGCGATGGCACTGCACCGGTTCCGCCAGTTGCAGCCGGCCGGTGCGGCGCTGCTGCTGCCCTATTTGGCCTGGACGGCCTATGCCGCTTACCTGAACACCGGCGTTTGGTGGCTAAACCGCGCTTGATCGCAACTGTGGCAACGCATTTCAGAATCACCTATACCGCTGGCATGAAGCGCATCCTGCCTTTCCTGCTCCTCCCCTTCTTCGCCCTCCCCGCCGCGGCGCAGCTGAGTGGCGGCAGCGGCGGTATCCGTCCCACGCCCGGCACCTCGCCAAAGGCATCGACCGTCAAGCGCGAGGCCCCGCCGCCCGCCGTACCCGGCGCACGTGCCGAACCCACCGCCGTCGCGCCCGCCGACCGGAGTGCGGCTGACCTGCCGCCGAACGAGGCGCTGTTCGACGCCATCAACCGCGGCGACCTCGCCACCGCCAAGGACGCCATCAACCACGGCGCCGACCTGAACGGCACCAACGTCCTGGGCCTGACACCGCTGGAGCTGGCGGTGGACCTAGGCCGCAACGAGATCTCGTTCCTGCTGCTGACGCTGCGCGGCGGCAATGGATACACTACCTCAAGCGGACCAGCGCCCGCCACGCCGCAAGGCCGGGCCGCTGCCGCGCGTGCCGAGCGCGAGGCCGCACGCGTCTCCGCACGGCAGACCCGGGCCGAGCGCGATGCCGTCGCCGCTCGTCCCGGCGCCGGGCCATCGCTGCAGGCGCCCCGGCTGTTCGCCGGCCAGGGCGGCACCCCGGTCCCGCAGGCCGGGTTCCTCGGTTTCGACGCCGCACGTTAACGAGGACGCTGGAGCCAACCCAACCTCGGACGACGCAGCCGCTGGGCTGCCAGCGGACGGCCACCGGCGAAAAACGTCTGCAGATTTCGGGCGAGCGTGCGGTGGATGCTCCCTGCCTAGGAGTCGTATGCGCGCCTTACGCCGCGTGCTGCTGACGTCGGCACACCCTTAATGTCCCCCGCGTCGGCCCATAGCTGGCGATCAACCCACCGCCAAGCAGGGCCTGCGCGGTGTCCAGCATCGCCGCCGGTCCTGCCGTGCGGATCTTATCCCCGTGCCAGAACGCAACCCGGTCTCCCACCTGATCGACGCAGGTAACGGCCAAGCGGTGCGACACCGGCAGCAGCGACGCGTCCATGTCCGCCGCCACTGCCTCGTGCAGCAGGTCGAGGTCCAGCTCGCCAAACCGCAGCATGCCCTGCCAAGGGTTCGGCACGTTGGTCGCATCCGGATACGACAACTCCGCCTCCCGCGGGAACGGCCCGGCGCCATGCCGGGTCGCATAGGCGCGGGTCACGTAGGTAACGTCCAGCGCATCAATTCCAGCCTCCCTCGCCAACACTGCCACGTTGGTCAGCCCGGTGCGGCTGCGGGTGACGTGCGGGAACCAGCGGTGTTCCGCGTCCAGGAGCAGGCCCTGCGCGCCCTCGAACAGCACGGGGCCGGGATGCGCCGCAATGGCGTCTGCCGCCATCGGCACCTCAGCCGCGAACGCCTGCGCCGCGTCCATGAACGCGTCCCAAATCCCGGAGCTGTCCAGCCGCGCCAGCCAGTCCGGGCCGGGCCGCAATCCCAGCGCGTCCAGCCGCTGCGGCACCCATTGCGCGCGTATGGCGTGCAGCACGCCCCTGAGTGTGCCGGCATCGCCAAGCTGCCCGGCGGTCAGCGCAAACCCTGCCTCGGTCCGCGTCACGGTCTCGTTCAGGCCCATGCCGCAGGAGCCGTGCCGCCCCGCATTGCGCGCCTGCTCCGTCATCTGGTTCAGCATCATGTCCCAGGGCGTCGTGACCATCCCGCGCGGGTCCGCGATGACCCGGGGCGCCAGGCCGAGGTGCCGGAGCTGCGCCACCTCCTCCCCGTGCAGCAGCGGGTTGTGGACGTGGCATCGCGACAGGAAGGTGGCCGCGCCCCGGAACGTCCCGCTGCCGATCCCGTGGAACACGTGCCGCCGCCCGTCCGGCGCCACGACCGTGTGCCCGGCCTGCGCGCCGCCGTTGAAGCGCACCACCAGCGTGTCCGGCCGCGCCAGGGCGTCGGTGAGCAGTCCCTTGCCCTCGTCGCCCCAGCCTGCGCCGATGACGGCCTGCGCCCGCCGGGTCATCGGCCCAGCAGCCGCAGCAGGCCGGGCCGCCTGGCCTCGGGCGGCGCGCCAGGGCGCATCGCGTGCCGGACCACGTCCGCCGTGCTGCCGCCCCAGCTTGCCGCCACGTCGTCCAGGTTGCGGCCCTCGTTGACCTGCATGGCGGACACGATCACCTCCGGCAGGCGGGTGTAGTCCTGCAGGCGCAGCGCCCGCTGGCCCAGCAGTCCCGTCCACTTGCGGACGACACGGTCGAGGCCGCCGGACTGGCAGTGGCTGCCCTGCTCGACGATGATGTGGAACACCTCCCATTGCCGGCGCACCAGCCGCAGCACGTCTGGGGTATATAGGTCGCGCCGTCCCTGCCCGAGCACCCGGCACTGCTCCCGCGCCGTCAGCACCTCTGGCGGCTCCTCGTCGCCGATGGTGAACAGGTAGCCCTTGCGGCCGCGCTTGCTCCAGGCGTCGGTCGCGGTGTGCAGGGCGGCGAACAGCCAGGGCAGGGTGTAGCTCTCGCTGCTGTTGCCGCCGCCGCCGCCCTCCAGCCACAGGTCTACCAACTGCTCGGCGATGCGTATGTCGGCCTCGAACTGGCTGACCTGCAATGGCGCCTGGTCGCAGGTGGCGTCGCCGACGCCCATGAACATGATGTGCGGGTCGGGGACGGGCTGGCGGCTGTAGATGGACTCGAACAGGGTCCGCAGGCCGTGGCGGGCGATGGCCTCGGCGATCATGCCCATGCTGCCGGTCACGTCCAGGCCGACGATCACCGGGGTGCTGTCCGGGTTGTCCGGCGAGTCCCTGCTTTCCCGCACTCCGGCTGCCAGCAGCCGCGGGTCCATCGTGGCGCGCAGGCCGCGGCTGAACACATCGTCCCGGCTGCGCCCGGCGGTGCGGTGCGCGGTGAAGCTGTCCCAATCCGTCGAGGTGAAGCGTCCGTAACCCATGATGCCCTCCTGTTGATAAGGTATATATGCATCTAACTATAGTTATGGTCAAGGGCACCTGAACATGCGAAGAGGCGGCATGGAGTATGACAAGCCCATCGCCACCGTGGACGTGGCCCTGTTCGCGCTGGTGGAGGGCGGGCTCGGGCTGCTGCTGCCGCGCCGCGACCGGGAGCCTTGCGCCGGCGCCCGGGCGCTGCCTGGCGGCTATGTCAGGGTGGACGAGGATGACGACACCGAGGCCACGGCCCGGCGCGTGGCGCGCGACAAGCTGGGGATGGAGGTGTCTTACCTGGAGCAGCTTTACACCTTCTCCGGCCGTCACCGGGACCCGCGCGGCTGGTCGCTGGCGGTGGCTTATTTGGGCCTGGTGCCGTCGGGGCACCTGCACGGCGAGGTGCTGCGGGACATCGTGCCGGTGGACCGGCTGCCGGCCCTGCCCTTCGACCATGGCGCCATCGCCGCCAAGGCGGTGCGGCGGCTGCGGGACAAGAGCAGCTACTCGTCCCTGCCGGGTTTCCTGCTGTCGGAGGAATTCACCCTGCAGGAGCTGCGGACGCTGTATGAGCGCATCACCGGGGAGGCGTTGGACAAGGCGAACTTCCGCCGGCAGGTGGTGGACGCGCAGCGGCTGGTGGAGCCGACCGGGCACCGGCGCACGGGTGAGGCGCACCGTCCGGCGGAGCTGTTCCGGCTGGCGTCGCCGGGCACGCTGATGCTGCGCTCGGGCGGCGGCCCGGCGCGGCCGCTTGATGACGGGTAGCCGGCTGTCATGGCAGTTTGACCGCAAGCGGCGGGATGCCGCGCCCGGCCCCTACCGGCAGGGTGCTGGCATTGGCGCCATCCCGGCGCCTTATGCAGAGGCCAACATGGACCATTCCATCCCCCTTACCGACGACGCCCGCTATGACGCCATCCGCCGCCGCGACCCCGCGTTGGACGGCGCCTTCGTGTTCGCCGTCCGCACCACCGGGGTGTATTGCCGCCCTGCCTGCCCTGCCCGCCTGGCCCGGCGCGAGAACGTCGAGTTCCATCCGACCCCCGCCGCCGCCCATGCCGCCGGCTTCCGCGCCTGCCTGCGCTGCCAGCCGGACGGAGAGGGGCTGGCCGCCCGTCACGCCGCCGCGGTGCAGCGTGCCTGCCGCCTGATCGAGGACGCGGAGGAGACGCCGACCCTCGCCGCCATCGCTGCCGCCGCCGGCCTCAGCCCGCATCACCTGCACCGCGTGTTCAAGGCGGCCACCGGGGTCACTCCGAAGGCCTATGCCGGCGCGCACCTGGCCCGGCGCGCCGCGGATGGCCTCCGGGCCGGCGGCACCGTCACGGAGGCGATCTACGGTGCCGGCTATGGTGCGCCCAGCCGGTTCTACGAGCAGTCTGCCGCGCGGCTGGGCATGACGCCGACGGCCTACCGCCGTGGCGGCGCGGGCGCGGCGATCCGGTTCGCGGTGGGACAGTCCTCGTTGGGCGCGGTCCTGGTTGCGGCGACGGACAAGGGCGTGTGCGCGATCCTGCTTGGCAACGATCCGGACGCGCTGGTGCGGGACCTGCAGGACCGCTTTCCCCGCGCTGCCCTGGATGGCGGCGACCGGGATTTCGACGCCACCGTCGCGGAGGTGATCGAGCTGGTGGAGGCGCCGCGGCTCGGCCTGAGCCTGCCGTTGGACATCGGCGGCACGGTGTTCCAGCAGCGGGTGTGGCAGGCGCTGCAGGCGATCCCGCCGGGCCAGACCCGCAGCTATGCCGCCGTCGCCGCCGCCATCGGCAGCCCGGGCGCCGTGCGCGCCGTCGCCGGTGCCTGCGCCGCCAATCCGCTGGCCGTCGCCGTTCCCTGCCACCGCGTCGTGCGCCGGGATGGCGGCCTGTCCGGTTACCGCTGGGGCGTCGAGCGCAAGCGCGCCCTGCTAGACCGGGAGGCCGCATGAGCCTGGACGGGGTGGACTGGGACGCCGCGGCGGCGGAGTTGGACGCGGCGGGCTGCGCTGGCCTTGGCCCGCTGCTGACGCCGGGAGAGTGCGGTGCATTGGCGAGGGCGTATGATGGAGACACCTTTCGCTCCACGGTCGTCATGGCCCGGCACGGATTTGGACGCGGGGAGTATAAGTACTTTGCCTATCCGCTGCCGCCCGTTGTCGCGGCGCTGCGTGCCGGGCTGTATGCGCGCCTGGTTCCGGTCGCCAACCGTTGGCATGAGGCGATGGGCCTGACGGTCCGCTTCCCGGCGGAGCACTCGGCATTCCTGGCGCGCTGCCACGCCGCCGGGCAGACGCGTTCGACGCCGCTGCTGCTGCGTTACGGCCTGGGCGACTACAACTGCCTGCATCAGGACCTGTATGGCGAACACCTTTTCCCCTTGCAGGTCGCGGTCCTGCTGTCAGAGCCTGGACGGGATTTCACGGGTGGCGAGTTCGTGCTGATGGAGCAGCGGCCCCGGATGCAGTCGCGGGCGGAGGTGGTAACGCTGCGCCAAGGGGAGGCGGTGGCCTTCGCCGTCCACCAGCGGCCGGTCGCCGGCGCGCGCGGCACGTATCGCGTCACGATACGGCACGGGGTCAGCCGAGTGCAGACGGGGTGTCGGCACACGCTGGGCGTTATTTTCCATGATGCGGCGTGAGACAGGGCGCGGGTGGCGGGTTGGCTACCATTTCCTGCACCGGCCTGTGGCTTCGCCGGGGGGGAAGGTGGACCAAGTTGGCGCGAGGCGCTGGACGGAAGCGCATGTGACTTTGAAACGACAACGGCGCCTTGCGGCGCCGTTGCCCAGGCCAGAAGAAAGCCGCAGGACTAGCTGCGCTTTGTCCGGCGCATGAGACCGAGGCCGACGAGTCCTGAACCCAACAGAGCAAGGCTCACCGGCTCCGGCACGGCTGACGGAGTGGGAGTGGGCGTCGGAGCAGGGGTGGGTGTGCCAGGGCCGCCGCCTGTGCCCGAGACCGTCTGGTCAATGATGCTGATCGTAGCGGACGCATTAGCCGTGGAGCCGGATGTCCTTAGTTGTACGTCCTTCGTTATATACACGGAGGTCTGTGCAGGACTCAACGTGAGTGTAGATGAGTTCGCAGCCAAAGTGCTGACCGAAATCTGGCCCAATCGTGTGCCACCTGGCGCTGTAGATACGGTCTCAACAACCTGAGACTCAGCGATGCCCGAATCACTGGCGAGACCGTTAAAGCCGAGGGTGATCGTCGAGATCGAACTTGCCGTAAGTGTGTAGCTCAGGATTATGTCGAGCAGGGAACTTGCTGGGGTAGTTGGGGTCGTGAAAGCAGCTAGACCCCCCTGAAACTCGATGCCGTTAGTGCCAAGGGTAAATACCCCTAGATTTCCACAGCCACCGGCGGTGCCGTTGACGCCGCCGGAAGGAGGAGAACAGGAAAAGTTAGAAAACGTGAAGCCGCCGTTCGTGATGGTCGTGGTGGAGGTGATCGGTGCGGCGTATGCGCCTGTGGCTGACAGGATGGCGGCGACGCTAGCGAGTAGAAGCTTCCTCATAGACTTAACCTCGAATGTATGGACCGCCGAGCTGGTCCGAGTTCCTACAACAGCCTGCCCTGCCTCTTTGCAGGTTCAAGTCGTGTTAACTAAGCATGACTCGTGCCAACTCGACCAGCCACAACTTTTTTTAGCAAATTCAGCTGTATGGCAGCGGCCTTGAGACGTCCTACCCAGCCAAGGTTAGGCAGGTGTAAAGCCCGTTTTACACGAAGCTGGGCTGACTCATCATCCGCTTTACACGCCTGTCCAAACATCGGGTCAGTCGCGCGATGGGATTTGGCGCTATGCCGCTCTCGGTTGTCCACCGTTGAGGTGCCGCATGGCCTGCCGGTGCTGGCATGGCGGGCAACGGCGGCGTTCTCGGACGCCATGGGAGGAATACACCCGTGGTCATGCCAGTAGGGACGCATGAAGGCTGAAGCGCCCCACGCCCGTTAAGTATAAGTATCAGATTGATAAATCTGTTAACTGCAAGTGTTGTTCATACAACCACATAAATCCTAACTTGAACACTCTATTAACTAATTGCAAAAGACACGTGCAGCTTGACACAGCGGGCAACGCAATCGGACGTGAAGTAGTAAACATCTAATGTTAGACTGCTCGTTTGGCTGTAAGCAACCGTTGTATTCGTAGTAGAAAAACCATTATTTCCTGATCGAAGTAGGACAGCATGACAATATTGACCGTGGGCGCTGGCCAGCAATTTTCTACCATATCGGCAGCCGTTGCAGCCTCTCAGGACGGCGACACGGTGCAGGTTCAGGCTGGCACCTACGTCAACGACTTCGCCACCGTGAACACCAAGATCACCATCCAGGGCGTCGGCGGCATGGCCCACCTGGTCGCCACCGTGGCCCCG
>DASWOJ010000287.1:0-8587 GCA_036398775.1 Acetobacteraceae bacterium
CGCCGCTGCACGCCATGACGGAATACAGGCAGCGCAGCGTGTCGCCGGGATGCCCGTAAACCGGGATGATGATGCTGACATCAGGCTCCCCGGCCGCTGGGAAGCGGATCGGCTGCGGTGCGTCCCCGGTCAGCAGGTGCAGCGGATGGGTCGGGCCGCGGCGGTCGCTGTCCAGCCAGTGCGCCAGCGGGTCGGCGGCGCCGAGTCCGTGACGCTGGCGATACCAGGCGGCATCGAACAGCGGCGCCGGGTTGCCGCCGGTGCCGGCGCCGATCCGCCACCAGTGCAGCAGCGGGTCCATCCCGCCGCGGTCCCCCTCCATCGCATAGACCGCCGCGTCCAGCCCGGGGTTCGGGTCGAGGCCCTCCGGGATGCCGTGCCGGACGTAGTGGGTCAGCGGGTCCAGCCCGGTCGCGGCGACGCCGTGACGCGCGGCATACCAGTCCACGTCCAGGAAGGCGTTGGGGTCCAGCCCCTCGGCCGTCCCGGTCCTGATCCAATGCAGCAGCGGGTTCTCGCCGGACGCCGCGACGCCCGGGTTGCGCGCCAGGTAGAAGGCGGTGTCGAACCAGGGGTTCGGCTGTGCGCCGGCGGGGGCGCCGGTCCAGGCGAAGTGCGCGGCCGGGTCATGCCCGGCAGCAGCCAGTCCCGGATGCTGCGTCAGATACCAGGCGGCGTCGAACAGCGGCGCCGCCTGCAGCGTCTCAACGTCCACCCGACGCCGGGCCAGCATCCGCCGGTGCTCGCCGAGCTTGCCCCGGCGCAGCAGGCCGACGAACAGCCGGGCGCGGCGCAGCAACGGCAGGCGGCCCAGCATGCGGACCGGCGCGGTCAGGCGCCACGACCGGGACTGCTCCATCGCGGCCTGCACGGCGCGGGCATGGGCGAGGTCGGCACGCAGGGCAGCCGCCTCCGATTCCCGCCCGGCCAGGACGGCGTGGACGCGCTCCCAATCCTCCGCCCGTTGCGACAGCAGGCCGAGCAGGTGCGCCGCCTGGGCATCGCGTGCAGCCACCTGCGCCTCCAGCGCCGACTGGTAGGACCAGCCGCGGTGCAGGTCGTCCAGAACGTCGTCATGCGCATTCCTCAGCGCGTCCAGCTCGGCACGCAGGGCGTCCGCCGCCTCGACGCGGGTGCGATACGACTGCAAGGCGGCGACCTCGCCATGCAGGCCGGCGTTGCGGGACTCCGCGGCCCGCTGGGCTGCCAGGGCCTGCGTCGCCTCGAAGTGGTCCATCCACCGTTCGCCGAACTGGCCGAAGCGGTCGCGCAGCAAGGCCGCCGCCTCCGGCCCGGCGTCGCACAGGGCGCGCATCCCGGGCGGCACGTCGGAGCCGACCGCCAGCACGCCCAGCCCGTGGCTGTGCAGGAACTCGAAGCCCGGGTAGCGCGCCCGCAGCTCCGCCCACAGGCGCCATACGCCGAAGTCGCCCCGGCGCTCGTTGGTGTCGTGGAACAGCACCACCCCGCGTGGTGACAGCTTGGGCAGCCATGAGAAGAAGTCGCCGCGCACCGCCTCGTAGGTATGGAAGCCGTCTATGTGCAGCACGTCTATGCTGCCGTCGGCGAAGTGCGGCAGTGCCTGGTCGAAGGTGCAGCGCATCAGTGTCGAGAAGGTGCCATACAGCGGGTCGTGGAAGCGGCGCAGATCCTCGTAAACCTCGTCGCCATACTGGCCCGCGTGCTCGTCCCCCTGCCAGGTATCCACGGCGTAGCAGCGCGTATCGGTGCCGGCCTGGGCCACGGCGCCGCAGAAGGCAGCGTATGACACGCCGTTATGCGTCCCCAGCTCCACCAGGAGGCGTGGCCGGACGGCGGCGACCAGCCACTGCGCAAAGGGCACGTGGCCATACCAGGCGCTGGCAACCCCGGTGCGGGCCGGGCGCAGGAACAGGGCGTCGAATGCCGGGTCCTGCAGGCGGTCCGGAGTGGCTGCCGCAGGGGCAGAGGTGGTCAGGCTGTGGTCCAAAGCCCGGGTCCGATCAGTGACTGTGGCTGGTAACATCAGCTTTCCGGGCCGGATGCAACTGGCGCGGACATCCCGGATGCAACTCGTGGGCGCATCCCGGATGCAACTGGTGGGCGCATCCCGGATGCAACTCGCAGGCGCATCCACGGACGCGGCCGGTGCGGCGCCGCCAGCACCAGGGCATCGTCGGTGGCATGCAGGTTGGGGTTGAGGAACGGGTCCTCATCGGCCGCCGCGCCCCAAATGGAGCGGTAGCGGGCGGCGTCGGCCAGGAAGCGGGCCTGGCGTTCTGGGTTGGCAGCATCCTCGCCGCGGGTCGCGCCCTCCAGGTGCAGCAGCACGGAGTCCGGGGTCCAGACCACACGCAGCCCGGCGGCCCGGACGCGCTGGCACAGGTCCACGTCGTTCCATGCGACCGGCAGGCCCTCGTCCATGCCGCCGACCCGCGCCCAAACCTCGCGCCGGATCGCCAGGCAGGCGCCGGTGACTGCGGACAGGTCGCGCGGGACAGCCAACTGCCCCTCATAGCCCGGCGCATCCCGCGGCGCCCCGCGCAGCACGTGCACCGCCCGCCCCTTGGGTCCGAGCACCATGCCGCCATGCTGCAGCGTCCCGTCCCGGTGCAGCAGCCGCGCGCCGGCTGCGCCCACGTCCGGGCGCACGGCATGGCGGACCAGCTCGCGCAGCCAGGCAGGGTCCGGCATCTCGATGTCGTTGTTCAGCAGCACCAGGATGTCACCCGATGCTTCGCGGGCCGCAGCGTTGTTGAAGGCGGAAAAGTTGAACGGGCCGGGACGGTGCAGCACCCGGACGCGGGGCGTCGCAGCCAAGGTGTCCAACAAGGCCAGGGCGTCCGGGTCCGTGCTGCCGTTGTCCACCACCAGCAGCTCCAGTGCGGGATAGGCGGTCTGGCGCAGCACGCCGGTGGTGCTGGCGCCCAGCAGGTCCGGGCGGTCCCTGGTCAGCAGGATGACGGTGACGGCAGGCAGGTCCGTCAATGCGGGCAGGGCCGGGCGGGGTTGGACCGGCGGCGGCGGCCCGGCGGCGTGGATCAGGACAGCGGGAACGTGCAGCACGCCCGACGGTCCCGCCAGCACGGCGGCGCGCAGGGCGAGGTCGTGCCACGGGTCCGGACCCGGGCGCAGCCCGTCCAGCTGGTCCAGCAGCGCCGCATCATAGAGCGCAAGCTGCCCGATCGGGATGCCGGCCTGATGCGCGTCCCGGCTGTAATCCGGCTTGAAGCGCGGGGCATGGCGGACACCATCCGGTCCTGCCTGGTCCTCGTCGGAGTAAAGCAGGGCCGGCGCGGGATGGGCGGTCCACGCCTGCATGGCCTCCCACAACGCGCTGGGGGGCAGGGTGTCGCCGGGCTGCAAGCATCCTACGGCAGTGCCGGTGCGGGCGGCCAAGGCGGCGTTCAGCCCGTCCAGCCCGCCGGGGCCGGGCAGCAGCCGTAGCCGTGGCTCGTCCGCCGCCGCCCGCGCCAGGATACGGGCGGGCCAGGCGGAGTGCAGGCGGGTGGCCAGGCATAGCTCCCAGTCTGGATAGGCACCGGCCTGCAGGCTCGCGAGGGTGCGGAGCGCAGCCTCGGCCTGGCTGTCGCCGGCTGGCATGGCGAGGCTGATGCGCGGACCCTGCAACGGCGGCGGGCAAAAGGCTGCTGGCGGGGTGTCGTGCAACGCGACCCACAAGCGATAGGCAGTCGGGTCATCCGGAGCTACGCCGGGGAATAAGCCCGGCAGCAGCGGCGCACGCATGAAGACCGGAGCGGCGTCGGCGATGGCGGCCATGGCCTCTGCACGGGACAGGCCGGCCATCGCGGCAGCCAAGCCTGCAACCGCTGGATCACCAGCCGGAAGGGCCTGCGAAGCCATGCGGGCTGCCATGTCGGAGGAGGCGGGATCACCTGGCTGGCCCGCGCCATGCAGGGCCATAAACTCGGGCGTTGAGGCCAGTACGCGAGCCAAATCCGACAGGCTGGCACCGCGACGCCAGGCGGCGACCAGGGCAGTCAGTCCATCCGCATCAGGATCCCTGCCGAGGGCCGCGCGATGCAGGCGAAGCAACGCTCCCCCGGTATTCCTTGCATCATCTGGAGAGGTAAACAGCGTCACGCCGCGCTGTATGCAGAACCCGGCGCGACGCGGCAAGGTGGCCCGCTGCGGGCCGTGCAGTGCCACCGTGCCAACCTTCCTGACAGAAAGGAGGCACGGTGGCGATGAGGCTTACTGTTGCTGGGGAGCGTTGGTGCTCTGCGCCGGCTGCTGTGTCTGCTGCGCCTGCTGACGGGCGGACTTGTTGGCCTCATGCCGCCCGACAGCGCAGCCCGCCGCGGCACCGAGCAGGCCGTGCCCGGCAACGTGTCCAGCTACGCCGCCCACGGCAGCGCCCTTGATGCAGCCTGCGGCCTGCGCCGGGGCGCCAGCGACCAACAGGGCAGGCACGGCGACAGCGGCTGCGAATAGGAACTTCATGATGGTGCCTCCTCAGGCATGATTGTTCCGTAATTACGCGCGGGAGGCGGCCGGGTTTCCGGCAGGGCCAGCAGGCCCGCTGCCGCTGCCGCGCCCGCCCCCGCCAGGGACAGCAGCGCCGCAGCCGCGCCGAAGTGGTCGGCCACCAGTCCGGCCAGCCAGGTGCTGAGCGTCGCCCCGGCGCCGGCCGCCAGCCCCAGCACGCCGAGTGCTGCGCTGAACCCGCCGCTCCGCCGGGTGATGTCGGCCGCCACAAGCGGCATCAGCACACCCAGCGCCGCGGCGCTGACGCCGTCCAGCGCCTGCACGGCGATCACCCAGCCCGGCGCGACGCCGCACGCCAGCAGCACCCCGCGGATCGGCAGCGCCAGGAAGCCAAGCAGCAGCACCGGACGCCGCCCCCACACCTCCGCCTGCCGGCCGATCAGGGGAGACGCCAGCGCCACGATGGCCTGCGGCGCCACGATGCAGGCGGCGATCACCAGGTTGGCGTTCGACCCGGCAGCGCGGGTGATCGCCCCCGCCACCAGCGGAAGCATGGCGGCGTTGGCCAGGTGGAACCCGGCGACGCACACGGCAAAGGCCAGCAGCCGGCGGTCCAGCAGCCCGCGCAGCGGCACCCGTGCGGACCGCTCGCTTTGGATCGGCAGCGTCGCGTAGCCGCCCCGTGACACCACGGCCACCGTCAGCCCGGCCGCCATCATGGCCGCCGTGGCCCAGAACACCGCGTTGCCGGACACCCAGGTGCCGATGCCGCCCAGGGCCAATGCAGCGGCGGCGCTGCCCAGGGAGGCGAAGCGGGCGTTGCGCCCCAGCCGCTCTCCCAACCGGTCGTTGCCGGCGAACTGCAGGCTGATGGCGGCGATGGCCGGACCGATCATGCAGCTTGCGAAGCCGTGCAGCACCTCCGCCAGCAGCACCGGCAGGCGGGCGGACGTGACGGCGAACAGCAGCGCGCTGGCGGCGATGGCGGCGGCGCCGGAGGCGATGGCCAGGCGCTTGCTCCGCATCCAGTCCACCAGCGCGCCGGCCGGGACCTGGCTCACCATCGCCGCGACGGTGCCGACGGCCAGCGCCTCGCCGATGTCGCCCTGCGTCCAGGCCTGCGCCGTCAGGTGAACCGCGATGAAGGCGCCGAACCCGGTCTGGCCGCCGGCGACCAGTGCGTTCAGCGCGTCCAGGGTCTTTGTACCGGCGGGCTGCACTGCCGCGTTTTCCTTCATCGCGGGGGGTGCAACGCCACAGCGACTGGAGGAGGGTTGGCGTTGCCTTGCCGGCGCCTGGCCCATCCGGCCACGCGGCGCCGGGCCGTCACACGGCGCCCCGCTGCCACAGGGCGCCCCCCCGTCGCACGGTGCCGCACCGCAGCGACGGGGCGCAGCGACGGCGTTCCATGGCCGGACATTTGCTCAGAGACGTGAAGGCGGGCGCCCGGCGTCATCGTGTCCAACGTCATTGCGGCGGCGGCGGCGTAGGGGCTGACGGAGGCGCCGCCATCATCGTGGCGCCTCCGGACTTGTAATCCGGGGCGGCGGCGATCTGGTCGGCGGACAGCTCCAAGATGATCCCGCCATCCGCTGGGTTGAAATGGAGCGCCTTCCAGGAGATCGCAACCCGGCGCTGGCCGATGCCAAGGAAGCCGCCGAAGTCCACCACCGCCGCGCGCGTGGCGCCCAACCCGTCCACCAGGATATCCACGATCCGTCCGGCAGGCTTGCCCGAGGGGTCCAGCACCGTCCGGCCCAGGATCGGGGCTGCGTCGGCGGGATCCACCGGCTCGTGCCGCACCTCCGCCGGCTGGGCCAGGGCCAGCGCCGGGACAGCGAGGAGCAGGAGCGCGGAACGTCGGATCATGCCGGACCCTGGGAGGGCCGGGCCGGGCGTGTCAACATCCCTGTGGATAGGATGAGGACTGGGCATGGACTACGCATCAGGACAGGTCACGCAACATGCGTCGGGAAAGCTGCTGGCGTCGGTGTCGGACGGGGTGGGGCTGCTGACCTTCAACCAGCAGGAGCGGCGGAACGCCATCTCCGTCGCCATGTGGGACGGCCTGGCCGCCATCCTGGACGGCTGGGACAGGGACCCGGCGGTGCGCGCGGCGGTGATGACCGGCGCCGGGGACAAGGCGTTCGTGTCCGGGGCCGACATCAGCGAGTTCGGCGAGCGCCGGGGCACCGCGGCGGCGCAGCGCGAGTATGACGCCCTGACCCGCCGGGGTTGGGAGGCGATGGCCCGGTTCAGCAAGCCGCTGGTCGCCCGCATCCAGGGCTTCTGCCTGGGCGGCGGCCTGGGCATCGCCATGCAGGCGGACCTGCGGGTGGCCGGCGAGGGCAGCAGCTTCGGCATTCCCGCGGCGCGGCTGGGGATCGTCTATGGCCTCGGCATGACCCGGCGCCTGGTGTCCCTGGTCGGCCCGTCCCAGGCCAAGCTGCTGCTGCTGACCGGGGAGCGGATCACCTCTGCCGAGGCGCTGCGGATCGGGCTGGTGGACCGGGTGGTGCCCGCGGCCGAGCTTGCCGGCGCCGTGGACGCACTGGCCCGCGGTATGGCCGGCAACGCGCCGCTGTCGGTACGGGGAAACAAGCTGGTGGTTGAGCAGGTGCTGCGGGACGAGGGCGCGCGGGACCTGGCGGCGGTGGATGCGGCTGTGGCAGCCTGCTTCGACAGCGCGGACTACCGGGAAGGGCGGACGGCGTTCATGGAAAAGCGCCAGCCGGTGTTCCGGGGAGAGTAGCGCCTTCCTTCTTCCTCTCCCGGAGGGAGAGGGAGTCAGAGCACTCTTACTGCCGTAGCGGCCGCGAAAAGCGACGCGAGTCCTACGCCCCCTGCCGCGCCGTCCGGGCCGCGGCGACCACGCACAGGATCTCGAACAGCATCCCCGCCCCGTGGAACGCCGTGATGCCGCCGACGTCGAAGGGCGGCGACACCTCCACCATGTCGGCCCCGACCACGTCCAGGCCCATCAGCCCGCGCACCATCCGCTGCGCCTCGATCATCGTGAGGCCGCCGGCCTCCGGCGTGCCGGTGCCGGGCGCCCAGACCGGGTCCAGGCTGTCTATGTCGAACGACAGGTAGCACGGAAGGTCCCCCACCACGCGACGCGCCTCCTCCACCGCCCAGCGCCAGCCGCGGTCGTGCACTTCGTCCATCGGCACCACCCTCATGCCGCTCGACTCCGAGAACTGCCAAAGGCTGCCGGGCACGGTGCTGGTGCCGCGCAGGCCGATCTGGATGACGCGGGCGGGGTCCAGCAATCCCTCCTCCACCGCCCGGCGGAACGGCGTGCCATGCTGGTACCGGCTGCCCATGTAGTCGTCGCCGGTGTCGCCGTGCGCGTCTATGTGGACCATGCCGATCGGCCCGTCCGCCGCCACCGCGCGCAGGATTGGGAAGGCGATGGAGTGGTCGCCGCCGCACGTCACCGGCGTCACCCCGGCGGCCACGACCCGGCGGTAGAACGCCTCGATCTCCCCCAGCGCCCCCTCCAGGGCATAGGGCTGCTCGATCCAGCAGTCGCCCAGGTCGCGGACGCGGTGGTCGGCGAACGGGGTAGCGCCCGTGGCGGTGTTGACCGGGCGCAGCAGGCTGGACTGGTTGCGTACTTCACGCGGGCCGTGCCGGGCGCCGGGGCGGTTTGTGACGCCGCCGTCGAAGGGCACGCCGATCAGGCCGATATCCGCGTCGGCCAACTCCTGAGCGACCGGCGCGCGGAAGAAGCTCGGGATGCCCACGTAGCGCGGCTGCTGCTGCGGGTCGTCCATGGCGGGGTAGCGGGTGGCGGGCTTTATTGCGTTCATGGCGCGGACCCTAAACGCCCGATGGCTCGGACGCGAGTGACCAGTGCGAGACGGGCGCGGGCGGCGTCCCCGCCGAGGGCGATCAGGCCGGGGATGTCGCCGGGCCGGGCCAGGATGGCGGCGGCGACGCGCCAGGGGCCGATGTGGCCCTGGCTGTCCAGCGCGGCCAGGGCAGCCCGGGGCAGGCCACGCCCGGCCGGGTCGCATACGGCGCGCAGCACGGCGAAAGGCACGCCGTGCCGGGCTGCGATCCGGGCGACGGCGGCGCTTTCCAGGTCCACGGCAACTGCGCCGGTGCGGGCGTGCAGGGCTGCCTTGGCGTCTGTCGTGGCCAGGATGGCGCC
>DASWOJ010000288.1:0-6375 GCA_036398775.1 Acetobacteraceae bacterium
GGGAACGCGTTGCGTGGGCACCGGCCGGCCTACTTCGAGGAAGCGGGCGGCTACGTGTCCACCCCGGTCTACGACCACTATTCGCTCGAACCCGGCGTGGACATCGCCGGCCCGGCGATCTTCGAGCAGAAGGAGTCGACCGCGGTCATGGGTCCGTCCGGCCGTGCCACGCTCGACGCCCGACGCAACCTCGTCATCACCCTGGGCTGACGGAGACCACCATGGACTTCAACGACCCGATTACCCTGCAGGTGCTGTGGAACCGCCTGGTGTTCATCACCGACCAGGCGGACCTGGCGCTGGGCCGCACCGCGTTCTCGCCGATCGTGCGCGAGAACCACGATTTCGTCACCGTGCTGATGGACGCCGACGGCAACGCGTTGGCGCAATGCACGCTGGCAATCCCGGTGTTCATCAGCACGCTGCCGCTGGCGGTGAAGGAGCATTTCCTCAAGGCGCACCCGCCGCACACGCTGAAGCCCGGCGACGTGCTGGCCACCAACAACGCCCGCATTGGCACCGGTCACCCGCCCGACCTGGTGATGGTGACGCCGATCTTCCACGAGGGCGTGATCGTCGCCTACGCCGGGTGCATCGCGCACCTGCCAGACGTGGGCGGCCGGCCGCAGTCGCCGGACTCCGTTGACGTGTTCGAGGAAGGCATCCGGCTGCCCATCCTCAAGTTCTACCGCGAGGGCGTAAAGAACCAGGACGTGTTCGACATCATCGCCTCTTCCTCCCGCCTGCCGGAGGAGGTGCTGGGCGACATCAACTCCATGGTCGCAGCCAACGAGGTAATGCGGCGCGAGGTGGTGGCGTTCCTGGCCGAGTACAGGATGAGTGGCCTGCACGAGCTGGCGCAGGCCATCTACACCCGGTCCGAAGCCTACATGCGCAAGGCAATCCGCGCCGTGCCGAACGGCGTCTACACCGCGGAGATGGTGCTGGACGGCATCGATAGCGACATCGTGCTGCGCGCGGCGGTCCACGTCCGCGACGCCAGTATCCATGTGGATTATGCAGGCACGTCGTCCCAGGTGGAGTACGGCATCAACGTCGCGCCGCACTACCGCATCGCGCACAGCCTGTATGCGCTGAAATGCCTGCTTGACCCGTCCTCGCCCAACAACGAGGGCTGCACCATCCCGTGCACGGACGAGGCGCCAGCGGGCAGCATCCTGAACCCGCGCGCCACTGCCGCCGGCGCTGCGCGCAACCTGGTCGGGCACACCATCCCGTCGCTGATCTTCCGCGCCCTGGCCGACGTGCTGCCGGACCGGGTGCAGGCCGACAGCGGCGGGGCGCCGATCTGGGGCATCAACTGCACCGGCACGCGCATGGACGGCACGCCCTACAGCTCCATCCAGAACTTCCACGGCGGCCAGGGCGGGCGCGAGGGCTTCGACGGTAACGACACGCTGTCCTTTCCGTCCAACTGCAAGGTCACGCCGGTCGAGATCTATGAGCGGTCCGTGCCCGTGGTGATCGAACGCAAGGAACTGGTCGCCAACTCGGGCGGCGCCGGGCAGTATCGGGGCGGCCTGGGCCAGCGGGGCACGATCCGCAACATCTCGGGCGCGCCGATGAACATCTACCTCAACACCGAGCACGTGCGGCACCCCTGCTTCGGCGTGCTCGGGGGACAGGCCGGCGCGCCGGGCCGGGTGGAGCTGGGCAACGCCCCGGTGCCGACCAAGGGCCGCGTGTTGCTGGCCGACCGCCAGGTGCTGGTAATCGAGACGCCCGGCGGCGGTGGCTGGGGCGACCCGGCCAAGCGCGACCGGGCGCTGGTGGAGCACGACCTGCGCGAGGGCCTGGTCACGGCCGAGGGCGCACGGCGGGACTACGGTCATGGTTGACCGTCCGCTCGCGGGCAAGGTCGCGGTCGTCACCGGGGCAGGTGGCGGCCTGGGCCGTGCGACGGCGCTGCGGCTCGCGGCCGCCGGGGCGAAGGTCGCCCTGACCGGCCGCCGGCTGGGCGCGCTGGAGGACACGGCCGCCGCCATCCGGGGCGCCGGCGGCGAGGCGATGCCGCTGACGATGGAGTTGTCCGACTCCGCCGCCATCCGGGCCGCGTTCGCGGACATCCGGGCGCAGCTTGGTCCGGTGGACGTCCTGGTGAACAACGCCGGGTCGGCACCGCCGATCAAGAACATGCAGTGGATGCCGGACGAGCAGTGGGACGAGACGGTTGCAGTAAACCTGACCGCCGTCTACGCCGCGGTGAAGGCCGTGCTGCCCGACATGCTGGCGCGGGGCGACGGGGTGATCGTGACGGTGTCGTCGCTGGCGGCAGTGCGGCCAAACCTGCTGGGCGGCGCCCCCTACGGCGCGGCCAAGGCGGCGGTGCAGAACTTCATGGGCTACCTGCGCGCGACCTACCGCAACGAGGGCCTTCGCGCGACCACCATCCTGCCGGGCGAGATCAACACGCCCATCATGGATACCCGCGCCCGACCGCCCAGCGTAGCAGAGCGGGACCGGATGCTCGATCCGGACGACGTGGCGCGCCTGATCCTGCTGGTGTGCTCGCTCCCGGCGCGCGCGCTGGTGGAAGACATCGCGGTCTCGCCCACCTTCCAACGCGACCAGAGCGGCGACATCGCCATCAGTCGTGACCTCGGCCGCCCCGCCTGAGGGCGGCCCGCAAAAGGATTAGGGACATGACCATTCCAGGACTGGCCGCCCGCCTCGACGGCGTAGAGGAGTCGGCCGCGACCGCGATGGCCGAGAAGGCCCGCAAGCTGCGCGCCCAGGGGATCAAGGTGATCGGCCTGGCAATGGGCGAGCCAGACTTCCCGACCCCGCCGCACGTCGTAGCCGCCGCAACCAAGGCCGCGGAAGCGGGCGACACCAAATATCCGCCTGTTGCCGGAACCCCGGCGCTGCGGGCTGCGGTGCAGCGCAAGTTCCGCCGCGACAACGGCCTGGACTATGCGCCCGACGAGATCCTGATCACCAACGGCGGCAAGCAGGCGATCTTCGATGCGCTGATGGCGACCTGCAACCCGGGTGATGAGGTCATCATCCCAACCCCGGCCTGGATCAGCTACACCGACATGGCAAAATTTGCCGGCGCCACGCCCGTGTTCGTCCCCTGCCCGCAGAACAACGGCTTTCGGCTGCAGGCGGAGGCGCTGGAGGCGGCGATCACGCCACGGACCAAGTGGCTGCTGCTGAACTTCCCAAGCAACCCGACCGGCGCCACGTGCTCCTGGGCGGACATGAGGGCCATCGCGGACGTCATGCTGCGCTACCCGCACGTGTGGATCATGACGGACGACATGTACGAGCACCTGCTGTACGACGGTGAATTCTGTACTGTCGCGCAGGTCGAGCCGGGGCTGCGTGAGCGGACGCTGACGGTGAACGGGGCGTCCAAGGGTTACGCCATGACGGGTTGGCGTGTCGGGTTCTGCGGCGGCCCGCGCCGTCTAATCGCGGCGATGGAGAACGTGCAGGGCCAGTCCACCAACGGTATCTCGACCGTAGGCCAAGCTGCCGCCGTTGCCGCCCTGGACGGGCCGCAGGACCTGCTGGCCGAGCGGGCGGCGAGCTACCGCGCCCGGCGTGACTTGGTCGTGTCGCTGCTGAACGAGGCGCCGGGCCTGAGCTGCCACAGGCCGGAGGGTGCGTTCTACGTGTTCCCGAACGTGGCCGGCTGTCTGGGTCGTGTCAGCGCCGGCGGGCGCCAGATTGACACCGACACGGACTTCGTGGCCGCCCTGTTGGAGGAGCACCATGTCGCGACCGTGCAGGGAGCGGCCTATGGCATGAGCCCGTATATCCGTGTCTCCTACGCGACGGACGAAGCCTCGCTGCGCGATGGCTGCACCCGGATTCAGACCTTCTGCCGCGGCCTGGTCGCGGCACACTGAGGACAACGCCATGATCGGACATACCCTCCGCAGTCGTTTGCAGAACGGCGAGCGTCTCCTGATGGTGAACCCCCACCACGTATCCTCCGGCCTCGCGGCTCGGCTGTGCGAGTTGGGGGCGGACACCGTGTTCCTGGATTGCGAGCATGGCAGTGCCAGTTTTGAGGACGTGCGCGCCATGGCGGCGGCGGCGCGGGGCGCAGGAGGTGGCGCGATCGTGCGTCCGGACAGCCATGCCCGCTCCACCATGATCCGCTACCTCAATTGCGGTGCGGACGGGTTGATGGTGCCCATGGTGGAAACGGCCGACCAGGCCCGAACCGTCGTCGAGACGGTGCGCTACGCCTGCCCGGCCGACCATGAGACGCGGCTGGTCATCTGCATGATCGAGACACTGGAGGCGATTGCCAACCTTGATGCGATCCTGGCCGTGGACGGGGTGGACCTCCTGTTCATCGGCCCGGGTGACCTGTCGCAGTCGATGGGCTACCTGCCCAGTGTGCCGCTCGGCGAGGAGCGACCGCAGCCGGTGCAGGATGCAGTCGCGGGCGCGGTGGCGAAGATTCGAGCGGCTGGTAAGATTGCGGGCACTCTGGTGTTCGAGCACGAGATGGAGCGCTGGGTCACTGCAGGGGTGCAGTTCTTCTATATCCACTCCGACCCGTTCTTGCGGACGGGCCTGGCAAGGATGCGCAAGCTGTCCGCGCCCTGACACTTCAGTATTGCGCTCGTTGGCTTCGGTGGCTTGCACCGTGTCCGCATGGAACTCCAATTTGGCCGATGGTCCTATGCCTCTCGCGACTGCCAGCCTCGGCGGGCTTCTCTGCAGGCACGTGCTCAAGGCGGACCCAGGTACTGACGAATAGGTCCGCTTTTCTGGTGCTGACGCCCTACAGCGGACCATCCGCTATGGACGAGCCTAAGCCGCAGCCACGGCGCCCGCACTAGGTCGGCCCGAAGTATCAAGGTAGATCGTAGTGGGTCACAATGGTCTGGCCATCCGGATCAAAGGCGACATCGAGAGCACGATTAATCATATCAGGATGAGATTTGGCATGGTCCAACGCCGCTTCGAACAACCGCACCTGTTCCAGGCGTCGAACAGCAGGTAGCAGGAAGATAACGCCCGGGTGCAGCTCGATGGTGCCGTAGCGACCACGAAACTCGATGGCATTGTTAGTCACTAACACCCAGTCCTGTTCGGCGACAACCTTCAGCAGGTCCCAGTCCGTTTCCGTGCGCAGGCCGAGGTGATTGACGTGCATTGCCTCGAAGCCGCGCTCACGCGCGGGCTGAACGAGGGCAGGTGATAAGTTCTCATCGATGAGAAAGCGGGGCGCAGTCACTCGCTGCGCTGCTTGCCCGCTCCTTCGGCCGATGCACCCTTGCGCCAAGCCGGCGCCTTGGGCCGTCCCCGCTTTGGATGCGCGCGAGCATAGATTGCAGCTGCGGCCAGCATTGCCGGGGTCAGCCGTGTATAATCCTCCCGCAGCTCAGCTTCGTTGGCGCCTTGCGCCAGCAGATCGGCAATATGATGGACCAGGATGCGGGTGCCGCAGAATGTGGCCGCACCACCCTGGATAGCCTCGTCTTCAACGATCAGGCTCATCGCATCGCGATACCGGGCGAAGTCCCCGTCCACTCGATCAGCTACAGTCTTCACATCGACGACGTATGACAGGATGCCGCGGTCATGCTGCACACGAGCTGTAGACTGCCGTTCGAGGATCGTCGTGTAGAGCTGGCGGCGCACCGCGACGGGCACGTCCTTGGGCATCTCCTGGTCGATCACGAAGCACACCGCGCCCAATCGAGTGAGGTAGTGCTGACGGTCATGCTGAACGGACAGGCCACTCGGCAAACGTTCGCCAATTGCCTTGTAGATCGCCCGCACGGACGCGCCGGTGACCGCGCTGACCTCTGCCGGAGAATATCTTTCAGGCGCTCGCACTATGCTCTCCTAATTCGTCTCCTGTTGAGAAAGTAATTATCTGTAGCCCCTTGGGCAAGGTTTAAGCTTGGTTGCCGATTCCGGGCGTTTCCCATTCGGGGCCGCGTACTACGCGCTTCACCTGCAGCGCGCCTGATCACACGACGGGCGTCGGCAGCTCCTTGCCGGCGAAAAAGGCGTCCAGGTTGTCGATCATCAGGTCGCCCATGGCCTGGCGCGTTTCATGCGTGCCGCTGGCGATGTGCGGCGTGACCACGACGTGCTCCATAGTCATCAGCTCCGCCGGCACGTTGGGCTCGTCCTCGAACACGTCTAGCGCGGCGCCACCCAGTCGCCCTTCCTTCAAAGCCGCAACCAGCGCCGCCTCGTCCACAATGGAGCCGCGGGCGATGTTGACCAGCACGCAAGCGTGGTGCAGGGATCGGGCGATGGTTCTGAGGCGCTGGGTAACGTAAGGAACCGTCTTCCCCATCTCCGGACGCCCATCTTGCCTTTCAAGCTGAACCAGGATCGCCGTCGTCGCATCCCGCGCCAGCGGCACAGGGT
>DASWOJ010000289.1:0-3490 GCA_036398775.1 Acetobacteraceae bacterium
GCGGCCGTAGCGTGCTGCCTGATCGTGCCGGTGCTGGCCTTCATGCGGGACCGTCCGTCGGACCTGGGCATCCCGCCCTATGGCGGCACCGTCGTCGTGCCCTATGTGCGCCCGGCCGTGAACCCGGCGGTGCGCGCCGTCAACGCGCTCGGCACCGGCTTGCGGTCACGTGATTTCTGGCTGCTCGGCGGCAGCTTTTTCGTTTGCGGCGCCAGCACCAACGGGCTGATCGGCACGCACCTGATCCCGGCCTGCGTGGATGCCGGGTTCGCGCTGCAAACCGGCGCCACGCTGCTGGCGGCGATGTGGGTGTTCGACATGGTGGGCACTACGCTGTCCGGCTGGCTGTCGGACCGGGTGGACAACCGGATGCTGCTGGCTTGGTACTATGGGCTGCGCGGCATCAGCCTGGTGTTCCTGCCCTTCGCGCTCGACCCGGCGATGGGGCCGGTGGCGCTCGGCGCCTTCGCGGCGTTCTACGGACTCGACTGGATTGCGACGGTGCCGCCCACGGTGCGGCTGGCGGCGCGGTGCTTCGGCGAGGAGAACGCGCCGGTCATGTTCGGCTGGATCGCCGCCACGCACCAGTTGGGCGCGGCGACGGCGGCCTGGGCGGCCGGGCTGACGCGGGTGGAGACGGGCAGCTACTTCGGCGCCTTCCTGGCGGCGGGGGCACTGTGCTTGGTCGCCAGCGTCATGGTGACGTTCATCGGCCGGGAACGGCGCGCGGCTGTTCCGGCGTAGCCGTTAGCCGGTGCGTGTGCCCGCCCCCAGGGTCGGGCACGAAACCAAGGGCTTCCCAGAACGCCGGTGCCGTCGGCGTGCCGGCGTTCACCAGCACGGGCCTGCCCATGCGCCGCGCCTCTCGCAGCAGCGCGCCGGCCAGGGCGCGTGCCGTGCCGCGGCGGCGATGGGCGGGTCCGACATAGAACCGGCACATCCGCAACGCGCCAGACGTCCCTGGGTCCTGCGCTACGCCGCCGATGCCGGCCAAGGCGTCCCCATGCCAACCGACCAGCAAAGCTTCCCCGTCCCGGTCGAAGCGCTGGCCTGCATCCCACTCTGCGGCAAGCCGCTCCAGCATGCGGTGCCCCTCGGCCACCGCGTCGGCCCGCAAGGCGTCAAAGCCTGGAGGCAAGGCAAGCCGCACCGGTTGCAGGCGCAGGGTGGACACCACGGCGTTCCCTATGCGATCAGCCAAGCCAGGAATGCGCCGACGAAGGTGAAGGCGCCCAGCAGCACGACGGCGCGAAGCGCGCCGGTTTGCAAGGTGGTGCCCAGGACCTTGCGGAGGATGGTGTCGCTGGTATTCGCCATGATGGTCTCCGTTTTGATGGGGCGGATGTAGCAGCCCTGCCTTGCCGCGCGAAGCGGCGGCGGCGATACCTGCTCCATGCGTCTTGCCGCCGTGACGATGGCCTACAACGAACCGGTTTGGGCGCCTGCCTGGGCACGGCACTACGCCGCGCAGGTCGGGGCAGAGCACTGCCTGCTGCTGGACCACGGCACGGATGACGGCAGCACGGACAACCTGCCGGTGCCAGTGCGCCGCCTGCCGCGCTCGCCGCTAGACGACGCATGGCGGGTGGAGCAGGTGCGCGCCGTCGTGGCCGAGCTGCTGGGGCGCTACGATGCGGTGATCCATACCGACGCCGACGAGTTGCTGCTGGCCGACCCGGCGCTTTACCCCGACCTGCGTGCCTACGCCGCCGCTACGCCGCATCCCGTGGTGACGGCCATCGGCCTGGACGTGCAGCATTTGCCGGACGAGGAGCCGGCGCTGGACCCCCTGGCGCCGTTCGGGGCGCAGCGGGAGTGGGTGCGGTTCTCGGCGGCGATGTGCAAGCCGGTGCTGGTGCGGCGGGCGGTGGCGTGGGCGCCGGGGTTCCACTGCTGCGACGCGCCGCTGGTGACGGACCGGCTGTTCTTGCTGCACATGCGCTATGCCGACCTTGGATTGGGGCTGCGGCGCTTGGCGCGGACGCGAGGGCAGGCGTTCTCGTCGCCGGACATCGCCGGGCACCAGCGGGTGCAGGATGAGGAGTTCGCGGGCATGGTGCGGGCCATCGCCGGGCTGCCGCAGCGGGAATGCGGGCTGGAGCCGGATGTGCCGCCGCTGCTGGGCTGGCTGGAGCGGCTGCGAGCGTCCCGGGTGGAACGGGAGGCGGATGTTTACAAGCTGGATCTGGCCCTGTCAGGAGACGAGTTATGGGGGCTACCCAAGCGTTTCCGGGCAGGATTCTGACACCAGCGGCACAAAGCAGGCATAAACAGGACGGTGCCACTGCGGCTTGGCAAAACCAGAACACCGGCGTACCGCATCCCCGTATGCCTTCCGCATCCTATCCAGCGTCGCAGCAGGCGCACGGAATGAGGGCTACTGTGCTGCGGCGAGGTAATTGCATCTATGCCGGATCTGCTTATGCGCCGCCGGTCAGCAGCACGCCGGGATTGGATGCGAGCTATGCGATCAAAGGCGCCCGCTCCGCCGCTGCCCGCGCCCATGCCGCCCGCGCATCCTCGTCGAACAGCTCCGCCAGCTTCTTCATCACCGTCCCGCCCAGCTCCTCCGCGTCCACGATCGTCACGGCCCGGCGGTAATACCGCGTCACGTCGTGGCCGATGCCGATGGCGATCAGCTCCACCTGGTCGCGGCTTTCGATCTCTCGGATCACCTCGCGCAGATGGCGCTCCAGGTAGTTGCCGGGGTTGACCGACAGGGTGCTGTCGTCCACCGGGGCGCCATCGCTGATGACCATCAGGATACGGCGATGCTCGGTGCGGGCGGTCAGGCGGCGGTAGGCCCACATCAGGGCCTCGCCGTCTATGTTCTCCTTCAGCAGCCCCTCGCGCAGCATCAGGCCCAAGTTCTTGCGGCTGCGGCGCCAGGGCGCATCGGCGGACTTGTAGATGATGTGGCGCAGGTCGTTCAGGCGGCCGGGGTTGCGCGGCTTGCCGTCCTGCACCCAACGCTCGCGGCTTTGCCCGCCCTTCCAGGCGCGGGTGGTGAAGCCCAGCACCTCCACCTTCACCGCGCAGCGCTCCAAGGTGCGGGCCAGGATATCGCCGCACATGGCCGCCACCGTAATCGGGCGCCCACGCATGGAGCCCGAGTTATCAATCAGCAGTGTCACCACCGTATCGCGGAAATCGGTCTCGCGCTCCCGCTTGTAGGACAGCGACAGCATCGGGTTCACCACCACTCGGGCCAGCCGCCCGGCGTCCAGCATGCCCTCGTCCAGGTCGAACTCCCAGGCCCGGGTCTGCTGCGCCAACAGGCGGCGCTGCAAGCGGTTGGCCAGCTTGGACACCACCCCCTGCAGATGCTGCAACTGCTGGTCCAACTGCTGACGCAGCCGACTCAGCTCCTCCGGGTCGCAAAGGTCCTCGGCATGGATCTCCTCGTCGGTCAGACGGGAATAGGCCCGGTAGTGCGAGCTGTCGTCGGGGATCGCCCGCTCGCGCCGCTGCTGCGGACCGCCGGGCCGGT
>DASWOJ010000290.1:0-15909 GCA_036398775.1 Acetobacteraceae bacterium
AGCTTCTCCAGCAGCTCGAAGCCGTGGATGATGCCGCGCCCGCCGCAGCCGCGCCCGACCTCGGGGCCGCCCAGCTCCATCGCGAACACGCCGTCGCGGATGAAGCACACGTCGGAGATCGTGACCTTCTCGCCGGCCAGCTTCTTCTTGCTGCTGGTCTCGATGATGGTGGGGCAGGAGCGGCCGCCGAACAGCAGGCTGGTGGTGTCGCTCTTGGGGTCGCAGCCGATCAGCAGCACGCGCTTGCCCTGCTGCGCCATCATGTAGCTGAGGTTGGCGAGGGTGAAGCTCTTGCCGATGCCGCCCTTGCCGTAGATGGCGATCACCTGCGTCTCCTTCTTGGGCGGCGCGGTGTGGACGGCGTCCGGCTCCACCGCGGCCTCCGCACGCAATGCGGATGTCATGTCCGCGGGCACGTTCGCTGTGTTCGTGATGGCGTTCATGCGGCGTGGCTCCAATCCAGGATCATCTTGAGGCATGCGGCGTCGCCGAAGGCGGTGCGGTAGGCTCCGGCGGCGTCCGGCGCCGCTTCCGTGTGGGTAATCAGGCCGTCCAGGCTCAGCGCGCCCGACCCGGCCAGCTCGGCGACGGCTTGCAGGTCCGCGGGCTGCCACTGGGCGGCGATCCGCAGCCGGGCTTCCCGCATGAAGGCGGGGGCGAAGGCGAAGCCCAGCCGGTCCGGGTAGAAGCCGGCCAGCACGACCTCTCCGCCGGGCGCCAGGCGCGAGATCAAGGTGTCCAGCAGCCCGGCGTCGCCGCTCACGTCCACGATGCAGCCGTAGTCGCGGCGGGTGTCGGAGTCTGGATGCAGGACCGCGTAGCCCTCGGCGCCCTCGGCGCGTGCCGGGTTGGTTTCCCACACGGACGGCGCGCCGCCGCGCAGCATCGCCAGGCGGGCCAGCAGCCGGCCCAGCACGCCGTGGCCGACGATCAGGTCAGGCAAGCCGCCAGCCAGGGCGTGATGCGCCGTGGCGGCCAGCGCCAGCAGCACGCCGCGTTGGCCCAAGGACTCGCGGAAGGAAACGACGCGGCTGCCGGCCACCACGAGGCGGGACGCCGCGCCGCCGAACAGGCCGCGCACCGGGCCGAAGCAGCGGGCGCCGGGCACGAACACCAGGGCGCCCTCGCGCTGGCCTGAGTCCGTGCCGGCCTGGATGACGCGGCCTACGGATTCGTAGCCGGGCACGAGGGGGTAGCCCATGCCGGGGAAGGGCGGCATCCGTCCGGACCAGAGCAGGCGCTCGGTGCCGGTGCTGATGCCGCTCCATGCCACGTCCACCACGACATCGCCGGGGCCGGGCACGTCGAGGTCCAGGCGATGCACCGCCAGGTCCTCGGGTGCGGTCAGGACGACGGCTGTAGTTTTCATTTCCGTCCCTCCCTGGACAGGTTCGGTTGTCAGATTATCCTGACAGGCATTTGTGTCAACTAGCATTTACAGGTGAGCAGGTTTGGCGGGTTGCTCCCTCTCCCTCCGGGAGAGGGTTGGGGTGAGGGGGTCTTGCCTGCGGAGCGGGGCACTCACGGTCCTGGCGGTGCACAGCCCCGTTTCAGCACGTTCAATCCTCAAAACCCCCCTCACCCCAACCCTCTCCCGGAAGGAGAGGGAGCAGGAAGCAGCTTTCACCGCACTGCCGACAGCACGCCGACCAGCAACGGGGTGTGCGTGCGGTGGCGGCGCACGGACCCGAAGCCGGCAGCATACAGCATGGCCGTCAGCTCTGCCGGCGTCCGGGTGCGGCCCTGGCCCATCGCCATCAGGTAGAAGCCGAAATACGCGTCCCCCACCGGCTCGGCCCCGGGGGTTTCCGACATGGGTTCAGCCAGCAGCAGGGTGCCGCACGGCGGCAGGGCAGCATAGGCGGCGCGCAGGATGCGTTGCGCCGCGTCGTCGTCATGGTCGTGGACGACCCGGACCAGGCTCACCAGGTCGGCGCCCCCGGGCAGCGGGCCACCCAGGAAGTCCCCGCCTCTCGCCTCGGCGCGGCTTCCCAGGCCGGCTGCGGCGAAGCGCTCCGCCGCACGCCCGGCAACCGGCGGCAGGTCGAACAGGCGCAGCCGCAACGCCGGGGCTTGCGCCGCCGCCGCCAGCAGAAAGCTGCCGTCGCCGCCGCCCACATCCATCAGCAGTTGATGCCGACGCACGGGATAGGCCGCCAGGATCTCGCCGGCCACCAACGGCTGCGACGCGGCCATCAGGGCGGTGTACGCGGCGACCTCCCCGCCCAGCGCCGCAGCGCCGGGGTTGCCGGAGTAGGCCCAATAGGACGACAGCGCGGAGCCGCGGGCCTCGCCGCGCAGCAGCGCCACCGGGTCGGCCAAATCGGCGTAGAGCATCCGGTGGTGGCGCACCATCGCGGCAATCCCGGCATTGCCGACCATCGCCGCGCCCAACGGCCCCAGCCCGAACCGGCCGCCGGCCCGGCGGGACACCAGGCGCAGCGACACCGCCGCGCGCAGCAGCCGCTCGGCACCCGGCGGCGGCAGGCCCAGACGGGCGGCAAGGGGCGGCAGGGGCTGCGGGCCTTCTGCCAGGATGTCGAACAGGTGCAGCTCGACGCAGGCATACAGGACCTGCGAATAAACGAACCCGGCACATAGGTCGAACAGCGCCCGCGTGCGCTGCCGGGCGATGGGACGGGTGAAGGGCGTTGCGGCGGCCCAGGCACGGAAGCGCGGGCTGGCGACCAGGCGGTCGCGCACGGCCAGCAGGCGGTCCCAGACAGTGGGCGGTGGCGGACCCATGTCAGCCAGGGCAGCACCGCCCGGTGCCGCCGTCATTGCGAGGAGCGCACCGACGCGGCAATCCAGGGGCCGCCAGGACGCAGCATCGGTTCACGCGGCCACTGGATTGCCACGGCGCAAGCGCGCCTCGCAATGACGAGCGAGAAACGTATGCCCATCCGTCTCAAGCCGCGTGCCGCGCCAGTTCAGCCGGCAGCAGGCGGCGGGTTTCCGACAGGATGTGGCTGCGCAGCGGCCCGGCGCCGGGGCACGCGGGGACAGCAGCCACCGCCTCCGCCGCCAGCGACTCCAGCAGGTCTATCGCGCCGTCCAGCCCGTGCCGGCGCACGGCGCTGGGACGGTCCAGCGCGGCGTCCTGGCCCACGGGCTTGCCGATCCGCGCCGCATCGCCGGCGGCGTCCAGGATGTCGTCGGCGACCTGGAACGCTTCTCCCAGCTTCATGCCCAAGGCCCGCCACGGCTCATGCTCTGCGCCGGCCGCAGCGGCGCCGGCCACGGTGGCGGCGGCGAACAGGGCGCCGGTCTTTTCCTGCTGATACAGCGACAGGTCCGCCGCCGGCTCGCACTCCCAGGCCTGCCCGGCCACGATGCCGAACGGCACGCCGACCGAGCGGCTGACCGTCAGCACCAACGGCACCAGCCGCTCGGGCGCGGACGCCGCACCATGGGCCAGGGTCTGGAACGCCAGCACGATCAGCGCATCGCCGGCCAGCACGGCCAGCGGCGTGCCGAACTGGCGGTGCACCGTGGGGCGCCCGCGCCGGGTCGCGGCGTCGTCGAAGCAGGGCAGGTCGTCATGGACGAGGGACGCGCAGTGCAGCAGCTCGATGCTGGCGGCTGCGGCGTCGGTAACGGCCGGACGGTCCTCGCCGCAGGCGGCGGCAACGGCCAGGCACAGGCGGGGCCGGATGCGGGCGCCGCGCGGGAAGACGCTGTGCCGCATGGCGGCGGCCAAGCCGGGTGGACAGCCCTCGACGTCGGCGCGGGCAACGGCAGCATACAGTGAACGCTCAATCCGGCCCATGACGTCCATCGTCTTGCTCCCTGTGCTGACCTTGTGTCAGGTTAGCTTGTCATTCAATACTGTCAGGCGTTCTTGACAGAGGCGTCAAGCATAATCTCTGAGGTGCCGATGGCGGACCGGGTTGTCGTGGTAGGGGCGGGAATCGGCGGCTTGGTGGCGGCATTGGGGCTGGCGTGCCGCGGGCTGGACGTGACCTTGCTGGACCGCGCCGGGGCGCCCGGCGGCAAGATGCGGGAGGTGGAAGCCGCGGGCCGGCGGCTGGATGCCGGGCCGACGGTATTCACGATGCGCTGGGTGCTGGAAGCGGTGTTCGCCAACGCCGGGGCGCGGCTGCAGGACCACCTCACCCTGCGTCCCGCCGCCATCCTGGCCCGGCATGCCTGGCCGGACGGAAGCCGGCTGGACCTGTTCGCCGACATGGAGCGCACGGCGGATGCGGTCCAGGCGTTTGCCGGCGCGCGAGAGGCCGCGGGGTTCCGCGCCTTCACCGCCCAGGCCCGCGCGATCTATGCGACGCTGGAGGCGCCGTTCATCCGCGGGCAGCGGCCGACGATGGCGGGGCTGGTGCGGAGCGCCGGGCTCGCCGAGATGTGGCGCATCCGGCCCTTCGACACGCTGTGGTCGGCGCTATCGCAGCATTTTGCGGACCCGCGGCTGCGGCAGTTGTTCGGGCGCTATGCCACCTATTGCGGCAGCTCCCCCTTCCTGGCGCCCGCGACGCTGATGCTGGTCGCGCATGTCGAGCGGGAAGGCGTCTGGATGGTGGAGGGCGGCATGCACCGGGTCGCCGCCGCCTTGGCAACGCTTGCGGCGGCGCGGGGGGTCACGGTCCGGATGGGCGCCGACGTGGCCGAAGTGCTGGTCAGCCGGGGCCGGGCCGCCGGGGTGCGCCTGCGCGATGGCGAGCAGATCGAGGGAAGCGCCGTCGTCGTCAACGCCGATCCCGCCGCCCTGTCCGCGGGACTGCTGGGCGCCGCGGCCCGAGGCGCCGTGCCGCCACTCGCGCCGGCCGAGCGGTCGTTGTCGGCGCTGACCTGGGCGGCGGTGGCGCGGGCGGAGGGCTTTCCGCTGCACCGGCACACCGTGTTTTTTTCAGACGATTATGCCGCGGAGTTTGCGGCGCTGCGCCAGGGCGGCCTGCCTGTCCAGCCCACCACCTACGTTTGCGCCGGGGACCGCGACGACGGCTGCGCCGCGCCGGATGGGCCGGAGCGGCTGCTGATCCTGGTCAATGCGCCAGCCACCGGGGACACGCGTCCCCTTACCGAGACGGAGATTGCCCAATGCCGGGACCGGACATTTTCCCATCTGACGCAGGCCGGCTTGCGGCTGACGGACGTGCAGGCGGTGACGACCGGCCCGGCGGAGTTCAACGGCCTGTTCCCTGGAACGGGAGGGGCGCTGTATGGCCCGGCGGTGCACGGGGCGACGGCGACGTTCAAGCGCCCGGGATCGCGGACGCGGGTGCCGGGGCTGTATCTGGCGGGGGGCGGGACGCATCCGGGCGCTGGGGTGCCGATGGCGGCGCTGTCGGGCGGGCTGGCGGCGGAGAGCCTGGTGCAGGACCTCGCTTCGACGCGCCCGTCCCGCCCGGCGGCTATGCCTGGTGGTACGTGGACGCGCTCAGCGACGACGGGCGGCACGGCATCACGCTGATCGCCTTCATCGGCAGCGTGTTCTCACCGTTTTATGCCTGGGCCCGCCGGGGCGGCGGCGGCGACCCCGCGCATCATTGCTGCCTGAACGTCGCGCTGTATGGCCGCCCGCGCCGCTGGGCGATGACGGAGCGCGGCCGGGGCGCCCTGGACCGCGGTCCCCAGCACCTGGCGATCGGGCCGAGCCGGCTGGACTGGGACGGGGAGGTGCTGACCATCGGTATCGAGGAAGTGACGGCGCCCCTGCCCTCCCGCCTGCGCGGGACGGTGCGGGTGCGGCCCGGCGCGCTGACAGGGCGGCGGTTCCTGCTGGACGGCGCCGGACGGCACCGCTGGTCGCCGATCGCGCCGGCGTCGCGGGTGGAGGTGGAGCTGAGCCATCCGGCGCTGCGCTGGTCGGGGCCGGGCTACCTCGACACCAACGACGGCGATGCGCCGCTGGAGTCGGATTTCGTGCAATGGGACTGGTGCCGGGCACCGACGCGGGACGGGGCGGCGATCCTGTATAACGCGCAGCGCCGGGTCGGGGGCGAGCAGTCGCTGGCGTTGCAGATCAACCGTGCGGGGATGGTGGACGAGGTGGAGCCGCCGCCGCCCGCCGCGTTGCCGCGCACCATGTGGGGCGTCGCACGGCCGACCCGGGCGGACGCCGGGGCAGCGCCGGAGGTGCGGCAGACCCTGGAGGACGCACCGTTCTACAACCGCAGCGTGGTGGACACGGCGCTGTTTGGGGAGCGGGTGACGGCGGTGCATGAGAGCCTGGACCTGGACCGGTTCAGGGCGCCGTGGGTGCAGGCGATGCTACCGTTCCGCATCCCGCGCCGGTGGGGCGGGTAGCGGCGTCCGCGGCTTGTCCCCGGCCCGGCGTATGGCGCGGCGGGTGCGGAGCAGCTCCACGACCAGCAGGACCAGCACGAGAAGCAGGAGGATCATCCACTCCCATTGGGCGGCCATGTGCTTGCTCCTGGGTTGGGAAGGCTCCCCTTCCTAGCTGCTTTCTTGTGCTGGCAGGTCTGCCAATACGGCTCTATTCCTGATCCTCTGGGATATGAGGAATGATCCCGTTCTCGAACGCGATCTCCTGCACCTCACGCGGTATGGTCCGCAGGTCCACCAGGAAGTCGCTCACCTCCACCATCCAGCCTATTGGGTTCTTGGCAGCCAGGCTGGGCAGCGCAGGTCAGCCTGTATGCAGCCTCGGCTTGCCGGCACTTGCAGCACATCCGCCGTTCTTCCACACCTGTCCCGACCGCCAGGCCCAAGCAGCCACCGGACACATGCCGCGGCAATGCAGAAAAGGCAACTTGGAGCGCGGACGCTGCGGCCGAGACGGTCCTGCCTCACTGAGCCGCGCCTGGAAAACCACCGTCAACCGTTGCAGGCCGTCAACGCCGCTAGGGCATATCCGGCGCAAACAGCCTTATTTGCACCGGACAAACGCCTGCGAAAGCATAAGGTTGAAGCATGTCTGGCGTCGCCTTCTGAGGCGAACGTGCTCTGGGATGCACGTGCGGCTGCCGCATCATCCTTGATATGCAATGGCACATCGCCTCTCCGGATATCCAGAAGTCCCTTTGAAGGATGTCCAGACATCGGAGGTGTCGCAAGCAGGGCGGCAGCGGTTGGGTCCGGCTTGCTGCGATGCGACTGCTTGGCCCTGCATACCGCCTTTCTGGCTACGCCCGCCGCCCGACCGCCTGCCGTTGGTCCAGCGCGCTCCACATCGCGCACAACCATGCCACCCGGTCATCCAGCGCCGGCCAGCGTGCCCCTGCAGCTGGGCATGGCGTCGCGGCCACGATATCCACCAGGAACTGCGCCGCCGTCACCGTCGGACGCTGGTCGGCAGTGCCGGGCCGGAAGGCTGCTGCCGTGCTGCGCGCCAGCAACGCCAGCTTGCGCCGGCCCGGCACCACGGCCCGGCGCGTCACGCTGTCATGGCCCTCTCGCGCCACCTGTGCCCCGATCTCCGCGTACAGGCGCCGGGCCGCGCCGATGCCGGGGCGGCAGTCGAGCGGCAGGCCGGCGATTCCCGCATCCGCCCGTGCATACAGTGACTCCGCCATCGCCAGCAGCCGGGCTATTACGGATCCGAGGGCGGGCGAGAACGCTGGCACCTGCATCCAGATATCCGGATCCACCCCGGCCTCGCGCAGCCAGGCCAGCGGCAGGTAGAGCCGTCCGGCCCGCGCATCTTCTCCGACGTCCCGCGCGATGTTGCTGAGCTGCATGGCAACACCCAGGTCGCATGCTCTGGCGACGCCGGCCGGCGAACGCTCGCCCATCAGCAGCGCCATGATCGCGCCGACCGTGCCGGCGACCCGGGCGGCATAGGCGTGCAGGTCCTCCAACGTGTCGTAGCGCCGTCCGGCGGCGTCCCAGGCGAATCCCTCAAGCAGCGCATCCAGCAGCGCCCGCGGAAGGGCATGCCGTGCCACGACGACCGCCAACGCCCGGTCGGCCGGCACCGGCGCGGGGCGGCCGGCGTAAACGTCGTCCAATCGGCCTTGCAGGTGCTGCAAGGCCGCCTGGCCACCGCCTGCGTCAATCAGGTCGTCCGCCACGCGGCAGAACGCATACACCGCGGTCGCGGGGCGATGCACCCGGCGCGGCAGCACGCGCGCCGCAGCATGGAAGGTGCGCGAGCCGCCGCGCAGCATAGCCCGGCAATCCGCCAGGTCCGTCAGCAGGTGCGTACTATCCCAGGACATTGGCTGAGGCGAGGTTTGCATCCGGCACTACCCGATTGACGATGTTTGCGGAAAACGGCATGGCCGGCAGCCCGGCGCTGGGATGGATGAGCCAATCGCGGCAAGAGACGTCGCTGTGAGTGCCCATTTGACGATTTTGCTGCACAGGCTGTCCGATGTCGCTTTACTCGCCCAACGATGACGCTGAGCGGAACTCACAGGCGGGAGCCCGCTCCGCTTCGGTGCCCGAAAACCCACGCCAACCGACTCAGCACAACGCATTCTCAAACGGGCACCGCAATGCGGCAGACGTCGCCGGCAATGTCCAGTGGGTTGAAGCAGCCAGTCCCCTCCAGCATGGCACGGCCATCGCCGGTGCCGTCGAAGTGCAAACCGTCGCCGAAGCGGCAGAATGAGGTGATCAGCACCAGGCGCAAGCTGCCTCCCACATCGCAGAAGCCGAGAGCACGGGGGCGGAAGCTTGTCGCCGGTGCGGTAAGTACCCTGTCTAACGTTTCTGACATGTGGGCACAACTGTAACCACGGGTTGACACTCGGGACTAGCCCCGGATCGGTGACGTCCTAATTTCTTCCAGGGCTGCGTTGAAAACAGAGAAGCATCCTCCTGGCTGCAGCAAGGCGGGACATCTCCGCATACGGCAGCCCGGCTTATCCCGGCCCGCTTTTCCGAGAAGGCAGAGCAGGAACGGCGCGCCACAGGCGGCGGAGGTCTGCAACGTGGAAAGCGAGCGCGCCCAGCAGCGGCAACGATACCCAGCCCCACCAGGCCTCGGCCAGTCCGGCGCGCATCGCCAGCAGTAGGCACATCCCGGACAGCAGGTTTGGCCACAGCGCCCCTGGCGGCACGCCTAGGCCCCGCGTGCGGAACAGCAGGGTCAGCGACGCCCCTTCGAGCGCCATGCCCAGCAGGATCAGGTCCAGCACCCTGCCGCTGACGACCCAGGCGCTCAAGGCGGCAGCCCGTACTGGCGCATGAACGCCTCGATCAAGGCGGCGACCTCCTCCGGGCGTTCCTCGTGCGCGAGGTGGCCCAGGCCAGGGAGGGTTGCCAGGGCGGCGCCGGGCACAAGGCGCTGCACGTCGGCGGACTGCGACGGAGGCACCGTGCGATCCCCTTCTCCCGTGATCAGCAGCAACGCAATGCCCAGGCGCGGCAGATCGGATAGCAGGGGGCGCAGATCCCAATGCGCCATCATGCCCAAGGCGGATGCGGCATGGTCCGGGCGGCGCACCACCTCGCCATACCAACGCACCCCTTCGGCATCCAGTGTGGAGCCCGTGGCAGCCAGGAGCTGCTCCACGACGGCCGGGTTGCGCGCCCGCCAGGCAAACACCTGCGGCAACCCAGGCAGCCCCACGAGCACCCGCGCGAGAGGGGAAAAGATTTGGCCCGCCACGCCCTGCAAAGGGATGAAGGCGCCATTCAGGCTTACCAGGGCGCGCAACGCCAAGGTCCGGTCCAACGCCATGCGCGCCAGGATCGCCGCCCCGGCCGAGTGGCCCACAGCCGCCACCGGCCGCAGGTTCATCATCGTCAGCAATCCGTGCAGCGAATGCGCCATCCCCGGCAGAGACAGCCGTGCCGCGGCCGGGGCCTGGGTAAAGCCATGGCCCGGCAGGTCCGGCGCGACGACAGTAAAATGCTGAGCCAGCAGCGGTAGCATCCCGCGCCAGGAGTGCGTCGCGGCACCGGTGCCGTGCACCAGCAGCAGCACGGGACCACTACCCGCAACCTGGACGTGCCACTCCAAACCTGCGGCACGGACGGTGCGGCTGGCAGCACGGTTCGGCCAGTCTGCGCCGGGCCGACTCATGGAGGCGATGGTGCCTGATCGTCTGAGAAAGGAGGAACGAGCGACGTCATCCTCGCCCTGCCTGGCTGACGGCTGCCGAAAGTGCCGCGGCATTCGCATAGGGCAGCGGCAGGTAGCGGGCTGCCATGGCGTCGGCTAGCCTGCGCGCAGCAGGCGCCGGGCGGGGCGACGTGTCCACAAGCAGCGCCGCCACCCCGGCCAGCCGGATGGAGCGGGCAGCCTGGAATGAGTCCGCCTCGGCCCGCTCCCGTCCGCCGCGGCCGTCCCGAGCCACGTTGCCGCGTCCGTCCGTCAGCAGCACCAGGCTTGGCGTGCCGCCCCGGCGCAGCACTGCGTCCGCCAGCAGCAAGCCCGCATCCAGCCCGGCCGCCAACGGCGTGCCGCCACCGCCGGGCAACGCCGCCAGGCCGCGCTTGGCCCGAACCAGGGAGCGCGTCGGCGGAAGGAGCAGTTGTGCGCCAACGCCACGGAAGGCCAGCACCGCCACGCGGTCACGCCGGACATAGCATTCCGCCAGCAGCAGCTCGACCGCACCCTTCGCCTCGGCCAGCCGGTTCAAGGCGCTGCTGCCGGACGCATCCACGACGAAGATCGTCGTCGTCTCCGCACGCTGCACGCAACGGGTTACGCGGAAGTCGGCCTGGCGGATTTGCAGCCGGCTGCCCGTTGCTCCCCGGATACGCTGCCAGGGGGCGGCGGCGCGCAGGGTTTCAACCAAGTTCAGCCGTTCAGCGCCGCGTGGGTCGCCGGCGCGGATGCCAGCGGGACGTCCGCGCCGGCCCGCCTGGGAGGCACCGGATACGCCAGCCGTCCGAGGCGCCTGGCGTTGGGCGCGGGCCTGCAGCATAGCGAGCAGCCCTGACGGGATAGCGGCTGCAGCAGCTTGCAGCAGCACGTCGCTCAGCGGCCCGGGAGCAGCATCGTCGTCATCCCCGTCGTTTGCACCGGGACCCGGCTCAGGCTGGTCTCCCTCTGCGGCATCCGGCATCTCCTCCGGCGTGCTGGGCGGAGCGTCTTTGATGGGCAGCATGGTTGCTCGCGGCGCCAACACAAGGCGGCATGCTAGCACCGCATCCTCCGCCGCCACCTCGTCCCGCCCTGCCAGCGCAGCCGCGGCACGGGCGGCACGCAGGGTCAGCAACGGGGCACGGACCGACTCTACTCCCAATGCTGCCGCAGTGTTGCACAGGGCCACCACCGTGGCATCCCCGGCCCGCACTGCCGGAAGCCGCGACCGGGCGGCAGCGACCTGTTCGGCAGCCGGCAAGCCTCCGTCCGGCTCCCTTGCGCCAACCTCGGAAAGTTTCACGTGAAACATCAGCCGGTCCATCAGTGCAGGCGGCGCACGCTCGTCCTCCGCCGCGCCCTCGTCCAGAGCCACAAGGGCGATCGTACCTGCATCCAGCGCCAGGGCGAGCCGCCCAGCCAGCCCGGCCGGCACGCGCTCCGCCATCGGCAGCACTAGAACGCCGCCGGACGCTTCTGCGAGCAGGCCCTGCTCTGCCATGGGCCGGCCAGCCTCCAGGGTCGCCGCCAAATCCAGACCGCCCAGCAAGCGGGCATCGGCGATGTTCAGGGGCACCTTACGCCATGAAGTGCCCTCCGGCAGCAATCCGTGCAGCAGCGCAAGCCAGCGTGTCCTCACCGGGCCATGCCCGGCCCGGACGCACGCACCGCCGCATCCGATGGGATCCACGGCCAGCAACGCCGCGGCCTGAACGGCATCATGCCAGGGAGAGGGTGCCTCTTTCCCATTTATGAGCGGATCAGCACGAGAGGGATCTGAAGCGGTGGTCTCGAGCACAACGCCTTGCATGCTGACCGAACCTGTCGTACTCCGCGCCGCGGCCAAGGCGCCCTCACCCCAACCCTCCCCCGACGGGAGAGGGAGACAGGGCGGCTGGACGGCAGCATCCTCCATCACGCGCCGAACTGCTCCGCCACGGCACGTGCCACACGGGTGGTGCTGCCAGCATCATCCAGCGGGTCGCGGCGCAGGCGATGCCGCAAGGCACTCGGAGCGACGCGCAGCAGATGCCGGGTCTCGACCGCCTTTGCCCCATCCAGCGCAGCCAGCGCCCGTGCGGCCCGCAGCAGCGTCAACTCCGCCCGCAGCCCATCGGTGCCGAGCGACATGCATAGCCGGGTAGCCTGCTCCAGGACTGCATCATCCACCGCTACGCCAGGCAGCCGGCCGCGTGCGGCCAGAATCCTGTCCCGCACCTCGGCCTCCGCACCAGCCCACTCCGCCAGGAAGGCCGCACGGTCCCGGTCGAAGCTGTCCCGCCGGCGCACGATGGCGATCCGGGCGGGCACGTCGTCCGGCGTCCGCACCTCTACCGACAGTCCGAACCGGTCCAGCAACTGCGGCCGCAGTTCTCCCTCCTCCGGGTTGCCGCTGCCCACCAGCACGAAGCGCGCGGGATGGCGCACGCTCAAGCCCTCGCGCTCGACGACGTTCTCGCCTGACGCCGCCACGTCTATCAGCAGGTCCACCAGGTGGTCTTCCAGCAGGTTGACCTCGTCTATGTAAAGGAAACCCCGGTTGGCCCGGGCCAGCAGCCCCGGCTCGAACGCCTTCTCCCCACGGGTCAGCGCGCGCTCCAGGTCCAGGGCGCCCACCACCCGGTCCTCCGTCGCGCCCAGCGGCAGGTCCACGACCGGCACCGGCACGTCATGCGCGGGATGGTCCGGACGGGCTGCACAGTCCTCGCACCAGGTGGACGGGCGATCCGGGTCGCAATGGTAGCGGCAGCCCTGCACCGCCCGCATCGGCGGCAACAGCGCCGCGAGCGCACGTACAGCGGTACTCTTGCCGGTGCCGCGGTCACCGAACACCAGTACGCCGCCGATCGCCGGGTCGGAGGCGGCGATCAGCAGCGCCTGCTTCATCTCGTCCTGGCCGACGATAGCGGAGAAGGGGAAGGCGCCGCGCATCAGCGGCCGGGGGCAGGATAGGTTTGCATGGAAGGACGATAACAGGTCAGGCCGTGAACGCCATCCGATGCGGCCTGATGTCCGCACGAACTGGTCCGATTATTCTCTGGTCATGCGGCAAAATGCTCCGGCGCCGGCGTGGGCCGGTGATGCAGGTGCTGCACCAATTTCAGATGCCAGGCCAGCTCAACGCTGTGGACACCTCCGTAGATCAGCCCATCCCCCGGATGGTGCCGCCCTGGCGCACCTGCCGGACCGGCCAATGGCAGGAACCAGCCTGGATCCTGGAATGGCTTCGCCAGCAGCAGCGCCAGCCTCGGCAGGATCGTGTGGGACGCGATGGGCCGAACCCGCAAGCCCAAGCAAACATCCGATGCGTCCTTCGCCTTCGACAGCCTGTTCCCGTCCGGCACCTTCGTGCCGCCGCACGTCCATCCCGACCAGGACGAGTTTCTCCAGGTGCTGGACAGCCCATTCGACCCTTGGTTGGACGGCGAGGACATTACTGCCGGCGCTGACGACCTGATCCGGCTTCCGATGGGGTCCAGGCACGGCATCCTCAACCGCAGCGGCATTGCAAGCCTGCTTAGTGGTGGACGGCGCCGACCATTTCAGCCTGCCGAGTCACCTGCAACGTCCTGGACCCCCGCTCGCACGGCAGCACCACGGCCTTGTCTCCTTCTCTCCCTTGGCCGGTGCGAGTGCTGGACAGAGCGCAGGCGTGGCAGGACGGCCCCGCCTTTAACTGGCAGAACCCGGCTTAATTCTTGGAAGCCGGGAACCGCAGTGCCCAGCGCGGCGCATGGCAGTGAACGGTTAGCATGAGTAGCGGGGAGGACGGCGCCCGCAGACGCGTCCTTCGCGCCCATCACCCTTTTGCGACCAAGGAAACTACGCCGCCGATCCAACGTGGTCCCCACGCCGAAATAGTTTTCTGGGAGCTTAGCCGTGGAACACAACATTTCTCTGCCTGTAATCCTGTCCTTCGTCACGTTGCTGATTGTCATTGGGGTCGCCGTGTTCCAGCTCAAGCGAGTCCGCAACAGCCAAGCCAAGCGCGGCGAGCATTCCGGCGACATCACAAGCTCCAAGTAGCTGTCCGCCGCCAGCAGACGAACCCATTTTCCAAAACGGGCATGGCTTCTGCGAAGTAGCTTTCGTCCGTCATGCCCGGACTGGCATGGCGGAGGTTGGTGCTGGGCTTGACGGTGCCGCCTGCATCTTGCGGCCATTACGCAAACCGGTGCGGTCGCCAGGGCAATAACCTGCAAACCTTGCCGTAAAACCGCGGGTTCGTTGTCCGTTATCCAATTCCTTGTCACTCTGTTGATCGTTGTTGGTACAGTCATCTTTCCTATCCAAGTGCGGCAGCCACAGCCGGGGCTAGGGCAACCAGAGTTCCGGCCGCACCGGAACCGCCATGGTTGATGCCAGGCCGGGGGGTGCTGCCGCTACCGGAAGCGCCGTCCGATCCGGATGCGGGGCTGACCTCGCCAGCAAGAACGACAGGCGGTGGACCGAACTGCCCCCTATCCGGCCTACAGCGCATCCGTCGCTGCCTGGGCAAACAGCGCAGGTGCAGCGCAAACCATTCGGCGTGCCGGAGCCATTTGGTAGAACCTGATTGCTGGCGGCCGTGCGGATGGCCGACACCGCGGCTATGCTGATCCAGCAGACCGGGAAGTCCAGTTCTCCCGGCGGCTTGGTCACGATCACCCTGTCCGGCATTTGCCTCGTGCGGATCGGCGCCTTGTCCGGCGCGCCCGGCGCATCTGCCGCTGAGGCATTTCCGGTCCCGCACCCCGCAACGGATGCGGGCGTAGCAAGTACGCCCGCCTTGCAGGATGCCGTGTTGCCCTATGCCGACCCGGCGCTGCAGGGATTGAGGTCCGAGTTGGGCCACCTGCGCTCATTGCGCTCGGGGGAGGCAGTCACCACCTGGGCGCTGCACCGACTTGACCTGACAGGACCCGGCCTGCTGAGGATCTACGTCATGCCGGCCGCCCCTCGCATCCCGATGCTGCTGGGCCGGCTGGACAAGGGCGCCCGGTTCCGCCCGGAGGAGGCATGATGGACCACTTCTTCCGCAACGTGCGCGGACTGGGCAACGTCGCGGTCAGCCGTCACGCTCAGGCCCGGATCACGGAGGACGGCATCCGCCCCGATGCCTTCACCCGCGCCTTGCTGGACCCGATACGGCCTGATGTGCGCGACGGTGCCGACGTACTGTGGCGGGAGCGGGATGGTCTGCGCATCGTAATTCTGATTAACCCAATCCCGAACCACGGCGCCGTGCTGGTCAAGACGGTTTACCGGGTGGCGCAGCAGGCGTCGGCACAGCGAGGTTAGAGTAGATTGCGTCCGGCCTTGATGTCAGGCTGCTCCCCGCATGTTCGTCCGCATACAGATGCTTGCGGTTCCAACCCTGGTCGCTTCGCGCAAGGACCTGCCGGTGCTCCCGTCCTAAAGCGTCAGCCCGCCCAGGAAATCCTTCAGCGCGCCGTCCGCGTCCGTCACCGCCCGCCCCGCTGAGTCCGCCTGCGTGGCCAGGGCCGCCAAGTCGTTCTCCTGCTTTTGCAGCATGGCGAGATACCTCCGCTGCAGCTCGCTGCCGTTCGGCACCGCGGCCAGGTTCTGGCGCACGCGGTTCTGGTCGGCGACGATGGCGGCCCGGCGATGCTCCACGTCGTCCGCCGCGGCATGGCGCCGGTCCAGCTCCGCCCGCAGGATCCCGGCGTGGGTCAGGGCGGCCCGCAGCGCCGGGGAAAGCTGACCTTCCGACGCCAGCGCCGCCAATTGGGCGGGCGACGCCTCCGTCAGCGCCAGCCGCTCATCCACCGGACGTTCCAGCACGACATTCAGGGACAAGGTCGTGCCGGGCGGCACGATTTGGGTGATGCGGTAATGCGTCGGGGTGGTGCCGACCTGCGCCGGGTCGGGCTGCGCCAGGGTCCAGCCGTCGCGGCGGGGCTGCTCGATCAGCATCGTCCTGCCGCTGTCGGCAGGGGTGGTCATGCGGTAGG
>DASWOJ010000291.1:0-2620 GCA_036398775.1 Acetobacteraceae bacterium
GCCGCCCGCGGGTGGATGTCGTAGTCACCCTGTCCGGCATCTTCCGCGACCTGCTGCCCCTGCAAACCAAGCTGTTGGCCGAGGCCGCACTGCTGGCGGCCCAGGCGGACGAGGCACCAGAAGAAAACTTCATCCGCAAGCACGCCCTGGCCTTCATCGCCGCCAACGGCGGCGAAATGGAGCAGGCGGCGCTGCGCGTGTTCGGCAACGCCGACGGAGCCTATGGCGCCAACGTCAACAGCATCGTCGGCGCCGGCGTCTGGGAGGACGAGGACGAGCTGGCCGACGCCTACGTCGCCCGCAAGGGCTTCGCCTATGGCGTAACGGGCCGGCCGGAGCGGCAGGCGGCGCTGCTGACCCATGTGCTGGGCAGCGTGGACGTGACCTACCAGAACCTCGACTCCATCGAGTTGGGCGTCACGACGGTGGACCACTACTTCGACACGCTGGGCGGCATCACCCGCGCCGTGCGCCAGGCCCGCGGCGGCGTGGCAGCCAGCGTGCTGATCGGCGACCAGACCCGCGGCGACGGCACTGTGCGCTCCCTGTCCGAGCAGGTGTCGCTGGAAACCCGCACCCGGGCGCTGAACCCGAAGTGGTACGAGGGCCTGCTCAAGCACGGCTACGAGGGCGTGCGGGAGATCGAGGCGCACGTGACCAACACGTTGGGCTGGTCGGCGACGACCGGTGAGGTATCGCCCTGGGTCTATCAGCAGCTCGCCGAGACCTACGCGCTGGACGATGCCATGCGCGAGCGGCTGGCCGCCCTCAATCCCAAAGCGTCGGCCAAGCTGGTCGGCCGCCTGATCGAGGCGACCGAGCGCAAGTACTGGCAGCCCGACGCCGCCACCCTGGACGCGTTGCGCCGCGCCGGGGACGACCTGGAAGACCGCCTAGAAGGCGTTGAAGTGGAGTTGGCCGCATGACCGTAGCAACCCTTCCCTATCCCGTCCGCAACAAGATCAGCCAGCGCGGCGACGGCGAGGGCAGCCTGCAGGTGCAGCTCGACCCGGCGCTGAACATCGGCACCGCCAAGGTGTTCGCCGTCTATGGCAAGGGCGGCATCGGCAAGAGCACAACCAGCAGCAACCTGTCGGCGGCGTTCAGCCATCTCGGCAAACGGGTGCTGCAGATCGGCTGCGACCCCAAGCACGACAGCACCTTCACCCTGACCAAGCAGTTGCTGCCGACAGTGATCGACGTGCTGGAAGGGGTGAACTTCCACTCGGAGGAGCTACGGGTCGAGGACTTCGTGTTCCCCGGCTACAACGGCGTGATGTGCGTCGAGGCGGGCGGGCCGCCGGCGGGCACCGGCTGCGGCGGCTACGTCGTCGGCCAGACGGTGAAGCTGCTGAAGGAGCATCACCTGCTGGAAGAAACCGACGTGGTGATTTTCGACGTGCTGGGCGACGTGGTGTGCGGCGGCTTCGCCAGCCCGTTGCAGCATGCGGGGCGGGCGGTGGTGGTGGCCGCCAACGACTTCGACAGCATCTTCGCCCTGAACCGCATCGTCGCGGCGATCCAGGCCAAGGCCAAGAACTACGACGTGCGGCTGGGCGGGGTGATCGTGAACCGCAGCGCGGCGACCGATCAGGTGGACCGCTACAACGCGGCGACCGGCCTGCGCTCGCTGGCGCACTTCCCGGACCTGGACGCCATACGGCGCAGCCGGCTGAAGAAATGCACCCTGTTCGAGATGGAGTCCTCGCCGGAGCTGGAGGCCGTCAAGCTCGAATACATGCGCCTGGCCGCGCAGCTCTGGGCCGGAACCGAGCCTTTGCTGGGCGCCCCCCTGCGCGACCGCGAAATCTTCGACCTGCTGGGATACGACTAATGCCCGCTTCCTTCTCCCTCTTCCTCCGGGAGAGGGCCGGGGTGAGCGGGCGGGCGGGCGCAGTACTGTCCGATTTGCAACCCTATGCTGACTGCACCGCCAGCGCCCCGCTACGCAGCCAAGACCCTCTCACCCCAACCCTCTCCCGGCGGGAGAGGGAGCAGGCATCGGACAGGGCCTGGTAATGGCGACCGCATCGTACCTCGCCCGCCGCGGCCAATTGGAGGCGTATTTCGACCGCACCGCCGCCGCCGCCTGGGCGAGGCTGACCTCGGACGCGCCGGTCAGCGGCATACGTGCGACCGTGCGGGCCGGCCGAGACCGGATGCGGGCGACCCTGCTGTCCCTGCTGCCGCAGGACCTGCACGGACGGCGGCTGCTGGACGCCGGGTGCGGCACCGGGGCGCTGGCAGTGGAGGCGGCACGGCGCGGGGCAGAGGTCGTCGCTATAGACCTATCCCCAACCCTGGTGGGCGTGGCGCGCGACCGGATGCCGGCGGGCCTGCGGATAGACTGGCGCGCGGGAGACATGACCGACCCGGCGCTGGGCCGCTTCGACCACGTCGTGGGAATGGACAGCTTGATCCACTACCGCGCCCCGGACATGGCGCGCGTCGCGGCGCAGTTGGCGGCGCTGGCGGACGGCTCCGTGCTGTTCACCTTCGCGCCGCGCACGCCGCTGCTGACGGCCATGCACGCCGCCGGCCGGCTGTTCCCGCGCGGCGACCGGGCGCCGGCCATCGAGCCCATCACTCACGGCCACCTGACCCGGCTCATGGCCGCCGA
>DASWOJ010000292.1:0-13467 GCA_036398775.1 Acetobacteraceae bacterium
GGTGCGAGGTTGTGGTCGCCTACTGGCAATTAAGTCATTCTGGGCGGCGCAAGTGGCGGGCGGAGGTAGGCACTGCCCTGCCCCGCCTGCTAATCAGCGGCCAGCCAAGCGGGGACAGGGTTGGACCGGATCGGGCGGGTAGCGGCGGGCACCATCGTTGTCGGCATTGTCGTGCTGGCGATGAAGGCGTTTGCCTGGCACCTGACCGGCAGCGCCGCGCTGTATTCGGACGCGCTGGAAAGCGTGGTCAACGTCCTGGCCTCCGTGATCGCCTTCGGTGCCCTGCGCCTGGCCGCGAAGCCCGCCGACGCCAACCATCCCTATGGCCACGACAAGGCCGAGTTCTTCTCCGCGGTGATCGAGGGCGTGCTGATCATCCTCGCGGCCGCCAGCATCCTGGAGCATGCCTGGACCACCTGGAACGACGCGCCGCGGCTGGAGCAGATGGGGCTGGGACTCGGCCTGAATGCCGTGTCCACCGCGATCAACGCCGCATGGGCGGTGCTGCTGCTGCGGGAGGGACGCAAGCACCGCTCGGCTGCGCTGATGGCGGATGCGCGGCACCTGAATTCGGACGTGGTGACGTCGGTGGGCATCACCGCCGGGCTGGTCGTGGCGGTGGGGACCGGGCTGGCATGGCTGGACCCGCTGCTCGCGGTGGGAACGGCGGTGCACGTGCTTTGGTCCGGCCTGCGCGTCGTGCACGGCTCGGTCGGCGGCCTGATGGATGCGGCGCCGGCGGAGGTGGTGGTGGAGCGCATACGCCGCCTGGTCGGCCAGCACGCCGACGGCGCCATCGAGGCGCACGACCTGCGCACCCGCCACGCCGGGCGCCTGACCTACCTGGAGTTCCACCTGGTCGTGCCCGGCGACATGCGCGTGGCCGAGGCCCACGCCATCTGCGACCGGATCGAGGCCGCCCTTAAGGCGGAGGTGGACGGCCTGGTCATCACCATCCATGTCGAACCCGAACTGAAGGCCAAGCACAGCGGCGTGCTTGTCCTGTAGGTGCGCGTCAGGGCGAACAGGCTGGGTTTGTTGGTGTCCGGTGTCCTCCATGCCGTGGCAGCGGTGGTTCTGCTGCTGCCGTGGGCGGGACGGGGCCGCGGGCCTGTCCAAGCGCCCCCCATCGAGGTCGAGCTGATCCAGGCCAGCACGGCAGGCGGCACGGCGCCGCCGGCCGATGCGCCTGCCCGGCAACCGGCGCCGTCCGTCCAACCTGCTCCGGCGGCTCCGGCGGCTGCCGCGCCTGCAGCAAGCCCGGCTCTGCCCCTGCCGGCCCCGCAGGCAAAGGCAGCATCGGCAGCTCCATCCCCCACGGCGCCCCGGGCCCCACCGCCTGCCCCGCCAGCCGCCACCGAGACCAACCTGGGCAATGGCGGCCAGGACCTGGCCGACCTGGACTCCCGTAGCGACGACATCATACCGCCCCGCCCCGACAGCCGGTTCCGCAACCTGCCCCCGGCCTACCCTGCGGAGGCCATGCGGCGCCGTCAGGAAGGCACGGTGCGGCTGGTCGTCCACGTCTCGACGGAAGGCATCCCGATCCTGGTCGAGCTTGCCGGCAGCAGCGGCCATCCCAGCTTGGACAAGGCGGCAGTGGACGCGGTGGGGCGGTGGCGGTTCCGTCCGGCGACGGGCCTCGCCGGGCCGTTGCCGTTCGACTATCCGCTCGACATACATTTCGTTGGGGATGGCAGATGATACGAATTGACCGGGTTGTGACGCGCGGCGGCGATGGTGGGCAAACCTCGCTCGGCGACGGCTCTCGGGTGTCCAAGGATGCGCTGCGGGTGGATGCCTACGGCACGGTGGACGAGGCCAATGCCGCCATCGGCCTGCTGCGCCTGCACACCAAGGACGATCCCGAAGCCGACGCCATGCTGGCCCGTATTCAGAACGACCTGTTCGACGTGGGCGCCGACCTGTGCGTGCCCGGCGAGGCTGGGGAGCGGCTGCGCGTCACTGACGCTCCGAATATCCGGATGGAGGCGGAAGTGCAGGCGATGAACGATGCGCTGGCGCCGCTGACCAGCTTCATCCTGCCCGGCGGCACCGCGGCGGCGGCCCATGCCCACCTGGCCCGTACGGTCGTGCGCCGGGCCGAGCGGCTGGTGGTGCACCTGGCCCGGGAGGAGGAGGTCAACCCCGCGGTGATCCGCCTGCTGAACCGCCTGTCCGACCACCTGTTCGTGCTGGGCCGCCGTCTGAACCCCGGCGGCGACGTGCAGTGGACGCCAGGGGCGAACCGGTAGGGTTTTTCCCTCTGTCCCCTCTCCCTCCGGGAGAGGGTCGGGGTGAGGGAGGCTACAAGGACGCAATTCCGCCCGTTTAGAAACCGGTGATCCCCACTCAGAGGCGAACTGCGCGCTTGCGGTTTCCCTCACCCCGACCCTCTCCCGGAGGGAGAGGGAGCAGGGAGCGGCGTTCTGAGCCATGCGCGCCGTATTTTTTCCGAAGTGGGAGAAGCTTGACGGCGGATGGCCGCGTGGTGCCCTTGGGGGGATCGCATCGAAGGCTTGGCCATGTCCGTCACTGCTCCTGCTCCCCCCGTCTCCATCCCGCCGTCTAATCCCGGCCACAAGCATGGGGACGATGATGCCGGCGACATGCCGCTTCCCACCGATCCCAAGACCATTTTCTTGGGCGGCCTGTTCCTGCTTGCCAGCCTCGCCGTCATGTTTGTGGCGCGCGAGGTCATCCTGCCGGTCGTGCTGGCTCTGGTGCTCAAGCTGCTGCTGCAGCCGGTGGTGCGCTTCGGCGAGCGGTTGCATATCCCGCGTGCCGTTGGCTCGCTCATCTCCATCATCCTGCTGGTAGGGGTGTTCGCCGGGCTTGGCACCATCCTGTCCGGGCCGGCGGCCGACTGGCTGCGCAACGCTCCGGCTACCTGGGAAAAGCTGCAATCCCAGTATGCCTGGGTGAAGGAGCCGGTGGAGCGTCTGCAATCCCTGATGGGACGCGCCGGGCTGGAGCCGTCCGGAGGACCTGGGATCAACCCCCAGGCCATCGCCAGCAGCATCGCCAGCGGCGCCGGCAACTTCGCGTCCCACCTGCTCGAAACGCTGCTGATCCTGTTCTACCTGCTGGTGTTTGGCGAGACGTTCATGCGGCGGCTGGTCGAGGTGCTGCCGTCCTTCAAGGACAAGAAGCAGGCGGTCGGCATCTCCACCGCCATCGAGCACGACATATCCATGTATCTGCTGACGGTGACGGTCATCAATGCGGTGGTCGGCGGCGCGGTCGCGGGGATGACCTGGGCCTTCGGGCTGCCGGGCTGGCCGTTGTGGGGGGTGGTGGCGTTCTGCCTGAACTACATCCCGATCCTGGGACCGTTGGCCGGAGTGGCGCTGTTCGCGGTGATTGGGCTTGCAGCACTCGGGGCGTCCTGGCTGTCGCTGCTGCCGGCAGCCGCCTACCTGGGCATACACATCCTGGAAGGCGAGATCATCACCCCCATGATCCTGGCCCGGCGCTTCACCATCAATCCTATCGCCGTCATGGTCGGGCTGGTGTTCTGGTACTGGATGTGGGGCGTGCAGGGCGCAATTCTGGCGGTGCCGCTGCTGGCGATCACCAAGATCATGTGCGACCGCCTGCGGCCGTTGCGCGCCTTCGGGCACCTGTTGGAGGGATAGGCCAGCAGCCCGTTGCGATGGCGGCGGAACTTGCGGCCAGCCGATCCGTCATCATCGGATCGGCACGATGGCACCGGTTTAATAGGGTGGGGTCTGCCGGACGTGGCCTAGATCGCCCGGGCCACGTCCCCGATCTATCCGGCACATGGTTTCACCGGTTTCGGACTGACGCCTAACACCCTTTTGACCCAGGAGCGCGCCATGCGGGAAAAGCTCGAACATCCGGCCATCATTGCCGTCCTGGGTGTCGCCGGCCTGGTGATGGGCGCCTACGCGAAGCAATCACCCGAGCCGGCATCGAGCACCTCCGGCGGGCAGCGGCCCCACGACGGCACCAGCGCGGCAAGCGACGACGGCCGTGGCAGCAACGCCACCAAGCCGTCCAACATTCCCGCCTCGGGCTGGTGGGACATCCTGAAGCGGACGGCGAAGCAGGTCTCGGCCGACCGGGTGATGACCGAGGCGGCGGGCGTCACCTTCTTCGCCCTGCTATCGGTGTTCCCGGCCTTGGCAGCCCTGGTGTCGCTGTATGGCCTGGTCGCCGATCCCGCGACTATCGAAGCCCAGGTTAAATCCCTGGCCGGGGTGATGCCTGAGGGTGGCCTGAGCATCTTGTCGGACCAGATACACACGCTGATCTCGGTTCCCCGGGGCAAGCTTGGCTTCGGCGTGCTGATCGGCCTCGCCACCTCGCTATGGAGCGCCAACCAGGGCATGAAGGCCCTGTTCGACGCGCTCAACGTGGTGAACGACGAGGAGGAGACGCGCAGCTTCCTGAAGCGCACCGCCACGACGCTCGCCTTCACCCTGGGGGGGATCGTGTTCGTCGTGCTGGCGATGGCGGCTGTCGTGGTGCTGCCGGCGGTGCTTGCCTTCGTGGGGCTGGGGAACGTGGTGGAGCTGCTGCTACGGGTGTTGCGCTGGCCATTGCTGCTGGGGGTGATCGCCGTCCTGCTCGCCATGATCTACCGTTATGGACCGGACCGGGAACGGCCGCGTTGGCAGTGGGTGAGCTGGGGCAGCGGCTTCGCGGCCGTCGCGTGGGTCGTCGGGTCCGCTGCCTTCTCGTGGTATGTCGCCAACTTCGGCAACTACGACAAGACGTATGGCTCGCTCGGCGCGGTGATCGGCTTCATGACCTGGCTTTGGATCTCGACCATCATCGTGCTGACCGGGGCCGAACTGAACACCGCCATGGAGGAACAGACTGGCCGCGACACCACGACCGGGCCGGAGCGGGCACCGGGGTCGCGTGGTGCGACCAAGGCGGACCAGATGGCGCGGGCGTAGCGGCGGACGACGGAGCCGCGCTAACGCCGCCGGGTTTCGCCGAGGTAGGCCGCAAGGATCAGGCTGCCTAATGCCGCAATCTCGAACGTGCCGAACCGCTGCCGCTGCTGGCTGGAGTGGACCAGCACCTTTTGCACCGCAGTGGACGGCAAATCCGACGGCACGACCGCAGCACCCGGGGCGTTGGCAGCGGCGAAAGCCTCGGCGCTGCCGTGGTGGCTGGCCCAGACCTTGGTAAACTCGGCGCCGAGCAGGAAAATTTGCGATGAGTAATAGATCCACACCAGCACGATCACGAGCGCGCCGGCAGCGCCGTAGCTGCTGGCGACGCTGCTGCTGCCGACATACAGCCCGATCAGCGTCTTGCCGATCGTGAACAGGAACGCCGTGGCAATGGCGCCTATCGCCACGTCCTTGTAGGCCAACTGCCGGTCCGGCAGGATTTTATAGACTGCGGCAAACAGCAACGAGATCAAGAGGAACGAGACGGTGAAGTTTACGACACCCAGGATGGTCTTGGCGCCGGGCAGGAAGCTGTTGAGGTAGTTGCCCATCGCCGTCAGCGCGGCGCTGGCCAACAGGGACACGATGAGCAGGAAGCCCAGTGCGGCGATCAGCCCAAGGCCTGCGGCCCGCGCACGCAGCACGCCGGTCACTCCCGCCTGCGGCTGTGCCCGCCAGATCGCGTTCAGCGCCGACTGCATTTCCGCGAGCACGCCGGTGGCCGTCACCAGCAAGGTGACAAGGCCGATCACCGTGGCCCATATGCCATTCGACTTGTTGCTGGCACTGGCGACCATGGCCTGGATCGCCTCGGCGCCCTGCTTGCCCATCAGACCCTGCAGTTGGTCCACGATAGCGCCCTCGGCGGCCTGCTGCCCGAATACCAGCCCGGCGATGGCGATGCAGATCACCAGCATCGGCGCAATGCTGAACACCGTGAAGTAGGCGATGGAGGCGCCGCGGCTGAGGTTGTTGTCCTCGATGTAGCCGTTCACCGTCTCTTTCAGCAGGTTCCAGGTGTTGCCGAGCATCGCATCCGCCGTTCAGGGTGGGCCGGGGCGGAGTCGCCCTGGACAGTTTCGGGGAAACGGCGGGTGCAGCGCAACGGTTGCAGCGCAGAATAGCGTCAGCGCGCCACCAGCGGACAGCCGCCCTGGTCGAGCGGCCGGAACGCCTGGCCGGCCGGAATGGTGGACACCAGCTCATAAACATCCCAGCGCGACTTGGACGCCGCCGGGGTCTTCACGCGGAATACGTGCATGGCGTGGACGGCGCGGCCGTCCTGGCGGACGGTGACAGTGCCGAACAGCGGGTCCTCAATCGGCGCGCGGCGCATCGCCTCGATCACGCGGGCGCCCTCGATGCTGTCCGCCGCCTTGGCGGCACGGAGGTAGGCGAGGACGGAGGAATACACGCCAGCCTGGTTCTCGGTCGGCACGCGGCCGGGCATGCGCTCGGCGAAGCGCCGGGCGAAGGCGCGGGTGCCGTCGTTCAGGTCCCAATAGAACGCCTCGGTCAGCAGCAGGCCCTGCGCCGCCTCCAGCCCCAGCGCGTCCACGTCGGTGATCTGGGTGAACAGGCCGGTGAGCGTCATGCTGCGGGTGACGCCGAATTCCGCCGCCTGCTTGGCGGCGTTGATGAAGTCGCCGCCGGTGGACGCGAAGGCCAGCACCTTGGCGCCGGACGACTGCGCCTGCAGCAGGTAGGAGGAGAAGTCGGTGGTGCCCAGCGGGTGCTTCACCGACCCGGCTACGCTGCCGCCGAGGCTCTTCAGTACTTCCGTCGTATCCCGCTCCAGCGCAGCGCCGAGGGCGTAGTCGAACGACATGAAGTAGAACGGCCCCACGTCCTTCAGCGCGCGGGCGGCGCTGTTGCCGAAGGCCCAGGTGTCGAAGGTCCACTGCACCGTGGTGGGCGCGCAGAACTTGCCCGTGAGGTCGGAGGTGCCGACATTGCTGGCGATGAAGGTGCGGTTGCGCTCCCGCATCACGTCGTTGACTGCCAGGCCCACCCCGGAGTTGACGGCATCGGCCACCGCTGCCACGCCGTCCCGGTCCACCCAGCCGCGGGCGATCTGGCTGCCGATGTCCGGCTTGTTCTGGTGGTCGCCGTAAATGATCTCGACCTTGGTGCCTGGCGACTCCTTGGCGAAGTCGTCGGCGGCCATTTGCGCCGCTATGACCGAGCCTTTGCCGGACTGGTCGGCGAAGGGACCGGACTGGTCGTTCAGGACGCCGATCTTCAGGGTGGCGGGCAACTCGGCCCAGGCTGGCGTGGCGCAAACGAGCGACAGGGCGAGCGCGGTCAGGCGCAGCAGCATGAAGCGGGTCCTCCGGGCGGTTTCCGGCATCATGCAACGCCCGCCGGCGTTCTCCTACTCCCTCTGCCTCCGGACGAGGGTTGGGGTGAGGGAAACAGCCAGCGCGATGGCTGGCTGCTGGGAGGCCGGTCTATGACAGGTCAAGGCTCTGCCCTTGCGGCTTCCCTCACCCTGGCCCTCTCCCGGAGGGGGAGGGGGCAGCCTTATAAGCGCAGATGTTCCGGGATCGTCAGGCCCAGCCGGTTCGGCACGTCCCAAACCTCGCGCACCGACCGGAGCGGCCTGAATCCGGCTCGCAGGTAGCCCGGCAGCGCCCGGCGGTGGTCGGCGGTGCAGGTGTTGACCGTCACCACCCGCGCCCCCTCGCCCCGGGCTGCCTCTATGGCGGCATCCAGGAATGGGCCGCCCATCCCCTGCCCGGCCGCGTGCGGCATCAAGCCGAAGTAGCTGAGGTTCACCACCGGACGGTTGCGGCTGTCCAACTCGAAGAACCCAGCCGGCTCCCCGCTGCGATACAGCACCCAAACCGAGACGTAAGGCTCGCGCAGGATGGCGTCCAGCGCCGGGTCGGACAACGACCGGCGCAGCCACCAGCAGTAAGCTCCGCCGACCGTCGCATACAGATAGCGGTAGTACGGCACCGTGCAGGAACTCAGCCGGATTAGGCTGGTATCGAGAGGCAGCGCAGCCGCCGGACTGGACTCGGGCGTTGCCAGGTCCAGCCGCAAGAAGGTGACGGTGACGCCCACCCGGGTCGTCGGTTGCAAGCCGCAGCCCTCCGTTCAATCGTCCAGGAACGAGCGCAGCTTGCGGCTACGGCTGGGGTGCTTCAGCTTGCGCAGCGCCTTGGCCTCAATCTGCCGGATGCGCTCGCGGGTGACGTTGAACTGCTGGCCCACCTCCTCCAGCGTGTGGTCGGTGTTCATGCCGATGCCGAAGCGCATCCGCAGCACCCGCTCCTCACGCGGCGTCAGGCTGCTCAGCACCCGGGTCGTCGCCTCGCGCAGGTTGGCCTGGATGGCGGCGTCCAACGGGATGATCGCCGCCTTGTCCTCGATGAAGTCGCCGAGATGGCTGTCCTCCTCGTCGCCGATCGGCGTTTCTAGGCTGATCGGCTCCTTGGCAATTTTGAGGACCTTGCGGACCTTCTCCAAGGGCATCCCGAGCTTCTCAGCCAACTCCTCCGGCGCAGGCTCGCGGCCGATCTCGTGCAGCATCTGCCGGCTGGTGCGGACCAGCTTGTTGATCGTCTCGATCATGTGGACCGGGATGCGTATGGTGCGCGCCTGGTCGGCGATGCTGCGGGTGATCGCCTGGCGTATCCACCAGGTCGCATAGGTGCTGAACTTGTAGCCGCGGCGATACTCGAACTTGTCCACCGCCTTCATCAGGCCGATGTTGCCCTCCTGGATCAGGTCCAGGAACTGCAGGCCGCGGTTGGTGTACTTCTTGGCGATGGAGATCACCAGGCGCAGGTTGGCCTCGATCATCTCCTTCTTGGCCCGAGCGCTGTCACGCTCGCCGCGGCTGACGGTCGCATAGACCCGGCGGAACTCGCTGATCGGCAGCCCGGCGTCCTGCGCCACGGCACCAATCTTGCCGCGCACCTCTCCCACCCCGTCCGCGTGCTTGGCGGCGAAGGTCTTCCAATGGCGGCCCGGCAGGCTGCCGACGCGCTCGATCCAGCCCGGCGCCAGTTCGTGCCCGCGATACTCCTGCAGGAACTCGTCGCGTCCGACCTTGGCGCTTTCCGCCATACGCAGGAGCTGGCCTTCCAGCCCGTTCAGCCGCTGGCTGATCTGCTTGAGCTGCACGACCAGCTCCTCGATGCGGTTGTTGTGCAGCCGCACCTGCTCGACCTTGCCGACCAGCTCCTCGCGCTGCTTCTCGTAGCCGCGCTCGGACTTGTTGTTGATCTCCTCGCCGCCGGTGATCTGCTCCAGCCGCCGGGCCTGCACCTTGTGCAGCCGCTTATACAGGCTCTCGATCTCCTCGAAGCTGGCCAGCACCTCCGGCTTCAGCTTCTCCTCCAGCGCGGACAGGGACATGCCCGGGCCTTCGCCCTCGTCGTCGCCGTCCAAATCCTCGGCTGGCTCGAAGCTTTCGGCGGCGGTGTCCGCCGGCTCGCCCGCAACCTCCTTGGGGCCGCCCTGGGTGGCCTCAAGGTCCACGATGTCGCGCAACAGCATCTTCCCGGCCTTGAGCGCCTCGTGCCAGGTGATGATGGCGCGGAAAGTCAGCGGCGACTCGCACAGGCCACCGATCATCATGTCGCGGCCGGCCTCGATGCGCTTGGCGATGGCGATCTCGCCCTCGCGGGACAGCAACTCGACGCTGCCCATCTCGCGCAGATACATCCGCACGGGGTCGTCGGTACGGCCCAGGCTGGCCTCGTCCACGTTGCCGTGCGGCTCGTCGGATTCCTTCTCGTCCTCGTCGGCCTTCTCAACCTTCGCGGCGACGGGATCAACTTCCTCGCCCTCCTCGGACTCGACGACCTGGATGCCCATCTCGCTGAGCATCGCCATCACGTCCTCGATCTGCTCCGAGCTGTTCTGATCCGCCGGCAGCACGGCGTTCAGCTCGTCGAAGGTGATGTAGCCGCGCTCCTTGCCCTTGGCGATCAGGCGCTTGACGGCGACGGCGCTGATGTCCAGCAGGGTGGTGTCGCCGTCCTGGTCCGCGGGGGCTGCATCGGTCGTTGCAGCTTGCTTGGTCGCCATCTTTGGAGCACTCCAAAAGAACTGCGGGCCGGCGTCCCGGCCCGCGATCAGGGTTCAGCGTCCGCGTCTTGCAACGCGGACAAATCAGCACGCGCCTTGGTCAAGGCGATCAGGCGGCGCTGCGATGCGTCGTCCAACTGCGTGGCGCAGGCCCGCCCGGCAGCCAGCCATTCCTCCTCCAGGCGGCTGCGGTTCATAAGGCCGAAGATATGCCACCATCCCGCCTCCGCCTCCGCCGGCATGGCGTCGGGCCGCGCACAATCGGGCAGCGGCATTGCCGACGTACCCAGGATCTGTGCGGTTTCCTCCGTGACCTGTGAAGCGTGCAGGTGGGACAGCAAGCCAGCAGAATCAAGCGTGCCGTGATCGGCGTGATGCAGGATTGCATCACGGACACGGTCCAGGGCGGGCGGCAAGGACAGTCCGAGGAACGCTTCCTCGGTGTCGTGCAGCAGGTCGGGATGGCGGATCAGGATGGCAAGCAGGCACCGTGCACGTTCCGCCTGGATCGCATCGTTGTCGGTGGCGGCGCGGGTGAAGCGGGCCTGGCGCGGCGCGGGCTGGCCGGGACGCCCGCCAGATGCGCGCCGCGGCGCCGGGCGGCGGCTTTCAAAATAGCGGTTGAGCAGGGTGCTGCGGTATTCGCTGGCCAGGTCGCGGTCGGGGATGCGCTTGGCGACCTCGGCCAGCCGGGCGCGGAACGCGGCGCGCTGTTCCGGCGAGTCCCCGGCGCTGCCCTCACGCACGAAGTCATACAACGCTTCCGCCAAAGGCCGTGCGCCGGCGATCAGTGCGGCGATGGCCGCCTTGCCGCCGCGCCGGGCAAGGCTGTCCGGGTCCTCGCCCGCCGGGAGGCTGGCGAAGCGCAGGGTGCGGCCCGGCGTCAGCAGCGGCAGGCACAGCTCCGCCACGCGGGCGCCGGCCCGGGCGCCGGCTGCGTCGCCGTCGAAGCACAGCAGCGGGTTGGGGGCGAGACGCCACAGCTCTTCCATCTGCTCCTCGGTCAGCGCGGTGCCGAGCGGGGCGACGGCGCCGGGGAAGCCGGCCTGGTGCAGGGCGATCACGTCCATGTAGCCTTCGGCCACGATCAGGTCGGCGCCGGTCCGCAGTCCCTCCCGGGCCAGGTTCAGGGCGTAGAGGTTACGGCGCTTGGAGAACAGCGCGGTGTCGGGACCGTTGATATACTTGGGCTTCGCGTCGCCCAGCGTGCGCCCGCCGAAGCTGATGAGGCGCCCGCGCCGGTCGCGGATCGGGAAGGTGACGCGGCCCCAGTAAAGCTCCCGCGCCGGGCCGTTGTCGTCGGATGGGCGCAGCAGCCCGGCCTCCAGCAGCCGGTCGGGGGCGATGCCGGCGCGGCCCAGCTCGGCCGCCAGGGCGCCGCGGCCGTCACCGCTCCAACCCAGGCCGAACTTCTCGATGGTGGCGTCGGTCAGGCCGCGCCCGCGCAGGTAGGCCATGCCGGGGGCGCCCTCCTTCTCCCGCAGGCGCCGGGCGAAGCTGGCCTGGGCGGCTTCGAGGACCTCGTGCAGGTCCAGGCGCTGCCGTTCCGCCTCCGCGGCGCGTGGGGAGGGCTTGGGCACCTCCAACCCGGCCTCACCCGCCAGTTGCTCCACCGCCTCCGGGAACGACGCGCCGGCGGTCTGCATCAGGAAGCTGATGGCGTCCCCGTGCGCGCCGCAACCGAAGCAGTGGAAGCCGTCCTCATAAACGTAGAAGCTGGGCGACTTCTCGCTGTGGAAGGGGCAGCAGCCTTTCCAGTTGCGGCCGGACTTCGACAGCTTGACCCGGCGCCCGACCAGCGCCGACAGGGGGGTACGCGCCCGAAGCTCATCCAGGAAGGCCGGCGGCAGCGCCATTAAGGAGTTGCTGCCCTGCTCCCTCTCCCTCCGGGTGAGGGTCGGGGTGAGGGGGTCTTGGTTGCGGAACGGAGGCCCGCTGGCGCCGCCAGCACCCAGGCTTGCGTGGGCAAGCCCGGCGCACATCCAAGGGCGAACTGGTGCCTTACTGCTCCGGCAGTGCCCCGCTCCGCAGCCAAGACTCCCTCACCCCAACCCTCTCCCGGAGGGAGAGGGAGCGGCAGCCGCATCCTCCGCACCTCCGTCATTGGTTCAAGCGCGCCCGCACCAGGGCGCCGGCCCGGGCCATGTCCAGCCCGGCGCCGTGCTTCGCCTTCAGGGCGGCCATCACCTTGCCCATCTCCTTCTGCGACGCGGCACCGGTGCTGGCGACGGCGGCCTCGACCTCGGCGGCCAGGGCGGCGCCGTCCATCTCCTGCGGCAGGAAGCCCTCGATCACCCCGATCTCGGCCATCTCCTTGGCGGCCAGCTCGGGACGGTTGCCCTGCTCATACAGGGTGACGGACTCACGGCGCGACTTCACCATGCCGCGCAGCATGCCGATGATGTCGTCGTCGGGGATGGCGGTGACGCCCTTCGGCCGGGCGGCGATGTCGGTGTCCTTCAGCCGGGCCAGGATCATCCGCAGGGTCGAGGTGCGCGCGGCGTTCCCGGCGCGCATGGACCCTTTCAACTCATCGGTGAACCGTTCACGCAAGCTCATCATCTGTCCTCCACCCCGGCATCTATACACTTGGTGGACAGGCAGGCCAAAACGTTGCCCAAGCTATGTTGATCTTGTCCTGGGAAGAAATTTCCCATATGGTTCTGCCATGCCTACGACCGACGAGATTATTTCCCGCCTTGGCGGGGCCGAGGCTGCCGCGAAGTTAACCGGCGTGGGGCTGGAAGCCATACGCAAATGGCGGCAGTCCCGCGCCATTCCCAGCAAGCACTGGCCGGCCATCATCGCCGCAACCGGCCTGCCGTTCTCCGCCCTGTCGGGCATCCCTACCCCGGAGCCTGCCATGACCCCTGCCCCGCACGACGTGCCCGCCGGCGCCACCGCCGTCCTGGTGCTGGCGGACGGGGCTGCCATCTGGGGCCGCGGCTTCGGCGCGCACACGGCGCCGGGCGCGGGGCGTGTGGGCGAGGTCGTGTTCAACACGGGGATGACCGGATATCAGGAGACGCTGACCGACCCGTCCTTCGCCGGGCAGATCATCACCTTCACCTTTCCGCACATCGGCAACACCGGGATCAACCCGGAGGACCTGGAGGCCGTCAACATCGCCGCCCTGGGCCTGGTGGTGAAGCAGGACGTGACCGAGCCGAGCAACTGGCGCAGCGCCCAGCCGCTGGATGCCTGGCTGCGGAGCCAGGGGATGCCGGGCCTGTCGGGCGTTGACACACGGGCGTTGACAATACGCATCCGCGACGCCGGCGCGCCCCATGCCGTGCTGTCCTACCCGGCCGATGGGCGCTTCGACCTGGCGGCGTTGCAGGCGCAGGCGGCGGCGTGGCCGGGGCTGCAAGGGATGGACCTGGCGAAGCAAGTGGGCTGCACGCAATCCTACACATGGGAGGAGGGCACCTGGGCCTGGCCGGACCGGCACGACACTCCGGCGTCGCGTCACCACGTCGTCGCCGTGGACTAT
>DASWOJ010000293.1:0-21304 GCA_036398775.1 Acetobacteraceae bacterium
ACCGGCACGACGCTGACGCTGTTATACGGGCTGCCGCCGGTGCTGAGCGCCTGGGTGGACCACACGAGATAAACCAGCACCCGCTTCGCCGGGTCCCACATGCGGCTGACCCTGATCTCTTTGAACAGCCAGTTGGCCGAGGCGCCGAACACCACCTCGTTCCCCGGCAGCTTGTCCGGCATCTGCAGCGGGCCCGTGGCCCGGCACGCCAGGCTGAACCGGCTGGGGTCCGTCGCCAGGCCGACCGAGCCCTTGATGCCGCCCGTCTCCGCCCGGGACACGTAGCAGCTCACGCCCGGCACCTTCGGGTCATCGTAGCGGTCCACCACGATCTTGTCGTTGCGGCCGAGGACGCGGAAGGTAGTGCTGACATCGCCCACCCGGGTCGGGTCGTCGCCGGCGGCCAGGGCGCCCGCGGCGGGCGCGGCGACGAGCACGGCGGCGAGTAGAACAGCCCTGGGGATGGCGGACATGGAAGTCTCCGGGTGAAGGGGTTATGGCTATGTGGCTCGTAAGACAGCCTCAAGGCAACACGATGACCCTCCCCATATTACGAGGGGTGAAGCTGCCACCGATGTGCCACATATGCAGGGAACGATTGATCTGCGATGGCTAGGACCTTGCCGACCATGCCCGACCTGCGCGCTCCTACCGTAAAAGCCGCCCCATGAACGTCGCTGGGATGCTCGATGCCGGGTTCCTGGCCGGTCCGCTGCCGGAGCGGCGTCTGCTGGTGGCGGTGGTGGCGCACGATGCCGTGCGCCATGCCGACCTGTCTGCCCGCGTGGCCTTGGCCGGTCACGTCGCGGTACGCGCGGCCGAGGCGGCGGACGTCGTCCTGGCCGATGCCGGTGCGCCGACCCTGCGCCTGGCCGGGCGCGGGGACGACGCCGGCAGCGCCCTGCCGACCGGCTTGTCGGCGGTGCAGTTGGACGCCGCCCTGCGCGCCGTTGCCGCCGGGCTGCGCGTCAGCCTGCCCGGCGACCTGCTGACGGAGGATACGACCCGCCCCGTGCTGACGCCGCGGGAGCTGGACGTGCTGACCTGCCTGGGCGAGGGCCTGAGCAACAAGGCCGTCGCCCGCCGCCTCGGCATCAGCGCCCACACGGTGAAGTTTCATCTAGAAGCGGTGTTCATCAAGCTGGGCGCCACCAGCCGGGCGGAGGCGGTGGCCAAGGGCCTGCGCGGCGGCCTGATCCTGCTGTGACCGCCAGTGTCGCCGCCGTCGCCAGCAGCGGCACGCACGGATTCAGCAAGGACGTGCAGCCCGAGATCGTGCTGGACGCTGGGCTTGGCGTGCGTGGCGACGCGCATCAGGGCGTCACGGTCAAGCATCGCTCCCGCGTCCGCCAGGACCCGACCCAGCCCAATCTGCGCCAGGTCCACCTGATTGCCGCCGAACTGCACAATGAGTTGGCCGCAAAGGGCTTTCGGGTGAGTCCGGGCGGCATGGGGGAGAACGTGACGACCCTCGGGCTGGACCTGCTGGCCCTGCCGCGCGGCACCTTGCTGCACTTGGGTTCGGCGGTGGTGGAGGTGACGGGCTTGCGTAATCCATGCGCCCAGTTGGACCGGTATCTACCGGGGCTGATGAACGCCGTCCTGGACCGTGCAGCCGATGGCAGCCTGGTGCTGCGGGCCGGCATCATGGGTGTGGTGCGCCGGGGCGGCACCGTGCGGCCTGGCGACGCCCTGGATGCTGTGCTGCCGCCGGCCCCGCACCAGGCGTTGCAGCGGGTCTAGCACCGTCCGCGTCCGGGCGCCGACAGCTTCGGTCTGGTCGTTGCAAGCGGGCAACCGCGATCTTGCATCCGGTCGTCTTGCGTCTGAACTCGGATGCAATCTGTCCTAAGCAGGCTTGCGCGGCCTGTTGCATGAATAACTCACGGCCGTGCCAGCCCGCACAAGCCTGCTTAGCTTTTCGCCTGTGCGCAAACCTCTGGAGGTTCGCTTAGTACGGCCCGGCGATCAGCGCCGCGATCACCACGATGACGACCAGCGCGAACGACCCGGCAATGCTCCAGAACGCCGGGAAGCCCGGCGTCGGCAGCGTCGCCCCCTGCTCCCGCGGCTGCGGCGCCTTGCGCTTCAGCACGCGGGCATTGGCCTCACGCTCCGGCGAACCTACGGGGGCGCCGGAGGCGATGCTGTCCGCCCCGCCGGTCCGCACGGTGGCATCCTGGGGCGTGTTGGTCGGCATGTCGGCTGGGGGCATGGCAGTTTCCTTGCTGGGCTATGATAGCCGATGCAACGCCAGCGGTGGCAGAAGGCTGCACCTGGCGCAACCCGGCCCGGTGCTGCCGCGCTATGACCGGCTATACCTCAAGGAGCCGCCGCCATGTCCGACAATCCGCTGGAAATGACCCCCGAGCGACAGGGCCGCATAGATGCCCGCGCGACGCAGCTTTGGGAAGCCGACGGCAGCCCGCCGGACAAGATGGCCGACTACAAGGAACGCGCCGACGAGCTGATCCGCATGGAGGACTCTGCCGGCACCGGGCAGTTGCCGAACCCGATGACCAAGAACGAGCCTATTCCTGGCGTGATGGTGGAGGAGGCCAGCATCCAGGAGAACCTGGGCGAGTTCCCGGGCAACAGCGTGGCGGACCAGGGCGAATGGCGCGAAACGCCGATGACACGGAAAGAGATGCGCGACGGCGACGAGGCTCCGCCGGAGCATGGGGAAGCGGTTTAAGGGCAGGGCCATACCGTGCCATGATCCCTTGCATGGTCAAGGAGCGCCGCCAATTTCGGAACGGTGTGACAACGGCGTCCCATCTTGGTGGCCTCCATGACCAAACCTGACGCCTACTCCAGCGACTTCTGTGCCTGGTCTGTAGAACAGGCGACCTTTTTGCGTGCCGGGTGCCTGGCCGAGGCCGACCTAGGCAACATCGCCGAAGAGATCGAGAGCATGGGCCGGGGCGAGAAGCGTGAGTTGATCAACCGCCTTACGGCCCTGCTGGTTCATTTGCCCAAGTGGCAAGTCCAGCCAGCCCTGCGCGGCAACAGTGGGCGGCTGACCATCCTTGAGCAGCGCGGCCAACTTGTTGAGCACCTGAAAGATAACCCCAGCTTAAAGGGATTACTTGCGGACGCCTTCGCCACCGCCTAGCGCTTTGCCTTGTTGGGCGCGCAGCGGAGAACAGGCTTGCCTGAAGCAGCGTTCCCTGGTCGCTGCCCCTGGACAGGCGAGCAGGTCATGGCGCAGGGCTTTCTCCCGGAATAATAGCCTGCATCCGCCAGGGCCGCTTTTTAGGGCGGCGGCTTTTTGAGCCGCCGTGCCGCCTGCACCACAGTATCCAGCGCGGATAGGAACCGCGACCGGTCCGCCTTCGTCAACGGCGGATGCCCGCCGCCCGGCGCCCCGATCTCCCGCAGGTGCCGCGCCACCTCCCGCCCGGCTAGCGCCGATCCGATGTTGTCCGGCGTCCAAACGTGCCCGGTGTGCGACAGCGCCCGCGCCCCGCGGGCCAGGCAGCGGGATGCCAGTGGGATATCCGCCGTCACGCACACGTCCGCCGGGCCGATCCGCTCGGCGATCCAGTCATCGGCCTCGTCGGGCGCACCGCCGACCGTCACCATGCGCACGTTCGGCAGGCCCGGCGGGCGGATCGGACGGGAGCCGTTGGATACCACCAGCACCGGCAGGTTCAGCCGGGTGGCGACGCGGAACGCCTCCTCCCGCACCGGGCAGGCATCGGCGTCTATGTAGAGGCTGGTCAAGCCGATAGCTTCTCCAGCTCGCGCAGCACGCTTTCGCCCATGACCGAGGTGCCGACCTTCGCGGTGCCCGGCCCCATCACGTCGGCCGTACGCAGGCCGCTGGCCAGCACGTTGGTGCAGGCGCGCTCGATCAGGGCCGCATCCTCCTCCATGTCGAAGGAGTAGCGCAGCAGCATCGCGAAGCTGAGCATCTGCGCCATCGGGTTGGCGATGCCCTTGCCGGCGATGTCCGGCGCGCTGCCGTGGATCGGTTCATACAGCGCATGGCGGCGGCCGCTGGAGTCCGGGGCGCCCAGGGTCGCGGAGGGCAGCATTCCCAGGCTGCCGGTCAGCATGGAGGCCAAATCGGACAGCAGGTCGCCGAACAGGTTGGTGGTGACGATCACGTCGAACTGCTTGGGGCTGCGGACCAACTGCATGGCGCAGTTGTCGGCATACATGTGGGTCAGCGCGACGTCGGCATACTCGCGCTCGTGCAGCGCCGTTACGACCTGACGCCATAGCAGGCCGCTTTCCATCACGTTGGCTTTTTCCACGCTGCACAGGCGGTTCTGCCGCTTGCGGGCGAGGTCGAAGCCGACGCGGGCGACCCGCTCGATCTCATGGGTGGAGTAGCTTTCGGTGTTGTAGCCGCGCTGCTGCCCGTCTGGCAGCGTCTCGATGCCGCGCGGCTCGCCGAAGTAGATGCCGCCGGTGCTTTCCCGCACGATCATCAGGTCCAGGCCGCGCACCAGGTCGGGCTTCAGCGAGCTTGCGTCCACCAGCGGGTCCAGCACCACGGCCGGGCGTAGGTTGGCGAACAGGCCGAGTTCGCGGCGGAGGGTCAGGATGCTGATCTCCGGCCGCATGTCGAAGCCCAGCTTGTCCCAACGCGGTCCGCCGACGCTGCCGAACAGCACGGCGTCGGCGGCCTTGGCTCGCTGTACTACCTCCGGGGTGATCGGGGTGCCACGGTGGTCAATGCTGGCGCCGCCGACCAGGTCCTCGCTGATGTCGAACGTGACCCGGCGGCGGCGGTCCATCCAATCTATCACGCGCCGGACCTCGCGCATGACCTCCGGACCCACGCCGTCGCCGGGAAGAACGAGGATATGCTTGTTGGCGGCCATGTGGACCTTTCTTGCGTGGGTGCTGTGTGTGGGATCAGGGGGGTGCATTGCCACGCCGCCACGCCCGCCGCAATGATGGTCCTGCTCCCTCTCCCTCCGAGAGAAGGTCGGGGTGAGTGAGACGGCAAGGGCGGTTCTTGGCCCGGCAAGAATAAGCATCCGCCGTATCCAAGGCTCGTCCTTGCTGCTTCCCTCACCCCGGCCTTCTCCCGGAGGGAGAGGGAGAAGGCAGCGGATTATTTGGGGCGGGCGCCTGCAGCGCTGCCCATACCCGGTCGGCGGTGAACGGAGGTGCCGTGAACCGCACGCCCGTCGCGTCCGCCAGGGCGTTGGCCAGGGCGGCGCCGACTGGGTTGAACGGGGCCTCGCTCATGCCCTTGGCGCCAAGGGGGCCGAAGGCGTCGTGCGTGTCGGCGAACAGCACTTGCGTCAGCGGCAGGTCGGGCCAGGCCGGGATGTGGTAGTGGCGGAAGGCGCCGTTCTCCACCGCGCCGTCCCGTCCGAGCCGCAGGTGCTCGAACAGGACGGCACCGAATGCCTGGGCTACCGCGCCCTCCACCTGGCCGCGGCATTGCGCAGGGTTCAGCACCCGGCCGGCGTCGGCGGCGTGGACGCTGCGCAGGATGCGGATATGGCCGGTGCCGGGGTCCACCGCCACGCGGACTCCATGGACGTTGAACGACACCGTGCGCGGCGAGGCGTCGGCCTTGCGCACCACCGCCAGCGGCGGGTCGGCCAGCGCGGCGAGCGGCAGGAGGTCGGCGCCGCACTGCACAGAATCGTCCGCCAGGGTGCAGGGACCGCCCAGGCGATCCGCCGCCCGGGCCAGGATGCGCCCGCGCAGCGCCTGGGCGGCCAGCTCCGTTGCCTTGGCCGCCACCATCGTGCCGGTGCTGCCGAAGGCTCCGGTGTCGTGGTCCAGCAGGTCGGTGTCCGACTGGCGCAGACGGATGCGCTCGGGCCGGGTGCCCAGCACCGCCGCCGCGACCTGGCGGTGCACGGTGGAGGTGCCGTTGCCGAACTCCGCCGTGCCGACGTCGAGGTCGAACAGCCCGTCCGGCGCCAGGCGCAGCCGGGCCTCCGCGCGATGGCCGAACGGCGGCGCGCCGTCCAGCATGGACATCGCCATCCCCTGCCCTACCAGCCAGCCTTCCGGCGCAGGCTCGCCGTCCTCGTCCGCCAGCGCCGCCTGCACCAGGTCCAGGCACTGGCCGAGGCCGTAGGAGCCGAACTCCACGTCGTCCAGCGCCGGGCGGGCGCCCACGAGCGCGTCACCGGGCCGCACCGCGTTGAGGCGGCGCATGGCGAACGGGCATAGGCCGAGGCGCCGGGCCAGGGCGTCCACCGCCTGCTCCATCGCGAACAGCGTTTGGCTGAGGCCGTAGCCGCGGAAAGCCCCGGCGGGCACGGTGTTGGTGTAGGCGACGACGGCGTCCGCGGCCTTGTTGGCGCAGCGATACATCGCCAGCACTTCGTTGCAGGCGTGCTCCAGCACCGCCGGGCCATGATTGCCGTAGGCGCCGGTGTCGGACACGACTTGCAGGTGCAGCGCCGTCAACGTGCCATCGGCGCGGGCGCCGGCGCGGACCGTGACGCGCATGGGATGGCGCGTCGTGGTGGCGGTGAACACCTCTTGCCGCGTCAGCTCCAACTGCACGGGCCGGCCGGTGCGCAGGGTGGCGAGGGCGCAGATATCCTCGACCAGCATCTCCTGCTTGCCGCCGAAGCCGCCGCCGACCCGGCCTGCCAGGACACGGATGCGGGACGGGTCGAGGTCCAGCAGATCGGCCAGGGCCTTGCGGACCAGGAACGGCACCTGGGTGCTGGTATGCACGACCAGGCGGCCCTCGGCATCCAGGGAGGTGATGCAGCCGTGGGTTTCCAGCGCCGCGTGCTGGACCCGCTGCAGGTCGCAGGCGACCTCCACGACCGTATCCGCTGCGGCGAAGCCCGCCTCCACCGACCCGCTGCGTCCCACGATGCGGTGCACGACGTTGCGCCCGGCGTCCAGGATGCGCCCGTGCTGCGCATGAAGCTGCGGCGCGCCGGGCCGCATGGCGGTGTCGGCGTCGAACACGGCGGGCAGCGGGTCGTATTCGACCTGCAAGGCGGCGCATCCGGCTTCCGCCGCTGCCACGGTGTCCGCCACCACCGCGGCAACGCGCTGGCCGATGAAGCGCAGGGTGCCGTCCAGCATCAGGGTGTCGTCCGGGTCGGTGCGGTGGTCCTCGTGCCGGGCGGTGGAGTAACGGCGGCGCGGCACGTCCTCGTGCGTCAGCACCGCCACCACGCCGGGCACCGCCAGCGCGGCGTCGCGACGGACCGAGCGTATGCGGGCATGGGCGTATGGCGAGCGCAGCAGGCGCAGGTGCAGCAGGCCCGGCACTTCGGCATCCAGCGTGTAGCGTGCGGCGCCCGTCACCACCTCCCGCGTCGCCGGGGCGGGCGCGTCCACGGGAGCGGCGGCGCCCTCCACCGCGTCGGCGATGGCGCGGTAGCCGGTACAGCGGCACAGGTTGCCCTTCATGGCGCGGGGCAGGTCGGCCCGCTGCCCCTGGTCCAGGGCGTGGACCGTCATCACCATCCCCGGAGTGCAGTAGCCGCATTGGAAGCCCTGCGCCGCGGCGAAGGCACCCTGCACCGGGTTCGTGTCCGGGCCGTCCAAGCCCTCGATGGTCGTGACCTGCCGGCCTGCCGCACGGAAGGCGGGCACCAGGCAGCTATGCACCGCCACCCCGTCCAGCAGCACGGTGCAGGCGCCGCAATCCCCGGTGTCGCAGCCTTTCTTGACGCCGAAGCAGCCGAGCTGGCGCAGCAGCGTCCGCAGGCATTGGCCCGGCGGGGACGGCGCATCCTGCGCCCGGCCGTTGACGTGCAGGCGCATCAGGCGGTCAGGCTGTGCAGCAGGTCGTGTGCCAAGCGCCGGGTCATGTGGCGGCGCCAGGCGGGGGCGCCGTGGACATCGTCCAGCCAGGCATTGCCGGGCAGGGCGTCCATCCAGGCATCCAGCGCGTCCTGGCTGGGCGGCGCCGGCCAGTGCTGGTGATAGGGGCGGACCGTGCTCGCCGTGACCGTCAGCCTGAACGCGCCGTCACCGGGGCAGAGCGTCGCAACCAGCAGCGCCGCCGACCGGCCCATCGCCGTGAGCGACGCCTGGCGGACCGCGGCACGGCGGCGCAGGGCCGCGGCTGGCACCTCGATGGCGCGCAGCACCTCGCCGGGGCGCAGGACCGTTTGCTGGGGACCCGTTGCAAAGCCGGTCATCGGCACCCGGCGCTCGCCGCCGTCCGCCGGCCAGAGCAGCGCCGTGCCGTCCAGGGCGATGGCAGCCGCCAGCATCGGGGCGGCCGGCAGCGCCAGGCAGACGTTGCCGCCCACGGTCGCGGCGTTGCTGATCTTGAACGACCCGGCCAGCGCCCGGCAGCATTCGGCGATCACGCCGGCGGCGGTCCAGGCAGGCGGGAACTCTGCGGCTGCCACGGCCGCAAGGGTGCAGGTCGCCGCGATCCGAAGGACGTCTGGCGACGTTTCAAGCGGCGGCCAGCCCATGGCGCCCAAGTCCACCAGCCGCCGTATGCCGGGGTGGGAGCCGGACAGCACGTCGGTGCCGCCTCCCAGCAGGCAATCGTGCAAGCGCCATGCAGGAAGATCAGCCCGGGCGCGCGGTTGAACAACGGTTTCGACGGCGTTCAGGTCCATTGGCAGAGAGTGGCGCAGCAAATCAGGCGCTGCAACGGACCCCGCACCCGACTTCGTGGCTGCGGGCGCCATCCTGCCTCACGGTGTTTACCGAATCCGTAGGCGTCGGCTGGGACCGGCCCCGCGCAACAGGCCAGCGACCCGAAAGTCCAGCCCCGGCGGCGTTCGCATGGCCGCGGAGCTTGGCATCGGCCCAGCAAGGCATCCGCGTCTGCCCGCCTCCTGATGAACCGTGGCTGGCGTGTGCTATCCCGCCGCGTCTTCCGGCACCTGACCGAAGGCGCCCAGGTGTTCTGCCGGGCCGAACTCGTCCGCGTCGGTGTCGTGATGCACGCGCACGACGCGTGCGCCCAGTATGCTGCCGCCGGCCAGCGCGCGTTCGGCGCGCCGGATGCCTTCGTCTGCAGTCCGGCACACGATGGGAACGCCGGGCTTCAAGGCGCCGCGGGCACCGGCGACATAGGGCTGATAGATGATCTGGGCTGTGGTCGCCATATCGGCAGGTCCTTGCAGGATGCGGCAGCCCTTGCCACGGATGCCCTGGCCTTGTCGCCCTCTGCCGTGACTTGCCGAAGGTTAGAAGCGCAGGTCGGACGGAGTGCCTGGGAAGGCGTCGGGGATGCCTGCAACTGCTTCCTCATAGGCGTCCAACTGCTCGTCTGTCATGTCGCCCATTGCCAGCAGTTCCCACCGTGCCCTTCCCATGTCGGGACGCAAGCGCACGACACGTATGACGGCTTCGTCTTCCAGGGCCACGCGCCAGATGTCGTCTGACGCAAGCGGCTGCAGGTCTGGGATGGCGACGATCTTGCGGAACACGCCGTGTCCGCTGGCCTGCTCACCTGCAACAGGTTGAGGAGGGTGCCCGAAAGCTTCGGTTGTCCGCACGCTTTGTGCCACTGTTGTTATCCATCGCCAATTCATTAACGCAGAGCATGACAGAAAGACTTCCGTAAGCATAAGCCAGGAAAGCGACGCCGGCCGGCCCGATGCTGGCCATTGCGTGACCGAGAGCGGATTGGTTTGCGCCCGGGCTGCCAGCCGGATCGGCTGCCGCTATGCCCAATCCTCCACGATGCTTGCCGTGTCGGCCAGCTTGCGGTCGAGGCTTGCGAGGCATTCTGCACTCAAGGGGCAAAGCAACAGCAGCGCATCACGCAGCGTGGATGGCCGGGCCACTGTCACCTGCCCGCCCCCTGCTTCGGCGGAGTGTTCCCACATGACCTCGACATGCCCGACCCGGGGCACGACCCAAAACACCGGGAACTGCGCCCCGGGCGGGACGACGTCCACCATCTCGCCGCTGCTGATCTGGACGACCTCGATGCGCCATCCGCCGTATCCAGGCGCCGCGGCGGACCAGGCAAGCGCGAACCGCAGGTCAGCAATCGGGAACACCGCACATTCGCTGGAAGCTGCCGATCCGTTCAAAGCATATTTTGCCATGGTCAAACCTGGAAGGTGCGAGGATGCAAGACAGCAAGCTGAGGCACACGGGCAAGCCGTCGTCCGGCAAGCCACCGGTGTTCGGCAAGCCTCATTATTGCGTCACCTATCATACGATTTTCCCGTTGACCATTTACTTCGGGGGCGTCCAGCAATTCGATCGCAATGTGGTATGGACGTCACAACCACTTCTGGCAAGTTCAGTCTAACCTCAAAATGAATACGTTGCAAGACCATACTAAAATCAGGTCTGTTGCCTGTGGATCAGCCATAATTCGTCACAATGAACATCCCCGGGCCAACCAACACCGCCCGTATCAATAAGACATAGGTCCTAATTTTATAGTACTTGCAGGGCAGGATTTGGTTAAATTCAGCATACCTGACAGTCCCGGCTGTATCCGAAGTTGTCTTGAAGTCCGTGTAGCTGGTAGGCCAACCCCACGTTCACGGAACCGCGAGGATAACAGGATGAATATCGGCGACGTTTCGGCGGCATTGTCCAGCTTTCGTTCAAGATATGCAGTGCAGGTGGCCGACTCAGCCGAGTTGATCCAGGAAGCCTATTGTCTGCGGCACCAGGTTTATTGTCTCGAACGCGGATACGAGCCAGGAACAGGAGGGCTGGAAACCGACATGTTCGATGCGCATTCCAGCCATGCCGTGGTGCGCGAGCGTTACAACGGCCAGGTCGTTGGAACGGTCCGCCTGATCCTGCCGCTTGCAGGCACCCGGCGCAGCCTGCCCACCCAGCAGCTTTGCACACCAGGCCTGCTGGATGGGCTGCCGACAGGGACAACCGCCGAGGTGTCGCGGTTCGCCGTGTCAAAGGACCGCCGCGGATCGGATGCCATGGCCGACTCGCTGCTGCGCCTCAGCCTTGTCCAGGGCGCCGTCCGGATGAGCAGGGATCATGGCGTCACGCATTGGTGCGCCGTCATGGAACGGAGCCTGCTCCGGTTGCTCCGCACGACTGCCATCCACTTCTCGCCCGTCGGTCCCCTGGTCGAGTATCATGGATTGCGGCAGCCGGCCGTCGCCGACCTCGGCGCCATGCTGGCGCGCATGGAGCGGGAGCAGCCCAAGTTCTGGCACTTCATCACCGGCTCCGGCGAGTTCTGGCCGAGCCAGATGGAATACTCCGAAGCCGCCTGAGCCGTTCGGCCTTGCTGGCAGGGTCTGGCCCCGGCACCGGCTGCGCCCGGGCAAGGGCCGGGCCGCCGCCGCGCTGCACAGGACGCCGCTGATCCCTATCCCGCCGCGAACGCAGCCGCGTCGAACCCGTCCGGCAGCACCCCGCGCGGGCGGATCAGGTCATAGGGTCCGACAGGCAGGTAGCGCCCCGACCCCGGCGGCGCCGACACCATCCCGTCCCGCATCACGACCTCGCCCCGGCGCAGGGTTGCGACCGGCCATCCCGTGACCTCCAGCCCCTCATAGGGCGTGTAGTCTATGGCGTGCTGCTGCAACGCATTGGTCATGCGGGTGCGGCGGTCCGGGTCCCATAGCACCAGGTCCGCATCTGCCCCGGGGGCGATCCGGCCCTTCGCGTGCAGGCCGAACAGTGCCGCCGGCCCGGTCGCCGTCAGGCGCACGAAGTCGCTGGGGCTGATGCGGCCGGCGGCCACCCCCTCGCTCCATAAAATGGGCAGCCGGGCCGCCAGGCCGGGGACGCCGTTGGGTATCCGCGTGAACGGCGCGTCCGCCCCGGCCGACTGCTTGCCGTGCGTCCCGCCATAGCTCCATCCGCTGTGGTCCGAGCTGATTACGCCCAGCGTCCGCATGCGTATCGCATCCCACAGCCCGGCAGTCGCCGCGGCGTCGCGCGGGGCCGGGCTGCACATGAACTTGGCACCTTCGAAGCCAGGACGGTCCATGTCGGCGGCGGTCAGCACGAAGTATTGCGGGCAGGTCTCGCCCCATACCTTCACGCCGCGGGCCTGGGCGCGGGCGATCTCCTCCGCCGCCTCCGGGCAGGATACGTGGAAGACCTCGATGGGGGTGTCCACCAGCTCCGCCAGGGCGATGGCGCGGTGGGTCGCTTCCCGCTCGACCACGGCCGGGCGGGACCAGGCGTGATACTTCGGTGCGGTCCGGCCATCGGCCAGCAGGGCGGCGGAGCGCCAGGCGATGGCGTCGTAGTTCTCGCAATGCACCGTCACCAGGCAGCCCAGGCGCCGGGCCGCCGACAGCACGGCCAGATACTGCCGGTCGTCCAGGTGCAGGGGATCGTAGGTCAGGAACACCTTCAGGCTGCGTATGCCCGACGCCACCGCCTGCGGCAGCTCGTCGCGGATCACGGCGTCGGAGGGGTCGGTGACGATCTGGTGGAAGGCATAGTCCACCATCGCCCCCGCCGCGGCCCGGCGCCGGTATTCCGCTAGGGGCTGCAGGATGCCGCCACCCTTGAACTGGGTGGAGAAGGTGACGACGCTGGTGGTGCCGCCCGCCAGGGCCGCGGTGCTGCCGGTGGCGAAGGTTTCCTCGTCGGCGCCGCCGCCTTCCTGCAGCTGCTCGATGTGGCAGTGGCTGTCCACACCGCCGGGCAGCACCAGCAGGCCGCCGGCGTCCAGCACGGGGCCGCCCTGCAGCCGCTCGCCGAGCGCCGCGATGCGGCCGGCGCGTATGCCGATGTCGGCGCGGAACTGGTCCGATGCGGTGACGACGGTGCCGCCTTCGATGATCAGGTCGTACTCGGCCATGCCTTGCCTCCGGGATGCCGGGCCGAGGCTGGCCGCAACGGCGGCGCCGCGCAACCGGCGCCCGCATAGGCTCATGAACATTTCCGGCGTGGCCCTGCGGCGTTGCCAGCCGGGACCAACCGGCTTGCCGCGGTCGTGCCGACTACCCCGACGGCGCTGGGCGGGCGCTCCAGATCTTACGACTTCGTGCTCGACGCGCGCCGGGGCTTGGTGGTTGTCGCCAACGAGGCAGCGGGCGCTGCGATATTCGGCCGCATCTGCTGGTCCGCATCCGCCCGCTGGCGCCGGGCCTGGTCGGATGGGGCGGCTTTTCGCCGGGCCTGCCGATTGACGCCGGGGCGTTCGACCCGAAGTGCGCTGCGAGTGTACGGGATGGGACAATTCGATTGGCAATCCGCGACCTGCTGCAAGGCGAGCATGTCTCGCCTCCGACCCGGGCCGCGCTCCTGGCCCGGCTGGATGCCCCGCCCGTCGCCGAGCCTCGCTTCCTGACCCCGGCGGAGTTCCGCACCCTGCAGGCGGTCTGCGCCCGGTTGCTGCCCGATGCATGGCCCGGCGCACGGATTGACGTTGCCGGACCGATGGACGCGCGGCTGGCGGAGGGCAAGACGGATGGCTGGCGCTACGACGTGATGCCGGGCGACGGCGCTGCTATGCGCGCTGGACTGGCCGGGCTGGACGGCGCATCCCAGGCCTTGGCTGGCGCCGCGTTCGCCGATGTGCCGCCTGCGGCGCAGGACGGGGTGCTGACCGCTGTGCAGGCGGGCACGCCGCCTGGCCCCGCTTGGCTGATGCCGCCGCAACGGTTTTTCGAGGAGCTGCTGGCCGAGGCGACGGAGGTGTTCTTCGCCCACCCCTTGGCGCAGGAGCGCATCGGCTACGCCGGGTTCGCCGACCGTCCCGGCTGGACCCGCATTGGCTTGGACGAGCGCGAAGACCGGGAGCCGGCTTGACGCCCCCCCTCACCAGCCCCCGCTTCACCGGCGAGGTGGACGCTGTCGTCATAGGCACCGGGGCCGGCGGCGCCCCGCTGGCCGCTCGCCTGGCTGGCGCGGGCCTGAGCGTCGTAATGATGGAGGCCGGGCGGCAATGGACCCCGGCGCGCGACTGGGCCACCGACGAACGCGCCCAGGACGCCCTGTTCTGGAACGACGAGCGCCTCAGCGCCGGCGCCGACCCCGTGGCCTTCGGGCGCAACAACTCCGGCATCGGCGTCGGCGGCTCGACGCTGCACTACACCGCCTATGTGCCGCGGGCGCAGCCGGACGACTTCCACCTGCGGCGCGATTTCGGCGTTGGGGCGGACTGGCCGATCGGCTACGACGACCTGGCGCCGTACTACGCGGAGGTCGAGGCGTTCCTTGGCGTGTCCGGTCCCTCGCCCTATCCCTGGGGGCCGCCGCGCCCGGCCTATCCCCTGCCGCCGTTGCCGCTGAACGGGGCGGCGGAGCTGATGCAGCGGGGCTGCGCCAGCCTGGGCATACGCACGTCGCCCGCCGCCAACGCCGCGGTGTCGCGGGCCTGGCAGCAGGAGGGTTACGGCCTGCGCCCCGCCTGCACCAACCGCGGCTTCTGCCAGGCCGGGTGCAGCACCGGCGCCAAGGCCGGCATGGACACCACCTATATCCCGCTCGCCCTCGCCCGCGGGGCGGAGCTGCGGACCGAGACATTCGTGACAGGGATCGAGACGGACGCCGCCGGGCAGGTGACCGGCGTCGTGGCGATGCATGGCGGCGCCGAAACCCGGCAGCGGTGCCGCGCCCTGTTCCTGTGCGCCGGCGCCATCGAGACGCCGCGCCTGCTGCTGCTGAACCGGCTGGGCCGCGGACCCGTCGGGCACCACTTCATGGCGCATACCGGCGTGCAGCTCTGGGCACGCTTCCCGGAGCGGGTCGGCCCCACCAAGGGCATCCCCGGCGGCCTTATCAGCGAGGACACGCACCGTCCGGACGATGCCGACTTCGCCGGCGGCTACCTGCTGCAATCCATCGGCGTCATGCCCGTCACCTATGCCAGCCAGGTCGCCCGCGGGCGCGGGCTGTGGGGCCAGGCGATGCTGGACCACATGGAGCAGTTCAACCACGTCGCGGGCATCAACATCCTGGGCGACTGCCTGCCGCACCCAGAGAACCGCGTCGAGCTGTCCGACGAGCTGGACGGCCGCGGCCTGCCCAAGCCGCGCATCCACTTCACCGCCGGCGAGAACGAGCTTCGGATGACGGCGCATGCCGAGCGGAAGATGCGCGCGATCTTCGACGCCGCCGGGGCACGGGATGCCTGGGCGTTCCCGCGCTATGCCCACACCATCGGCACCTGCCGCATGGGGGACGGCGACGACGCCGTGGTGGACCGGGATGGGCGGCTGCATGGGCACCGCAACCTGATCGTCGCCGACAACTCGGTCTTTGCCAGCGCGCTGTCGTGCAACCCGGCGCTCACCATCATGGCCAACGCGCTCCGCACCGCGGACCGCTTCCTGGAGGCACGATAAGGCATGGCGGCAGGATTCCTGGACCGCATACAGCGGAAGCTTGGCAACGGCATCCTGGGCGGGGACCAGCAGGGCGGCGCCGCCGGGCGCAGCGGCCAGGGCCTGCCGGCAGGGGGCAGCGGGGAGTTCATGTTCGCCACCGGCATCGAGTGCAGCTATCCCCGCATCGCCGGCGGCATCCGGCGGGACCTGCTGGCCGAGTGCGGCCACTACGACCGCTGGCGCGAGGACCTGGCGCTGACCCGCGGACTCGGCCTGCGCGTGCTGCGCTACGGCCTGCCGTATTACTCCATGCACCTTGGCCCCGGCCGCTACGACTGGTCGTTTGCCGACGAGCCGATGGCGGAGATGCAGCGGTTGGGCATCGCCCCTATTCTGGACCTGCTGCATTTCGGCGTGCCGGACTGGATCGGCGATTTCCAGAACCCCGACCTGCCGCTGCTGTTCGCCGAGTATGCCGAGGCCGTGGCGCGACGCTATCCGCACGTCCGCATGTTCACGCCGGTCAACGAAATCTACGTCACCGCCCGCGTCAGCGCCAAGGACGGGCTATGGAACGAGCAGCTCAAGTCCGACCATGCCTTCGTCACCGCGCTGAAGCACCTGTCCGCCGCCAGCATCCTGGCGACCCAGGCCATCGTGCGCCAGCGCCCGGACGCCATCATCGTGCAGAGCGAGAGCGCCGAGCGCACCTGGGAAGCCCGCGCCGTCCAGTCCGCGGCGGTGCGGCTGTCCAACAAGCAGCGCTTCATCTCGCTCGACCTGCTGTATGCCAATCCGCCGGACAGCGAGGTCTGCATGTGGATGTGTGACAACGGGCTGACGCGGGCGGAATACGACTGGTTCATGAAGGGGGAGCCGCCGGGCCACCAGATCATGGGCAACGACTACTATGGCCGCAATGAGCGGATCATGAAGCCAGACGGCAGCATGATGCCGGCGGAGGACGTGGCGGGCTGGTATGCCATCACCCACGAGTACTACGCCCGTTACAAGCGCCCGGTGTTCTACACCGAGACCAACGTGGAAGACCCGGACGCCGCGCCGTCCTGGCTGTTGAAGCAGTGGGTCAACGTGATGCGGATGCGGGCCGACGGCGTGCCGGTGCTGGGCTTCACCTGGTATAGCCTGATTGACCAGGTGGATTGGGACTCGGAGCTGGCCCAAAAGAACGACCGGGTGTTCAGGTGCGGCCTGTATGACCTGGACCGCAAGCCGCGCCTGGTGGAGGCGGAGTTCCGCGCCATGGTGCAGGAGTTCGGCCAGATCAGCCTGATGCCGCACGGCGAGTTCCTGGAACTGACCAGCCGCCCGGCGGAGCTGAAGGTGGAGGTCTGACCGCCCGGGAACCAAGCTGGGTGCTGCTGCACTATTTCGGCGGCTCGGCCCGGTCCTGGGAACCGTTGACGGCGCTGCTTGGCGGCAACTGCTCGGCGCCGGACCTTCGCGGGTTCGGAGACGCGCCGCCGGGCGGACCGATGCGGGTGGCGGACTACGCCAACGACATGATGCCGCTGCTGCGGGATGGATGCATCCTTGTTGGGCACAGCATGGGCGGCAAGGTGGCGGTGGCAGTGGCTGCGCGGCGGCCGCCAGGGTTGCGCGGGCTGGTGATGGTCGCCCCTTCCCCGCCTGGACCGGAACCGATGACGGAGGAGGACCGCGCCAAGCTGCGCGCCGCCTGGAACAACCCGGATGCGGCGAAGGAGGTTGCACGCACCATCAGCCGTCATGGCGACGGCCCGGTAGCTGACCGGATTGCCGCCGACCACCTGCGGGCCTCGCGGCGGGGATGGCTGGCCTGGCTGGACAAGGGATCGAGGGAGAACCTGCGTGCCCTTGCTGGGCAGGTTGCCGTGCCGGTGCTGGTGGTGGCTGGCGCCGAGGACCAAGCTCTTGGGCCTGAAGTGCAGGAGCGGGAGACGATGCCCTTGTTTCCAGGTGCGATGCTGCGAACCATTGCGGGCAGCCGTCACTTGGTCCCGCTTGACGCACCGGAGCAATTAGGCGTTGCAATTACGGAGTGGGCTGAGTCACTGGCTGATCGCTAGACTGACCGGGCAGCAGTTAGTCAATGTTTTCATGAGGGTAGGGGTAAGTAAATTTACCTCATGTTGCTGACTGGTTTTGCTTGGTTGGCGGCGATAAGGGCTTTGGCGCGCGCCTGGCTTCCCTCACCCCGACCCTCTCCCAGAGGGAGAGGGAGAAGGATGACGGTTAGCGGTAGTAGTAGCCAGGGGCGTAATAGACTGGCGGGGGAGCATACACTACCGGCGGCGGGGGGGCGTAGTATACCGGCGGCGGGGCGTAGTAGGGCCGGGCCGCCAGGGCGCCGATGCCCAGGCCCAGCAGGGCACCGCCGACGATGGCGCCGCCATAGCCGAAGCCGCGATGGCCATAGCCATAACCACCGTAGCCTCCACGGTAGCCGCCATAGCCGCCACGATAATATTGTGCATCCGCAGCCACGGGCGCCAGCGCCGTCATGGCTAGGACAGGAAGTGCGATCAGGAACCGACCAGCTCGCGTCATGGTTGACACCTAGTGATATTAGGAGGGGCGCCAGTGCCCCAGCCTCATCAAGATGATGCTGCCTGGTGGCAGATTTAAGGCGCATCGGCTGGGCTGGTCCAGCATTTACGTTTCGTAACCGAAGACGTGATCAGGGCGGCGGTCAGCCGCCCAGGTAGGCCGCCGCGACAGCCGGGTCCTGCGCCACCTCCGCCGCCGCACCGGACAGCACGATGCGCCCGGTCTCCAGCACATAGGCATGGTCGGACACTTCCAGCGCGGCGGAGGCGTTCTGCTCCACCAGCAGGATCGTCGTCCCGTCCGCCTTCAGCGCGGCGATGATCGCGAAGATCTCCTCCACGAACAGCGGCGCCAGGCCCATGCTCGGCTCGTCCAGCAGCAGCAGGCGCGGGCTTCCCATCAGGGCGCGGCCGATGGCGAGCATCTGCTGCTCCCCGCCCGACATGGAGCCGGCGGCCTGGCCCAGGCGCTCGCGCAGCCGGGGGAAGCGCGCCAGCACCGCCTCCTGCCGCCGGGCGACCTCGGTCCGGCCAGGCACCAGGTAGGCGCCCAGCAGCAGGTTCTCGGCCACGGTCAGCTCGGCGAAGCACTGGCGGCCCTCCGGCACCTGGCGCAGCCCGGCGGCGGCGATCCGGTGGGCGGCGCGGCCGGTGATGTCGTCCGCGCCGAACCGGATGCGGCCGGCCTGCGGGCGCACCAGGCCGGAGATGGCGCGCATCGTCGTCGTCTTGCCCGCGCCGTTGGCGCCGATCAGGCATACGGCCTGACCGGCGCCGACCCGCAGCGTGATGCCGTGCAGGACGCGGATGCGGCCGTAGGCGACCTGCAATCCCTCGACTTCCAGCCCGGCAGTCATCCGGCGTCCCGCAGCCCGGCACCTCGGACACCAGACTTGGCGCCGGCAGCCAGGCGGGCGGCGACCTTGTGGCCCAGGTAGGCCTCGATCACCGCCGGCTCCGCCCGCACCTCCGCCGGCGTGCCCTCGCAGATCAGCCGGCCGAAGTTCAGCACCGTCACCCGGTCGGAGATGTCCATGACGAAGCCCATGTCGTGCTCCACCAGCAGCACGGTCGTGCGTCCGCGCAGGGAGCGCACGAGGGTGGCGAGGGCCTCGGTTTCCGCCGGGTTCATGCCGGCCGCAGGCTCGTCGAGCAGCAGCAGGCGCGGGTTGGGGGCCATGGCGCGGGCGATCTCCAGCCGCCGCTGGTCGCCATAGGACAGGGCGCCGGCCCGCTGCTCCGCCTTGTCGGCCAGGCCCACCAGGTCCAGGGCAGCGCGCGCCTGCTGCACGGCGGCGCGCTCCTCCGCCCGGAAGCGCGGCAGGCGCAGGACAGTCGTCAGCAGCCCGGCGCGCAGGCGGGCGTGCAGGCCGGTCAACGCGTTCTCCAGCACCGTCATGCCGGTGAAGACGCGGATGTTCTGGAAGGTGCGCCCCAGCCCGAGCGCCGCCCGGCGGTCCGGCGGCAGCGCCGTCATGTCGTGACCGTCCAGCAGGATGCGCCCGGCGCTGGGCGCGACCAGGCCGCTGACCAGGTTGAACAGGGTGGTCTTGCCGGCGCCGTTGGGGCCGATCACGGCATGGACGCCGCCGGGCTGGACCTGCATGTCCACGCCGCCGACCGCGACCAGCCCGGCGTAGCGCCGGGTCAGGCCGCGCAGCTCGAGCAGGGGCAGTTCGGGCAGGGGCAGTTCGGGCAGGGGCGGATGATCCGTCATTGCGGGCGGCTTGCGGCGGGGTGGTCCAGGGGCGGCACGAGCGGTGCTGGCGGCCCCTGGATTGCAGCGGCGCTGCGCGCGGCGCGATGACGGCGGCGTGCCGTCGTCATGCCGCACGCCGCTTCATGCGCAGCGGCAGCAGCCCGCCGGGCAGGAACAGCACCGCCAACACGATGATGACGCCGTTCAGCACCAGCCGGATGTCGGAAACGCCGCGCAGCAGCTCCGGCAGCAGGGTCAGCACCCAGGCGCCCAGCACCGGCGCCAGCGGCGTGCCCAGCCCGCCCAGCAGCACGTAGGACAGGATCGTCACCGCAGGCTCGAAGCCATACTCGTTCGGGCCGATGAAGCTGCTGACGTGGGCGGACAGGCATCCCGCCAGCCCCGCCAGCACGGCGGAGGCCAGCAGCGCGCCCATCTTGTAGCGGCGGACGGGCACGCCCATCACCTGCGCCGCGGTTTCGTCCTCCCGCATCGCCTCCATCGCCCTGCCGACGCCGCTGCGTCCGACCAGCCACAGCGCCAGCACGGCGAGGGCGAGCAGGCCGTAGATCATCCAGGTCTCGCCGCGTTCTGGGATGCCGGACAGGCCGAGCGCCCCACCGAACAGGTCCACGTTGAGATAGACCGCCCGCAGCACCTCGCCCAGGCCGATGGTGGCGATGGCGAGGTAAACGCCCGCCAGCCGCAGCGTCGGCACACCGATGGCAAGCGCGAACAGCACGGGGACCACAGCCGATAGCGGCAGCACGAGCAGGAACGGCAGATGGAGCTGCAGCGTCATCAGGGCGGAGGAGTAGGCGCCCAGCCCCATGAACGCCGCCTGTCCCAGCGAGAGCTGCCCGACGGCCAGCACCACGTACATGGACAGTGCCAGCAGGCCGTTGATGCCCAGGGCATGGACCAGGTTCTGGTAGGTCCATAGGAGGTCGTCCAGCCAGGGCGGGATCATGCGACGACACCGGACGCCAGGGTGCGGGCTCCTGCTCCCTCTCCCTCCGGGAAAGGGTTGGGGTGAGGGGGCGGGCAAGCGCGGCCTGGTCCGGTGAAGGGCCGTGCGCCAGCAGCGCCGGGGGCGCCCCGCTCCGCGGCACAGACCCCCTCACCCCGGCCTTTTCCCGGAGGGAGAGGGGGAAGGAGCAGGGCCATCATGCCCGCCGCACCACGGCGCGGCCGAACAGCCCGGCGGGCCGGGTCCACAGCACCGCGACCAGGATCAGGAACGCCACCGCCTCCTTTAGCGACGACGACACGAACGCCGCCGTCAGCACCTCGATCATGCCCAGCGCCAGCCCGGCCAGCAGCGCGCCGCGTATGTCGCCCAGCCCGCCGACGATGATGACGACGAAGCCGCGCAGCATCATCTGCTCGCCCATGTAGGGGTGGATGGCATTGAAGTTCAGCCCGATCAGCACGCCCCCTGCCCCGGCCAGGGCGCCCGAGATGAACGACACCAGCGCTGCCGCCCGTCCGGTGTTGATGCCCATGAGCTCAGCCGCATCGGGCTTCTCCGCCATCGCGCGGATCGCCAGGCCCAGGCGGGTGCCCTGCATCAGCAGCAGCAGCGCGCCGACCAGCACCGCCGTCGCCCCCAGGATCAGCAGTTGCGCCGCAGTGACGCGGATGTCGCCGAACTGGAACGCATCCGCGCTGATGGCGCCGGGCGGCAGGCGGCGAATGTCGGGGCCGAGCCAGGCGGTCAGCGCGGAATAGAGCGCCAGCACGCCGCCGAGCGTCACCATCAGCGAGGACAGCTCCGGCGCATGGATGCGGCGCAGCCGGCTGAGCAGCAACCAGTCCAGCACGACGGCCAGCACGCCGGACGCGACGGCCGCGGCCGGCAGCGCCGCCCAGATCGGCCAGCCTCCGGCCCGCGCCAGCCA
>DASWOJ010000294.1:0-4646 GCA_036398775.1 Acetobacteraceae bacterium
TCCGCGGCGTCGAGGTCGTTGACCGCATCATCGCCGGCATCGAGCCGGCCAAGAACTTCGCCCTGCTGGACGACCTGTGCGAACTGATGACTGACGCTTCGCTGTGCGCCATGGGCGGCCTGACGCCCGTGCCGGTCAACAGCGCGCTGACCCACTTTCCCGAGGATTTCCACCGCGCCCTGCCAGTGGCCGCGGAATAAGGAGAGCAGCCATGGCCCTGATCCGCGAGTTGGACACCGGTACTCCCATCCGGGTGGCCGAGACGACCGTGACGCTGACCATTGACGGGCAGGGCGTGACGGTGCCGAAAGGCACGTCCGTCATGGCCGCCGCGGCGGTGATGGGCACGCAAGTGCCAAAGCTGTGCGCGACGGACAGCCTGGAGCCGTTCGGGTCGTGCCGGCTGTGCCTGGTGCAGATCGAGGGGCGGCGCGGCTACCCGGCGTCCTGCACCACGCCCGCCGAGGAGGGCATGGTCGTCCATACCGAGAACGGCGCCATCGCCAAGCGCCGCCGGGGCGTGATGGAACTGTATATCAGCGACCACCCGCTGACCTGCCTGACCTGCTCGGCCAACGGCGACTGCGAGTTGCAGGACATGGCGGGCAAGGTCGGCCTGCGCGACGTACGCTATGGCTACGAGGGCGAGAACCACCTGGACGCGCCGACCGACGCCAGCAACCCGTACTTCACCTTCGAGGCCAGCAAGTGCATCGCCTGCTCCCGCTGCGTGCGGGCGTGCGAGGATATCCAGGGCACCTTTGCGCTGACGATGGAGGGGCGCGGCTTCGGGTCCAAGATCTCGGCCGGCGGCACCGACTTCATGGGGTCGGAGTGCGTGTCCTGCGGTGCCTGCGTGCAGGCCTGCCCGACGGCGACGCTGAATGAGAAGTCGGTCATCGCGCTCGGCACGCCGGAGCATTCGGTAGTCACGACCTGCGCCTATTGCGGCGTCGGCTGCTCGTTCAAGGCGGAGATGAAGGGCGAGACCGTGGTGCGTATGGTCCCCTGCAAGGACGGCAAGGCGAATGCCGGGCACTCCTGCGTCAAGGGACGCTTCGCCTTCGGCTATGCCACCCACAAGGACCGCAAGACCAAGCCGATGATCCGTGCGGCGATCACCGACCCGTGGCAGGAAGTGTCGTGGGAGGTGGCCATCGCCCACGCCGCCAGCGAGTTCAAGCGCATCCAGGCCACGCACGGGCGGGACAGCGTCGGCGGCATCACCTCGTCCCGCTGCACCAACGAGGAGACGTTCCTCGTGCAGAAGCTGATCCGCGGCGCGTTCGGCAACAACAACGTGGACACCTGTGCCCGCGTTTGCCACTCGCCGACCGGGTATGGCCTCAGCACCACGTTGGGGACCTCGGCGGGGACACAGGACTTCGCGTCCGTCGAGCATTCCGACGTGATCCTGGTGATCGGTGCCAACCCGACCGACGGCCACCCGGTGTTCGCGTCCCGCATGAAGAAACGGCTGCGCGACGGCGCCAAGCTGATCGTTGCCGATCCGCGGCGCATTGACCTCGTGCGCTCGCCGCACATCGAGGCGCAGCACCACCTGCCGCTGCTGCCCGGCACCAACGTCGCCCTGCTCAACGCGCTGGCCCACGTCGTCGTCACCGAGGGCCTGATCGCCGAGGACTACGTGCGGGAGCGGTGCGACTTGCAGGAGTTCGAGAGCTGGGCACGCTTCATCGCCCAGGAGCATAACTCGCCCGAGGCCAGCGAGGTCCTGACTGGCGTGCCTGCGGCGGAGGTGCGCGCCGCGGCGCGGCTGTTCGCCACCGGGGGCGCCGCGGCCATCTACTACGGCCTGGGCGTCACCGAGCACAGCCAGGGCACCACGGCCGTGATGGCGATGGCGAACCTGGCCATGGCGACCGGCAACATCGGCAAGCTGGGCGCCGGGGTGAACCCGCTACGTGGCCAGAACAACGTTCAGGGCGCCTGTGACATGGGCAGCTTCCCGCACGAGCTGACCGGCTACCGCCACGTTTCCGACGATGCGACGCGGGAGATGTTCGAGGCTACCTGGGGCGTGGCGCTGTCCGCAGACCCGGGCCGGCGCATCCCAAACATGCTGGACGACGCTGTGGAGGGCAGCTTCAAGGCGCTGTATATCCAGGGTGAGGACATCGCGCAGTCCGACCCCGACACCCAGCACGTGACCGCCGGGCTGCGGGCGATGGAGTGCGTCGTCGTGCAGGACATCTTCCTGAACGAGACGGCCAAGTATGCCCACGTCTTCCTGCCGGGATCGTCGTTTCTGGAGAAGGATGGCACCTTCACCAATGCCGAGCGGCGGATCAACCGGGTGCGCAAGGTGATGTCGCCGCTGGGCGGGCTGGCGGATTGGGAGGCGACGATGGCGCTGTCCAACGCGCTGGGCTTCCCGATGAGCTACGGCCATCCCGGCGAGATCATGGACGAGATCGCGCGCCTGACCCCGAGCTTTGCCGGGGTGTCGTATGCCAAGCTGGACGCGATTGGGTCGCTGCAATGGCCGTGCAACGACGCGGCCCCGCTGGGCACGCCGATGATGCACGTGGACCGCTTCGTCCGCGGCAAGGGGCGGTTCATGCTGACCGAGTTCGTGCCGACACAGGAGCGTACCGGCGCCCTGTTCCCGCTGATCCTGACCACCGGGCGCATCCTGAGCCAGTATAACGTCGGGGCGCAGACACGCCGCACCGAGAACAGCCGCTGGCATGAGGAGGATGTGCTGGAGATCCACCCCTTCGACGCTGAAAGCCGCGGGATCAACGATGGGGACTTGGTTGGGCTGGAGAGCCGGTCCGGCGACATTGCGCTGCGTGCCCGCATCAGCGAGCGGATGCAGCCAGGCGTGGTTTACACGACATTCCACCATGCCAAGACCGGCGCCAACGTCATCACGACCGACTTCTCCGACTGGGCGACCAACTGCCCGGAATACAAGGTGACGGCCGTGCAGGTGCGCCGGACCAACCGGCCCTCCGACTGGCAGGCGCGGTTCTTCGAAGAGGACGTGTCGCTGACCCGGATAGCCCCGGCGCTGGGCGACGCGGACTAGGCCGGCGGCAAGGGGGCAGCACCATGAAGGTCGAAGTGATGGCGCGTATGGCCAACCAAGTCGCCGATTTCTTCCGTGCTTATCCGCAGGAGGAAGCCTACGCCGGCATCAGGGACCATATCGTGGCGTTCTGGACGCCGGGAATGCGCTTGTCATTCCGGGAGCACGCCAGGGCGGGAGGCCCCGGCCTGGACCCGCTCGTGGCGGAGGCGATGCGGACGTGGCCTGCTGCGGCAAGCCCTGTCGTCCGGGCAACCGCCCTTGCGGAAGCCAGCGGCCAGGGAGCAAGCGACGCAGGGTGATGCTGTGTTACCCTGACGGTCTCCAAGAAAAGCGACGCCCGCCGCGTCGGTATTCCGGACCTGTGTTGCCGTATCGTGAGCGGCAGACGAAGCTGGTCATTTATGCTGGCGTGCACCCGGACATTCGCGCCATTGCCCACTGTGAAGCTGGTGGTCCGGGGGCAATTCAGCGCGTATGGCACCTGTCGCCGCAATATTGCTGTGTGCCTACCGTTTGACTTACCAACGCCGGGCATTGATTCCGGCCAACTTGCTCTAAACGGCACGCTGAGCGAAAGTCGCAACGTCCCTATAAGTATACGTAGAGATCCATATACCGTAGGCAAATCTATCCAGGCCGCTAGAACGTCCAGCCGGGCGCCGTGGCCTCCCCCTCGTCAGCCTGGGAGGATGCGGGTTTCGCAAGATCGTTGGCGCCGAGAATGGATCGACAACTGCGGATCTGTCAACGCTACCTATCCGTGTCTTGACCTGTTGCCTGTCCCTGCCGACGCTAACACCGTCGTGATGCACGAGGCGGTGCCACTGGGCATAGGTGGGATGGTGCTTGAGGTCCCTGCCAGCCCTGGCCAGAACATCCGACGGTGCGGCGACGATGTGGCTGAGGGTGCGGCCATCCTGCGTCCAGGATAGGAACTAGATGTGCGCCACATCGCGCTGGCGGCTGCTGTGGGACAAATGGAGTGCCTCGTTGGTCGGTCCGTTCGAGTGGCCCTTGCTTCGACGGGATCCGAACTCAGCCCGTTGGGCACCAGCCTCCAGTTGGGACGCGTCCACGACTTAAATCGGTCCATGCTGACAGCCCTGACCCAGTCGCCAGGGATCGATCTGTTCGACCTTGGCATCCTGCCTGACGAACCGGTGCTGCTGCGGCGAGCTTTCCTTGCCTCGACATCATACGCCGACATCCTGATCACGCCATGGAACTGACCGATCAATCAAATCGTCTGCAAGGTGGCGCCTGCTTTGGCGGCTGGCTGCACCATGTGCTGAAACCGAGCGAGATCGCACCGCTGAACGCGATCCTGTTCACCGAAGCATTGCACGAAACGGGCGTGCCCAAGGGCGTGCTCAACCTGGTGAACGGCGACGGCCTGACCGTGGGCGCCGCTATGTCCGCGCATCCCGATCTCGACATGATGTCGTTCACCGGTTCGATCCGTGCCGGGATATTGGTGGCCTAGGCGGCCGCCGACTTCCTGAAGCGCGTTTCGCGGGAGTTGGGCGGCAAGTCGGCTACATTCTGCTTCCGGACGTGGACTTCCGCACCGCCGTCACCAAGGGCGAGG
>DASWOJ010000295.1:0-3114 GCA_036398775.1 Acetobacteraceae bacterium
CGGCCGCACGATGCTGGGGATGGGCGTGGGGTCGGGCAAAACCTCGATTGCCCTGTCCGCCTTCACGCACCTGCAGGGCAAGGGCAAGGCCAAGCGCGGCCTGTTCGCGGTGCCCTCCATAGTCCAAGGCCAGTTCCACGGTGAGGCGTTGACGCTGCTGGAAGCCGGCAAGTTCAATTGGCACTGCGACCCCGGCGCCAGCCGGGCGGAGCGCATCGCGGCGCTGAAGGACCCCAAGATGGACTTCAACGTGGTGACGCACCAAAGCCTGAGAGACGATCTGCTGCACCTGGCGTCCCAGCGGGAGGGCACCACGCCGGACGCCGTCGCCGAAAAGCTGGACGCGATGAAGCCGGCGGAGCGCAAAGCCTACATGCGCGGCGTGATGGAGGCCGAAGGCATCCACCATGATTACATGGCAGTGGACGAGGGCCACACGCTGCTGAACCGGCAGGGGAAGGACAACAGCCGCATGGCCAACGTCCTAGACGGGGTGGCGCACGGCATGGGCACGTACGTCTCGATGACGGCGGACCCGGTCAAGAACGACGCCAGCGAGGCGTTTGACGTGCTCTCGAAGATGGACCCGGACCGCTACTCGGACCGGGACGCCTTCACGCGGAAGTATGGCGTGGACACGCCGGCCGCCAAGGACGGCCTGAAGCGGGAGATGGCGCGGCACTTCTACACGGGCAGCATTGACCCCGGCGTGAAGGCGCACCGGACGGAGGTCCCGGTGGAGCTGGACCCGGCGCAGCACGAGCACCTGGGATCGCTGGACAGCGCGGCGGCTGCTGCGCGCCTCGCCCGGATGAAGGGTGGCGTGGACGTCAACGCCCTCAAAACGCTCTCGCCGGGCAGCTTCAGCGGGGCTGACCCCGCGACCCACGAGGAAATCGGCCAGACCCTCAATCGAAGCATCGGCATCCTGCACAACACCGCCGTCCACCACGCCCTGTCCGGTGCCTCGAAGACTGAGGCCGTCGCTAAGCTCGCGCGGGACCGCAAGGGGCGTCCTGGCGTGGTGTTTTGCCACCACCTGGACCGGGTGAAGGAAATTGAGGCCCGGTTGAAGGCGGACGGGCACCGTGTCGTGACCCTGACGGGCGGGGACAGTTCCAAGGAAAAGGATCGCAAGAAGCGGGAGTACCAGGACGGCCACCATGACGTGATCGTTATGAGCGACGCCGGCGCCGTCGGGGCGAATCTACAGAGGGGAAAATGGTTGGCGCAATACGACACGCCGATGACGGCCATGGTCCACGCACAACGGAACGGCCGCATCCATCGGATGGGTCAGACTGAGGATGTCGAGCTGCTGGACGTGGTGGCGAACCACGCGGCGGAACGGCGCGGCCGGAAGCGGCTGGCGGAGAAGTATGAGCTGCGGAGCATCATGACGTCGCCGCTGGAAGGCCTGGATGACACGGGCGTCGCGGGATACCTTTCCCGGGCGCGTGCCGGCACCCTGGACGCCGCGGCGCCGCTGCACCCGTCAGTGGACCCGGCGCCGGCCGCGGGCGGCTGGCGGCCCACTGACGCAAGCGAAAAGCACCTGCCAGGCGCACGCACGCGGGAGACGCCGGCGGGCGGCCAGGAAGTGCATGTGCCGCCGGCGCCGGAAAAGGCGACGCCGGAAGAACAGGGGAGCATGTTCTGATGACGCAGCCCGTTCTATTCTTGAAAGCCAGCATCAAGGGCTACACCCGCTCGGACGGAACAACGGTGGCGCCTCACGAAGACAGCCGGCCATCCGCCAGCAAGTGGTATGGCGACCAGCGGCACGTCCAGGAGATCATGGACGTTGTCCGGTCCAGCCCGCACAGGCACCATGGCCTGCGGATCATGTCGCCGCATCCTGTCACAGATGCGTCTGCAACCGTAGCAATCGGGGACACCCTGCCGCACTCATACCGCTGGAATGACGGCAATGCGACCAACCGGGCGTTGAAGGGCACAAGCACCCTGCGGGTCAGGACGGAAGCTGACGCTCGACGGGCCATCACGCTGGCTGGGATGTATTACGGAAAACAGGTCGTGCTCGTCGGGTCGCATGAAAAGCGGACCGGGCCGGATGAACAGGAAGCGGTGCTGACAACGCCCAAGGTGTTGGCGAGCTGGCACCGAAAGGAAGTGGGCATCAGGTACAGTGTAGCTAACCCTGGCGCCGACCATTCCGATTGACCTGATCCGCCAGGCCTCTTTCACCGATGGCCAGCACTGCCGCGGCATAGGCTGGCTTCATCAGGCCGGAGGCCGTTAGCAGCGCGTCATCCGCGGCCGTCCACCATAGCGGCCAATACAGCGAATGGAGTGCGCCGGCATCTCCAACGGCCGCCGGCTTTTCAAACGGGCTTGCCACCTGAAACACCCTTATGTCGTCGGGGTCCACCCCTGCAGCGATCAGTTCCAAGCTGCGGCGGCGGCCTCTCTGCCAGGACAGCGGAGCCGCAATCACGATTTGCGTTTCGTCGCGTCCATGTTCCTGTCCGTGCTGAATGAGCACCAGCCCAAGCCGCTCCTTGGTCTTGCTGCTGACACTGCCCCTCTCGACTTCTCCAATCTGCTCGCGGGTGTAGCCCATGTCTCACATCCTTTTCGGTTCGCCGCAGCGTTCAACACTCCACATCCCAGGCTTTTCCGCGAGGGGTGGAACAAACCGTGGAAGGCTCGGGTGGCATTTCGGCGGAAAATCGAGAAATGCCACCTTGACCCATGCGCTCATGAAGGGCGGTCGCCGTCCGCATACAGGTCCACCCGGAAGAGGGGTTCCACGTCGGACGGGTCGGCCAGCTCATCGAGGAGCACCCAGCTTATGTCCGTGCCGATCTGCGTTGCGACGGCGACGGCCCGGGTGTTGTCAGCCAGGCGAAGCACAACCCAGTACTCGCCGTCGGCCGGTTCGGCGGTCAAGGCCCGCCTATCGGGTCGGGCGGGAGTGGGATCGTCTTGTCCAGCGTGTGCGCCTTGCGCACGGCCCGGTCCCCACGAAGCAGGATCGCATTGATGAGGCTGCGGCTTAGGCCGTGGTTGGTGATGATCTCGTCCACGCTCGCCCCGGCATAGCCCTCTGACCAGACCGTGAAATCCCGATGGACATTCGTGCGGAAAACC
>DASWOJ010000296.1:0-15928 GCA_036398775.1 Acetobacteraceae bacterium
GGCGAGTCGAACCGTACGGCGCGGGTGGCCGGGTCGAAGCTAAGGCCAAGGCAGGCCTGTACGAGCGCCGGCAGGGATGCGGCTGCCCAGGCCTGCGGCGTGCATGCCACTGGGTAGGACGTCGGCCCCTGGCGGGGACGGCGGGGAAAGCCGCAGAACAGTTCCGGCAACCGGTTGAGGTCCGTGGCCCGCGACGAGGCATAGATCGCCTCGAACAGCCGCGTCGTCTCCGCGCGCAGGCCCATGCGGGCCATGCCGAGCGCGATCATCGCATTGTCGTGCGGCCAGACGGAGCCGTTGTGGTAGGACATCGGGTTGTAGCGCGCCTCGCCAGCCGCAAGCGTGCGTATGCCCCAGCCGGTGAACTGTCCGGCGTCCATCAGCCCTTCCACGACCTGGCGGGCGCGGTCCTGCGGGATGATGCCGGTCATCAGCAGGTGTCCCGCATTGGACGAGCGGACCTGGCACTGCTGCCCGTCCCCATCCAGCGCCAGCGCATAGGTGCCGAGCCGCTCGCACCAGAACCGCGCCTCGAACGCCCGCTTGAGGTCCGCGGCCTTGGCGCGCAGCTCCGCCGCCTGCCCGTCAAGCCCGATCCGCGTGGCGATGGCTGCCCCGGCGACCCGCGCCGCATAGACGTAGCCCTGCACCTCGCACAACGAGATGGCGCCCCGCGCCAGCGTGCCATCGGCGTGGGACACGGCGTCGTAGCTGTCTTTCCAGCCCTGGTTGGACAGCCCGTCCTCGGTGCTGCGCTGATAGCTGACGAAGCCGTCGGCGTCCGCCCGGCGGTCCATCCAGCCAAGGGCCAGGTCAATCTGCGGCCATAGCGCCTCCACGGTGGCAAGGTCGCCGGTGCGGTCCAGGTAGGCGCCCGCCAGCATGACGAACAGCGGCGTCGAGTCCACGCTGCCGTAGTAGCGCCGGAACGGCACCTCGCGCAGCGCCGCCATCTCGCCGCCGCGCATCTCGTGCAGTATCTTGCCAGGCTCGGCCTCGGATGCCGGGTCGAACTCGGTTGCCTGCTCCTGCGCGAGGTAACGCAGCACCCCCGAGGCCAGCATAGGGTCCACCGCCAGCATCAGCAGCGCGGTGATCAGCGCATCCCGCCCGAACGCGGTGCTGAACCAGGGGATGCCGGCGTAGGGGTAGGGGCCGGTCGGCTTCTCGGTGACCAGCATCCGCAGGTCGTTGGCCGAGCGCCGCATGGTCTCGTCGAACTCCTCGTGCCGGGACGAGATCTTGGCCGCGCGGGCGGTGCTGGCGCGCAGGCGGCGATTGGTGCCGACATAGGCCTCCAGGAACGCCGCACGGGGGCGGAGCGGGGCTGCGGCCTGCGGCACGCACGCCACTCCGAAGAAGATCGTCGTCTGGCCATGCGGAGGCAGTTGCAGGTCGAACACCGCGCTCTTGGCGGTGATCGTTTGCGGCGCAGGCTCGAACGCCAGGCGCGTGGCGCGGATGACGCCGTCCAGGCCCTGGTAGGACAGCGTGACCGCGTCGTCGGCTAGAACGGCGGGAAGCATCCGGCCCCGCTGCTCTCGGCGCATCCCGCGCACCTCGAACAGGTCGGCGAAGTCTGCTTCGAACCGCAGCTCCAACTGGACCCGGTGGTGCGCGAAGGCAAAGTTCCGGACCGCGAGCCGCCCGTGGCACATCCCGTCGCCCAAGAACAGCGAGCGCTGGACGTGGATGACGCCTTGGTCCAGCGCGTTCGCGCCGAGGTCCAGCGCCGAGGAGTTGGACAGGTCGGACGTAAGCATCACGTTGTCCATGCCGAGCGCGGAGCTGAGCAGCAGCGGACGGCGGCCGGCGAGGGTAAGGTCGAATCGGGACAGATGCCGGGTGTCCTGATGATACAGCCCGTCCGTGCCTCCCACCCCGGCAAGAATATCGCCGCCGTGGTCGAACACCCCGAAAATGTCACCGTTCTTGATCGTCCGGTAACGCCGCTCCTGCAGCGAGACGCTGGTTGAGACCGAGAATGGCTCGGGTGTCTCGACGGACGGATCAATGTCGGCGGTGGCGAGCACGTTCATTGGGATGAACTTTCGTCTGTGATTCAATTCGGACCGGCGGGGACCGCGCGTTACGGTCCGGTGCGGGACGGCACGCCATCGGTTTGCATTACGTCCGCTTGAAAGGCCAGTAGCCTTCAGTTAGCAACATTAGCCAATTGTTAAGCTGGCATTAGATCAACACGCTTGCACCCCTTGGCGCCCGGCGCGTCGGGTCTTGCGTGACGCCACCCATCCAATATGACAGCTCTAAATCAGCCTGCGCTACGTTGGCTGTGGACTGGACCAGCAGGCTTTCCCCATCCTAGGACGCGGCGTCCCGTGCCAACGCGCACCGCACCAGGTTTGTAGCCTTTATCAGGCCAGACAGACCGCAGTAGGCGTTTCGCCACGGCCTGCTAGACCAGAGGTTTCAAGCACCGCCGTCTCCGTGCGCCATGGCTTGTTGCGCGGCGGCGCGGGCCGGAGCCGGATGCACCCGGCCCGTCATGTAGTCGCGGGCCAGCGGGGTTGCCCCCTTCCGCCGGGTCAACTGCATCTGGAACACCATGCTGGTGCGCTCGCGGAACCCGACCTCGCACATCGCCAGGTAGAACTCCCACATCCGGAAGAACCGCTCGCCCTGCATCCGCACCGCCTCCGCCCGGTTCGCAACGAAGCGCTCGCGCCAGCGCAGCAGGGTTTCGGCGTAGTGCAGGTGCATGATCTCGATGTCCGTCACCAGCAGGCCGCTGCGCTCGACCGACGCAAGCACCTCGGACAACGACGGGATCGCGGCACCGGGGAAGATGCGCTTCTGGATGAATGGGTTGATCGGTCCCGGCGTGCCGCTATCGCCGATGGAGTGCAGCAACGCCACCCCGTCCTCGCGCAGCAGGCCGCGGACGCTGGCGAAGTAGGCGTCATAGCTGGCGCGGCCGACATGCTCGAACATGCCGACCGAGACGATGCGGTCGTAAGTCCCGGTCTCCTGCCGGTAATCGCGTAGCGCGAAACGCACCTGGTCGGCCATCCCGGCACCGGCAGCCCGCCCCGTGCTCTCCCGGTGCTGCTCGGCGCTCAGCGTGATGCCGGTCACGTCGGCGCCGGCGTCCCCGGCCAGGAACAGCGCCAGCCCGCCCCATCCGGAGCCGATGTCGAGCACCCGCAGCCCCGGCCGGTCCAGCAGCAGCTTGGCCGCAATGCGCCGCTTCTTCTCGGCCTGCGCAGCTTCCAGGGTCACAGCCGGGCTGGTGAAGTAGGCGCATGAGTACTGGCGGTCCGCATCCAGGAACAGGTCGTAGAACTCGGGCGATAGGTCGTAATGGTGTGCGACGTTGCGCCGGGCACGGCTGATCCGGATGCGCGGACGCCACACCGGCAGCGCAGCCGCCCAGTTCAGCGGGTGCCCCGGCGGCAAGCCGTCCAGGTTGCGGGCGAGCAAGGTCAGCAATCCCGCCGCCGATCCCTGCTCGATCACGAGCGTGCCGTCGGCATACGCCTCGCCCAGGGACAGCTTCGGGTTGAGCGCAAGGCTAGTGCCAAGGCCCGGACGGGTCAGGCGGATGACTTGGGAGGGCAGGCTGCCATCACCGATGCGATGCTGGCGCCCCCGGCTGTCAACCACCACCATGCTTCCGGACCGGATCACCGAACGCAGAAATGCGGCAAACAGCATTGGATGCGCTTCCCTGCACGGCGCCACGGCGCCGTGCGATGTGCCGGCGCCGCGGCGGGCGCCCCATTCCCAATTAAGGCAAAAGCGGCGGGCACAGGAAATGGTGGCGGCGGCACAAACCGCTGTGCCGCCGTCCCCGGGAGTTCACAATTCCAAGACCGCCATTGACTTGCATGACCTTGCCTTGGCTAGGGACCGTCCATCGTCACCTCAGCGATCCGACGCCGCACGCAGCGCCGCCCATACCCTCTGCGCCGATGCCGGCATGTCCAGCCGTTGCACTCCCGCCGGCCACAGCGCATCCAGCACCGCATTCATCGCTGCCGGCAGCGACCCGGTAGTTCCGGCCTCGCCGGCACCCTTCGCGCCCAGCGCGTTGTTCGGCGAGGGCACCGGACGCTCCATCAGGGTGATGCCCGGCAGCAGCTCCGCGTGCGGCATGGCGTAGTCCATGAAGCTGCCGGACAGGAGCTGCCCGCCCTCGTCATACACGCACTGCTCGCCCAGCACCTGGCCAAGTCCCTGGGCGATGCCGCCCATGATCTGCCCATCCAGCAGGGTATGGTTCAGCACCACGCCGCAATCGTCCACCGCGACGTAGCGCTGCAGCGACACCTCGCCGGTGTCCGGGTCAACCTCGACCTCGGCGACGTGGGCGCCGGAGGGGTAGGCGCGGCTGGCGGGCAGGGCGGTCGTGGTGTCCAGCGGGCCGCTTTCCTGGCCCTCCGCCGGGCGGGCCAGCTCCAGCAGAGTCACGACGCGGTCAGTGCCGACGATGCGGTAGGCGCCGGCCTGGTATTCGATGTCGGACGGCGCGGCTTCCAGAGCGTCGGAGGCGAGGTCCATGCCCTTGCGTATCACCTCCTGCGCCGCGACCGCCGTGGCGGCGCCGTGCGACAGCATGGAGCGGGAGGCAAAGGCGCCGCCGCCGAACAGCGGCAGGCCGTCCGGGTCGCCCTGATGCAGCGTGATCTCGGCGGGGTCGAGGCCCAGGATGCCGGCGACGATCTCCGGGAACACGGTCTCATGGCCCTGCCCGGAGGAGTGCGTCACGTTGTGGACGCGCACGCCGCCCGCGGGGTCGAAGGTGATCGCCACCTCGTCGCGCGGCACCACACCGCCGGACGGCTCCACGAATACGCCGACGCCGATGCCACGCAGCTTGCCACGGGTTACGGCCTCGGCCCGCCGTGCCTCGAAGCCAGCCCAGTCCGCGGCCTCGGTCGCCATGTCGAGCAGGCCCGGGTAGTCGCCGCTGTCGTAGGTCGCCGCCATCGGGCCGCCGGTGGGCAGGGTGTAGGGGAAGGCGTCCGCCGGCAGCAGGTTCAGCCGCCGCAGCGCCAGGCGGTCGCGGCCCAGTTGGTGCGCCGCCTCGTCCACCAGGCGCTCAATGGCATAGGCCATGTCGGGACGACCGGCGCCGCGGTAGGCGGTGATCGGCACGGTGTTGGTCAGCGCCAGGCGGTGCCGGCCATAGACCGCAGGGATGCGGTAGGGTCCGCTGCACATCATCGCCGGGTTGAGCGTGGAGATCAGCGGTCCCGTCGCCACGGGGTAGGCGCCCTGGTCGCACACCCAGCGGTGGCGGATCGCCAGAAACCGGCCCTCGGCGTCCAGCGCCAGCTCGCCGTGCATGCGCAGGCCGCGTCCGTGGTAGTCGCTGAGGAAGGTCTCGGACCGGCTCGCCGTCCACTTCACCGGCCGACCCGTCAGCTTCGCCGCCAGCGCCAGCGCCGCATACTCCGGATAGGCGGCGCCGCGTATGCCGAAACCGCCGCCCACGTCCTGCGCCCGCACGCGCACCTTGCCTGGCGGCAAGCCGGTCAGGCCGCAGAGCGAATCCCGCAGCGCCACCATGCCCTGCGTCGCCGTCCACAGGTCCAGCGTGTCGCCGTCCCAGCGGGCCAGCGCCGCCTTCGGCTCCATCGGGTTGCCTACGACGCGGTCGCTGGTCAGGTCCAGCTCGACCACATGCGCCGCCCCGGCGAATGCGGCCTCCACGCTGCCGGCGTCGCCATACTCGTAGTCGAAGCACAGATTGCCGGGCACGTCGGGGTGCAGTTGCGGCGCACCCTCCTCCAGCGCCGCATCCATGTCGGACACGGCCGGCAGCGTCTCGTAGTCCACCATCACCAGCTCGGCCGCGTCCTGCGCCTGCGCCGCGGTTTCCGCCACGATCAGCGCGACGGGATCGCCGACGTAACGCGCGCGGTCCTGGGCCAGCGACGGGGCCTGCGGAGTCAGCAGCGACATGCCGTCCCGCCCCTTGTAGGGCAGCGCCGCCTTGCCGCGGCCATACCCGGCCGCCGCGGCGTCCGCGCCGGTCAGCACGGCGACGACGCCCGGCGCCTCCCGTGCCGCCGCGATGTCCACCGACACGATGCGGGCATGGGCATGGTCGGAACGCAGGAACGCCGCGTAGGCCTGGCCCGGCAGGTTCCAATCCGACGTGTAACGCCCGGTGCCGGTCAGCAGCCGCGCATCCTCGCGCCGGCCGATATAGGGATAGCTCAAGACTTGGTCTCCTGGACAGGAAGCGGGGATGTGGGGCGGGTTGCTACCCCGTCCACCCCGGGACCCCTGCCGGAGCCTCCGTTTCGCCGGGGTCGGCGGCGACCTCCTCCAGCCGGCGCCCGCTCGCCTCGACGCCGAGGATCAGCACCGTGGCGATCAGCACCGCCAGCAGCCCCACCATCAGCGCCAGCACGCCGCCGACGCCGTAGGCGGTGAACAACGGCACCACCAGGAACGGGGTCAGCACCGTAGCGCCGCGGCCGAAGGTGTTGCAGATGCCGGACGCGCGCAGCCGAACTTCGGTCGGGAAAAGCTCCGGGATGTAAACGCCGAACAGCACTGCGACCAGCACATAGATCGGCACCGTCAACGCCAGCCCCGCCACCGGCAGCCACACCGGGTCGTGCACGAAGGGGTAGATGCAGCCGAACAGCATGGACAAGGCCGCGGCGCCGACGATCATCCGCCGCCGGCCCATGCGGTCCACCAGCAGCGCCCCGATCAGCGACCCGGCCGGCGCTCCCAGCGCCATGATGAGCGAGTAGCCGAACGAGGTCGCCACCGATAAGCCCTGCTTGGCGAAGAAGGTCGGCAGCCAGGTGATGAAGCCGTAGATCAGCGTGTTGACGACCACCAGGCTGATGCAGCCCAGCACCATGCGGCCCAGCAGCGGCGGGGCGAGCAAGGTTGACAGCGCCCGCGACGGAGCCGAGCCGGGGGGCGGTGCCGGTGGCGGCAGGGGGGCACCGCCGGACGCTTCGCGCTCGATGGTTGCCAGCAGCGCCTCGGCTTCCCTGAGGCGGCCGACGCTTTCGAGCCAGCGCGGGCTTTCGGGCAGGCTCTTGCGCGCCCGCCAGACCAGGAGCGCCCCGACGCCGCCCAGGATGAACATCGCCCGCCAGCCCAGCGCCGGCACCAGCGCCCAGGCCACCAGCGCCGAAACCGGCAGGCCGGTGACGACGAACACCGCGACCAGGCCGAGCCAGCGGCCCCGGTGCGCCGGCGGCACGAACTCGGTCATGGTGGAGTAGCCCACCACGTTCTCCGCCCCGAGGCCCAGGCCCATGACGAAGCGCAGCGCGATCAGCACGGCCATGTTGGGCGCGAACGCCGCGGCCAGCGACGCCAGGCCGAACACTGCCAGGTTGGCCTGGTAGGTGAAGCGCCGGCCGTAGCGGTCCCCCAGGAACCCCGTCAGCAGCGAGCCGAGCATCATGCCCAGGAAAGTGCTGGACACGAAGGCCGCGTTCTCCCCGAGGGTGGAGAACCCCGACCGCAGCGTGGTCCCCAGCACCGCGGCACCCAGGTAGATGTCGAAGCCGTCGAAGAACATGCCAAGGCCGATCAGCCGCAGGATGCGATGGTGGAAGGCCGACATCGGCAGCCGGTCCAGCCGCGCCCCGGCGTTCACGCTTGCTGTTGCGCTCATCCACGTCCTCCCGATGGCGGCCGTGCCGCTGCCGGCCCGTCCTGATTCGCCGCACGATGGCCGCTCCACGGATGGGCTGCAATGCCCCTGGCGTGGCCTGGCCCATGCGCGGGCTGCATGGTAGGGCGTGCCGCACCTATAAGAAGGCAGGGGCGCATGATCCATCACTATGCCGGCGGCACGGTTGCGGCGGCCGTCACCGGGGAGGGGCTGCCGGTCTGGGTGTTCCACTCGCTGCTGGCCGATGCCGGCAGTTGCACCCCGCTGGCGGCTGCATTATCGGGCAGCTATCGCGTGACGGTGCCGGACCTGCCGGGCTTTGGCGGATCGGCGCCGGTGGATGCCGGGCTGGAGGCGGTTGCCGACCGGCTGGCCGCGGCGATCGAGGAGGCGGGTGGTCCCGTCGCGGTCATCGGCAACGGCTATGGCAGCTTCGTCGCCCTCACTCTGGCCTTGCGGCATCCCGCCCTGGTCAGCCGGCTCGTGCTGGCTGGCACCGGCGCTGCGTTCGACGAACCCGGGCGCGCCGCCTTCCGCGGCATGGCGGGTGCGGCAGGGAGCAAGGGTCTGGCTGCCATCGCCGACACCGCGATGCGCCGCCTGTTCTCGCCGGCGTTCCAGCAGGCCAACCCCGCGCTGCTCGCGGAGCGCCGGGAGCGGTTCCTGGCAACCGACCCCGCGATGTTCGCCGCCGCCTGCAATGCCCTGGCGTCGCTCGATATCAGCGATGCCGTGCGCGGGCTGCACGTCCCGGTGCTCGTGACGGCGGGCGAGCTGGACGAGGCGACTCCCCCGGCGATGGCCCGGCAGCTGGCGGCGCTGCTGCCGGATGCATCGTTCATCGAGCTGCCCGGCCTGGCCCACGTTCCGCAGTTGCAGGACACGCCGGCGTTCGTGGCGGCAGTGCGCGGCGCCCTGCCCGGCAGGCCGGCGTAGGCGCTGCCGGCAGCGGCAGGCCATCAAGTCGCCCGGCTAAGCAAACCTCTGGAGGTTTGCGCACAGATGGAAAAACCAAGCAGGCCTAGCACGGCCGCAAGCCACCTGTGTGACAGGCCGCATAAGCCTGCTCCGAAGCTGACCAGGTGCCCCCGGTCATTTTGCCTGGGCTGGGAGGGTGAAGATTCGGTTGACAAGGGATTGCAGCAGGGAGAACACCGCCTCCACACCGAACCCGGCCAGGAACGCCACTCCGGAGGCGGACAGGGTCAGCGTGGCAATCAGCGCAGATGCGTTCTGTGTTCCCGCCACCGGCTGAACCGGGGCGTACGAACTGGAAAACAGCCCGACGCAGGCTCCGACCACCAGGCCGAGCGCAAGTCGCACCCACGCCAAGAAGAAGTCCCTGGGGTGTAGCGTGCTGTCGCGTGTTTTGAGGTAGTTGTCCAGGATCACGAAAATCGCCGAGCCGATCAAGCCAAATAGGACCGGCAGGGCAAAGTTGCCGATGACCAGGAGCATCGGGACTATCGCAAACTCCAGGTCTTTCTGGCTGTTGTCTTTCTGGCCGTCGTCCGAGCCGGTTGGCCCGGCGTCGTCGGCTGGAGGTTGACGGCTTGCCGCGGGGCTGCCGGGCGGTGCCAGCACGCTTCCCTCCAGGCCAGCCCAGTTCCGGCCGTATCTCTGCAGCTCCACACGGACGATGCCAAGGTTGGTCATCAGGATGTAGTCGCGCCCGCAAACGTCCCGCTCCTCGGCGGTTGCATAGGACAGTGGGGGAATGTCCGACTTTCCCTGGTGGATGAAGGCTGGCGGAAGTTGCGTCCGCGCGAACCGCACCAGGGCGCGGTCGCAGAGCCGGTACGACGTCACAGGCGGCAACTGTGATGACGAGCTGCCGGCGTCCTCATCAAGACGGAGCGAAGCGGCTGCGGGCGTGTCAAGGGACAATTCCACCTTGACCTTCTCGGCGCTCAGCGCGGCCTGCTCCGCCCGCAGCAGGTCCAGGTTCTGCAGCAGGGCCTTGCCGAACGCTACCTTAGCCGACTCCAAAGCAGCCATGAGGGTGAACGCGATGGTGAGCACCAAGATCAGATTCTGCCACCGGCGGTGCCAATCTGCCGTCCCTGCGAGGTTGCTGTAGGCATCCTGGGCCAGGTTGACCCGCGATGCCGCGCGTCTGCGCAAAGGGCCGACGAACATCGTCGTGTAGGCGACCGTCAGGCCCGAGGCCGGCCTTACCAGGACGTTCAGCGCGTCGCGGACGATCTGCATCTGCGCCCGGTCATAGGGCTGGATGGCGCCGGCTCCGGCAGCAATCCGCTCCTCCGTGTCGCTCACCACCTGCAGCAGCTCAGCAGGCGTGAGCTTGGAGCCGGCCTTCAACGCGTTTGGGACCTCGACAGCGTTCAGACCCTGCGAGGAGCTCCCGGCCACGTAGTCCACCAGCATCCAGATCTCGCTGATGAGCGCGCGGATTTGCGCCCGGCTGCTTGGCAGCTCATCGGCCTGCGTGTCGTAAACTGCGCCAGAGACATCCATCACACCCTGCTCCTGCTTGCATCCGGCCCGCGCCAGCGGCATCCAGTGGCGATCCCTGGGGCTTGCGGCGCCGAAACCGTCGTCTGCAGGGCTGCTGCACTGATGAAACGCCGGGTCCGCTGCACCAGGTCCGCCATCGTCCTGCCCGCCGCATGGGATGGCCGGACGCCGCAGCCTGGCAGTGCGGTCACAGGGTCGGCGGCGTCCAGGGTCAGCATCGCATCACTCCCGCCGCCTAAAGCGACTTCAGGTACTCGACCAGCGCCCGGCGGTCGTCTTCGCTGAGGCTGGCGTTGCCGTAGTCGTGCCCGTCGTTGGAGTTGCCCTGGGCCGCCGCGTCGAACCTGAAGCTGTTTTCGCGGGAAGGCTCAGTCCGGTATCCCACTTTCGCCGGGTCGTACTCGCGGCTGCCCAGGTAGAACGCCGCCGGGCGCTGGGCCGGCGGCAGCAGCAGGTCCCACAGCGTCGGGACCGAGCCGTTGTGCAGGTAGGGCGCGGTCGCCCAGATGCCGGTCAACGGCCGCGACTTGTAACCGAGCAGCTTTTCGTCCTCCGTCATGCAGCGGTCCAGCCGCTGCTGGCGCGTGGCCGGCGGTGGCGCGAACTCCGTGACGGCGACGCGCGGGCGCAGGTCGAAGCCGAGGAACGTCCTCACCGCAGCCCCGGCCGCTGCGCCCTTCTGCCCGGCGACCGTGTTGGCCACGCTGACCCGCAGCAGGGTCGCCACGGGTTCGACGGGACCGATGGGTGGGCCGCTCAGCAGGTCACGCTTGGTGCCCTCGAAGTCGCCGGTCTTGGCTTCGTAGGTAAAGGCGTTGCACGCCATCCAGGGGTCGGTCCCAGGCGGCTCGTTGCCCGGGACGCCGGGCCGGAACAGGTTGATCCGTGCCTTGAATTTCGTGCGCAGGTCGGTGGGCGCCAGCTTGGCATGGCAGCGGACGCAGTTGGCATCGAACAGGGCCTCGCCGCGGGTCCGCGCGGCCTCGTTGACCGGGCCGAACAGCGCGGCGGGCCAAGCTGGAGGCCGCAGCGTTTCCAGCGAGTGCTCCAGTGCCGCGATATTCTCCACTTGCGCGCTGGAACGATAGCCGGACAGCCCCGGGTTGCGGGCGACGGCGACCTCGCCGAACACGCCCGTGACCTCGCCGACGTTGCGGCCGAGGGCGCCGTAATCGAACTCGTGGCCGCCGATCGCGAGGACGCTGTTCGCGGCGATGCCGTTCCACTGCACCACGTCGGCCTGGTGGGTGTTCCACAGGAACGGGACGCTGACGGGCGCGTCGGCGGGGTTCACGGTGGGGTCGGGCGCGTCGGCAAATAACGCAACCTTGTTGTAGATGCGGCCAAAGGCGTCGAGCCGGGCGTAGCCATAGCGCACGTCCGATCCGTTCAGCCGGGCGGCGCTCGCCTCCCATTCCGCCAGTCGGCCCAACTCGGCCAGGAGCAGGGCGCGGTTGGCCGGGGTGTCATGCGCGCCCAGCACCGGGACAGCGAAACGGTTGAACCTGGCGGGATCGTCTCGCGTGGCTGCCAGCGCGCGGTCGAACTCCTCCACGAAGGTTTGAAAGTCCGCGAGGGTCGGGCCGCCATCAATGCGAAGCCGATTGATGCCATAAGTGATCTCGGCGGTGTGGCAGGCGCTGCAGTTCAGGCCAAGCCAAGGCTCGTCCGAACCCTGGCCGGCATACCAGCGCAGCCTCGTCCGCCGCAGGCCGGCGTCGGAGCCATCATCCTTGACGAAGCCTACCGCCATGCCGGTGCGGGAAGTCGGCTCAGGCGGCAGAAAGCGAAGCCGCGTCAGGTTGACCGGATCGAAGAACCGTCCGCCGTTGTCGGCTTCCAGCGCGGCGGCCCAGCTCCAGGGCAGCAGGCGCGATCCCTGGGTGGCTTCATACCACGCGTCGCGCCGGGCCTGGTCCCAGCCCTGACCTAGATCGGCCCCGGCGGCGGCCGGCTCCCCGCCGGTGCCGCAGGAAAGCGGCAGCCCCAGCAGCAGGAGCGCCGTGATGGCGGAAGGCCCGAACCTTGGCATGGCTGCTCCTTCCGACGTTAGAGCGGGGGCCCCGGGAGTCGCCCCAAAGGGGTTCACAGGAAACTAACTTCTCACCTCTGCATACGTTTTGCAATCATAATGATATCGAGGTGGAACTTTATTGTGGTCCCAGCCGCCCCAATCACCTCGGCGGCCCACCGCTTACCGGCGCAGCAACCTGGGCGATATGGATGCCCTACGCGACGCTGATGGCCATCAGCCGGCAGGCCGCCCCATCAGTCCATAGAACCGCTCGGCGGTGCCGCCGAACAGGGCGCCCCGGTCTGCGTCCGGTAAGTTGGCCGCAAGCTGCTGCGCCTGGCGCCACCAGTCAGCGTAGCCGCAACGCAGGGTGACGACCGGCCAGTCGCTGCCGAACATCAGGCGCTGCGGGCCGAACAGCTCCAGCAGCGCCTCGGCATAGGGGGCGATGCTGGAGGCCGGGGCGCCTGGCGCCGCCTCCGTCACCAGGCCGGAGAGCTTGCAGCGGACATGCGGGAACGACGCAATCTCCGCCATGCCGCTGCGCCAGACGGCGAAGTTGCCCGCGGCGATCTCGGGCTTTGCAGCGTGGTCTATGACGAGCGGCAATTCCGGGTGGCGTTCGATCAGATGGGGCAGCAGCGGCAGGTGGCGCACCCGGGCCAGGGCGTCGAAGGTCAGGCCAAGCTCGATCACCGCGCGGTAGGCCGGGTCCTGCCGCGGGTGCAGGAACCAGCCGTCCTCCGGGATGTCCTGCCATATCGGGCGGATGCCGCGCAGCAGCGGGTCCGCCGCCAGCGCAGCCAGGCGGTCCGGCGCGTCGGGCGCCTCCATGTCGGTCCAGCCGACCACGCCGCGGACCCGAGGGTCTTCTTTCGCCAGCGACAGCATGAACTGCGTTTCGGCCTCGGTGTCTGCGGCTTGCACCAGGACGATGCCGTCAACCCCGGCGGCGTCGAACAGGGGCGCGGCGTCCAGCGGCAGGAAGTCGCGGTGGATCGGCAGGTCCGGCGTCATCCAGGCGTAGTCGCCGCGGCTGACACGCCAGTAATGGACGTGCGAGTCTATGACGGCCGTCACGGGATGAGGCCGCGTTCGCGAAGCTCCTGCCACAGCGCGCCGGGGATGTCCTGGGTCATCAGGGCCAGGTTTTCCGCAACTTCCTGCGGGTCGCGTGCCCCGGGGATGACGGTGGTGACGACCGGGTGCGACAGGGGGAATTGCAGGGCGGCGGCACGCAACGGCACGCCGTGGCGGGCGCAGGCTGCGGCTACTGCGCGCGTGCGGTCCATGATCTCCGGCTTGGCCGGCGCGTAGTCGTATAGCGCGCCCTGCACCGGCCCGGTGGCGAGGATGCCGGAGTTGTAGGGGCCGCCGAGGATGATGCCGATGCCGCGCCGCTCGCACAGCGGCAGGAAGCTCGCCAGCGCGCCCTGGTCGAGCAGGGTGTAGCGCCCGGCGAGCAGGAAGCAGTCGAAGTCGCAGGCTTCGGCGAACTCCTGGCACGCTTCCCATTCGTTCAGCCCGGCGCCGACGGCCCTGACCGCGCCCTGTTCGCGCAAGGACACGAGCGCCTTAGCAGCGCCGTCCACTGCCTCGCGGAAGCGGGTGCGGTAGCCCTCCTCCCCGTGGTTGCGCCGGTCGCAGTCATGCAGCAGCAGGATGTCCACCTGGTCGGTGCCCAGGCGTTGCAGGCTGTCCTCGAACGACCGCATGATGCCGTCGTAGCTGTAGTCAATGTACGGCTTGAACGGCGCGGGCTGCTGGAACAGGGTGTCCGCGGCGCTGCCGGGGGCGTCGGCGGCTCCGCGCCGGGCCAGCCGCCAGCCGGCCTTGGTGGACAGGACCGGTTCGGCCGGCAGCCGGCGCAGGGCGGCGCCGACCCGATGCTCCGCAAGGCCGAAGCCGTATAATGGCGCAGTGTCGAAGTAGCGCATCCCCCCGTCCCAGGCGGCTTGCAGGGTCGCCATCGCCCCGTCCTCGGTCTGGGACCGATACAGGTTGCCAAGCCCTGTGCTGCCGAAGCCGAGGGTGGTCAGCTCGATGCCGGTGCGCCCGAGCGTGCGGGTGGGGAGAGTCATGGCCGGAACACGCCCTTTCGCAGCAGGATGCAGCCCCACCAGCGCGGCTCCCCCGTGGCGACGACCGCGTAGGCTCCCGCGGCCTGCTCGTAGAAGGCGAAGCGCTCGACGTCCTCGATGGCGACCTCCCCGCCCTCGGCAGCGTTCAGCACGGCCTGGAACTCGTGGGCGATGGGCGGGCGCCCCTCCGGCGGGGTCATGATCGCGGCAGGGCAGGCGACGAAGCTGTCCAGCGGCAGCAGGGTCAGCACCGCCTCCACCATGCGCGGCGAGGGCAGGGTGGGGGCGTAGATCAGCCGCCGGGCCGTGCTGGCGGCGGGGAAGTTGGCGTCCACGATGGCGATCTCGTCGCCGTGGCCCATCTCGGCCAGGGCGGTCAGCAGCGGCGGGCTGATGGCCGGGTGCAGTCCCTTGAGCATGGCTATGCCGCCTTCTTCGGCTTGAGCAGTCCGATGCGGGCTGGCGCGGGCGCGCCCGTCGCCGCGTTGCCCCGGCGCAGCAACTGCTGGTCCGCCAGTGCGCCCAGCAGGATCACCCCGCCCATCACCGCGAAGTTGAGGGACGACGGGATACCCAGGATGTTGACCAGGTTCTGCAGGATCTGCAGCAGCACGGTGCCCAGTACGATCCCCGGGATGCTGCCCTCGCCGCCGCGCAGCGAGCAGCCGCCCAGCACGGCGGCGGCGATGGCATACAGCTCGTAAAAGTTGCCGAACGAGGACGGGGAAACCGAGTTGGTGTAGAACACCAGCAGCACCGTCGAAAGCCCGGCCAGCCCGCCGCCCAGAATGTAAGCGCCGGCCACCACCAGGCCCGTGCGTATGCCGGCGTAGCGCGCCGCTTCCTCGTTGCGTCCGACCGCGAACAGGTAGCGGCCGAACACCGAGCGGTGCAGCACCACGCCCATGACCGCGGCCACGACCAGCAGCACCAGGAACGGATTCGGTACCCCGAAGCTGCGGCCCGACGCCAGCCAGGTCAGCGCATCCAGCCCGTCCGTGTAGCCGAAGCCGATGGTGGCATCCCCGGTGTAGTAACGTGCGGCTCCGCGGTAGATCAGCAGCCCGCACAGCGTGACGACGAAGGGCTGCAGCCCCGCCCGCGTCACCAGCGCCCCGTGCAGCGCGCCGATCAGCAGCCCGCCCACCAGCACCAGCGCCACCGCCGCCGGCCAGGGGACGCCGTGGTTCGCCAGCAGGTCGATGAACACGACGCCCAGCAGCGCGAACACCGACCCTACGGCGAGGTCTATGCCGCCGGTGATGATGATCAGGCCCTGGCCGATGCTGAACACCCCGAACAGGCCGATCAGGTTGGCCATGTTCAGCAGGTTCACCGCCGACAGGAAGCGCGGGTTGATGGCTGCGGTGATCGCGCCGATCACCAGCACCAGGACCAGCAAGCCCAGTTCCTTTTTGCCCACGCTTTTTCCCCTGTCAGGCCGCCGCCGCTTGGCCGATGGCCAGGCGCAGCACCGCGGACTCGCTGAATTCGGGGCGGTCCAGCACGCCTGCCACCCGGCCCTCGTGCATCACCGCCACGCGGTCGCTGACGCCGATGACCTCCTCCATGTCGCTGCTAATCATCAGCACGGCGACGCCGCGGTCGGCGAGGGCACGCATCAGGCCGTAGATCTCGCCCTTCGCGCCGACATCCACGCCGCGGGTCGGCTCGTCGAACACGATGGCGCGCGGGCTGAGCGCCAGCCAGCGGCCCAGCACGACCTTCTGCTGGTTG
>DASWOJ010000297.1:0-2308 GCA_036398775.1 Acetobacteraceae bacterium
CCCGACGGTGCGGGCGAGTGATGTCAGTCCGCGGTGACGCGCGCAGGGATGGCGTGGCGGCTGGGCGAGCTCAATCAGCTGCCGCCCGGCCAGCCGATCATCGCCGAAAAGGCAACAATCCGGCAGGCTGGTATGAGCACGCGAGCAAGACCACCGTCGCGGCAACCGCCGGGACGGATGCCGCCTCACGCGCTTCCCCTTTCCCTTCAGTACCCGAACGCGTGCAGGAAGTAATGAATCGCCTGCGCCATCAGCCCCGGCGTCTGAACGGACGCGAAGTGGCCGCTGTTCAGCTCCAGGAACTGCGCGCCGGGCACCTGCCTGGCCATCGGCTCGATGACCGAGGGCGGACGCAGCGGGTCGTGCCGCCCCGCGGTCAGCAACGCCGGGCACGCGATCTTCGCCAGCTCATGCTCGATGCTCTCCGCCGCCAGCATGCGGTTGATCGCCGCGAAGCTCTCCGGATCGTTGCCGAGCCAGCGGGCGCGGAAGGCGGCGAAGACCTCGGCGTCGTGGCGCACCACCGGCGGGTATGAATTCGCCAGGCTGGTCTCGACGACCGAGCGCATGCCACCGGCCTCGACCGCGGCGGCCCGATCGAGCGTGGCGGGGCGGCGGTCGGCCCCGACACCCACCGCCGGACCATGCAGCACCAGCGCCGCCGCCCGCTGTGGATAGCGTACGGCGAAGTGCACCGCGATCGCCGCCCCCACGGCGATGCCGGCCAGCGCCACCTTGCCGGTGATGCCCAGCGCATCGAGCAGCCCGGCCAGGTCGTCCGCCATCCGGTCCCAGGTGACCGCGCCCTTGATCTTCTCGGACAGGCCGGCGCCGCGCGTGTCGTAGCGCACCACGACACGGCCGTTGTTCAGCGCCGGCAGCACCTGGTCCCAGCTGTCCAGCGTGCCGCCCATTTCATGCACCAGCACCAGCGTCGTCGGCCCGCTGCCGCTGACCTCGTAGCGCAGGCCGGTGCCGTTGACTTCGATCCAGTTCATGGCAAACGTCCCTTCCCCCAATTTTGGTCCGGACGTTAGGCCGAACCGGACGCCTCGTGAAGGTGCGCGCATGCCTCAGACGATGATCCTGCACTGGTCCCCCCGCTCCCCCTACGTGCGCAAGGTGATGATCGCGATCGCCGAGACCGGGCTGCAGGACCGGATCCGCACCGTCCGCACGGTGGCCGGCGGCACGACGCCGCACCGGGAGCTGATGAAGATCAACCCGGTCGGCAAGATCCCGACGCTGGAGCTGCCGGACGGCACCGCCATCTACGATTCGCCGGTGATCATCGAGTATCTCGATACGCTGCATGACGGCCCGAAGCTGTATCCCGCCGCCTGGCCCGAACGGCTGACCGCGCTGCGCCGCCATGCGCTCGGCCAGGGCATGCTGGACAGCGCCCTGCCGCTGCTGGCCGAGGGGTTCCGCCCGCCCGAACGGCAGAGCGAGCCACACAAGGAGCTGTGGCGCGCCAAGCTGGTCGCCTGCGTGGCGGCGCTGGAGGAGGAAGCCGAGGCGCTCGCCAGCAGTGGCTTCAATGTCGGCCATCTGACCATCGGCGTGGCACTGGGTTATCTCGACTTCCGCTTCGCGTCGCTCGCCTGGCGTGACGGGCATCCGAAGCTGGCCGCATGGCATGCGAGCTTCAATGCGCGACCGTCGGTGCAGGCGAACATGCCGGTGGACGACCGGTAGGTCGCTTCCGCCGGATCCATCGGGTCGTTCGCCGGCATCTCTCCCGGGTCGCGAGCGATCGCGGCGGCTGGCGGAGGCTCGGGTCGGAGCCAGGCCGGAGTTCCGGACCCTGGCATCCCGCACGCTGGCGTCGGCACGCCCGCGCCGCCACACGTCTCCGGGCCCCCTCCGGCGTATCCCCTCCGGCATATCCCCTCCGGCATACCCAGGCCCGCCCCCGGTTCGGCAACCTCCGTGCGGCACGTTTCCCTCCGCCTCCGCCGCCCGGTACACCCGCTCCGCCCCCTCGGCCCGCCTGCCCCTCCGCCACGCCCCATCATCCGCACACCCCGCTGGCACCCTCCTCTGGCACGGCCTGCTGGCACGCTCCTCCTGGCACGCTCCTCCTGGCACGCTCCTCCTGGCACCCACCGCTTGGCACACCCCTCCGGGCACACCCTTCCTGGCACACCCCTCCTGGCACACCCCTCCTGGCACACCCCCTGCGCCCCCCGGCATGCTTTCCTCCAGTACGTCCCTCCAGCCTCCATTCCCCACCCTTGCCGCACATCGCGGCACGCGGCAGCCGTCGAGGTGTGAGGGTCGAGGCGTACTGACGAAGGCGAAGATG
>DASWOJ010000298.1:0-3104 GCA_036398775.1 Acetobacteraceae bacterium
GGTCCACCGCACGGTCCCGCAGCACGGTGTAGCCGTCGCTCCCACTCCGCAGGAAGTTGTTGGTTGCCATCAGGTAGCGCCGCCCCGGTTCCACCGGCACCCAGCCGCCGTCCGGCACACGCATCTCCAGCGCCGTGATGCGGCTCCCAGCGGGGCGGGACAGGTCGAACGCCATGCGCATCCCAGCCACCTGCGGGAACGCGCCGCGGCCGGGCTGCAACCCCTGCTCCAGCGCCGCCTGCACGTCTGCGCCCGTGAGGGTCAGCGTCGCCAGGGTGTTGCCGAACGGCAGCGCGTCCAGCACGTCTCCCAGCGTCACCGTGCCTGGACGCAGCCCGGTACGGATGCCGCCCGCGTTCATCACCGCCACGTCCGCCCCGTGTGCGGCATCCAGCATAGCCTCAGCAACGATAACGCCGAACCGGCACGGTCCGACCCGGCAGCCGTTGACGTCCAGCGCCTCTGGCAGGACCGCCACTGGGCGCCCGCGCACTTCCCGCAGCGTTTCGGCGTAGCGGGCGACGACCGCCGCCACCGCCGGGTCCTCCGGCAGGTCCAGGCCGACGTGCCGGCACTCGCCGCCGTAGGCCAGCACCGTGCCGTCCGTTCCCACTTCCAGGTCCAGCCGTCCGAGGTAGCGGCCATAGGCCCCCGCCTGCACCACCAGCGCGCCCGACCCGGCATGGACGGGATGCGGCCCCAGCGCCCCGGCCTCCACGTTGGACAGCAGCGTGTGCGTATGCCCGCCGATGATCGCGGCGATCCCCGGCGCATCCATCGTCCCGTCCGCGAACACGCCGAGATGGGACAGCAGCAGCAGCAGGACGGCGCCCTCTGCCCGCGCGCGCGCGGCGGCGGCGGCCAGGGCCGGGCCGGGGTCGTTGAACCTGACGCGCGGGCCGGGGGAGGACGACACCTCGGCCTGCTGCGTCGTTAGCCCGATCAGGCCGATTCGCAGGCCGGCGCGCTCCAGGATGGCATAGGGCCGCAGCCGCCCGGCCAGCGCCGGCTCGGCCGACGCGTCCACGTTGGCCGACAGCACCGGGAAGCGTGCGGCGTCCACGAAGGCGCCCAGCACCCCCGGCCCCATGTCGAACTCGTGGTTCCCCGCCGCCATCGCGTCCGTGCCAATCTCGTGCATGACGGCCAGCTCCGCCATGCCGCGGTGGGCGGTGAAAAACAGGCTGCCCTGGAATTGGTCGCCGGCATCCAGGAGCAGCACGGTGCGGCCGCTGCCTTCCGCAGCCGCCCGCTGCGCCCGTATCGCCGCCGCCAGGCGGGCGCTGCCGCCGAAGCAGTCCGGGTGCCCGGCGCTGCAGGTCAGCGCGCGTCCGTCCACCGCCTCGTGCCGCGAGTGGAAGTCGTTCATGTGCAGGATCGTCAGGCGATGCGCCGGCTGGCCGTGGGCAACGCGGGTCAGCGGCAAGGTACCTGCCGCAAGCAGGGAGGAAGCGAGCAGCCGGCGGCGAGTCAGGGTCATGGGCCTGCAGATAGCACGGCGCCGCAGCGGGAACGATGAGTCTCCCGCGGCGTCGGCCAGCAGCGGCGCAGAAAGGTGCTGCCCCGCGGGCAGCGGCCTTGCGTGCATGCCTCACCCTGCTCAGATGTGTCCGGACCGGACCAGCCTGGTCCGCTTCCCGCAGGTGGTATCCATGTTCATCGAGACTGAAGGCACGCCGAACCCCGCAACCCTGAAGTTCCTGCCTGGACGGGACGTGATGGGGGCAGGGACCGCGGACTTCGCCGGGCCGGACCTCGCAGCGCGCAGCCCGTTGGCGACCGCCCTGTTTGCACTTCCCGGCGTCGCACGGGTGTTCCTGGGCGGCGATTTCGTCACCGTCACCAAGTCCGACCTGGCGGACTGGCAGGCGCTGCGCCCGCAGGTGCTGGGCGCGGTTATGGAACATTTCGTCGCCGGCCGGCCGGTGATTGAAGGCGCGGGCGACGACGTTGCCGAGGACACGCTGCCGGAGGACCAGGAGATCGTGGAGCAGATCAAGGAACTGCTGGACACCCGCGTCCGCCCGGCGGTTGCCGGCGACGGCGGCGACATCGTGTTCCGCGGCTACCGCGACGGCATCGTGCGCCTGCACATGCAGGGCGCATGCAGCGGCTGCCCAAGCAGCAGCGCCACATTGAAGCACGGCATCGAGAACATGCTGCGCCACTACGTCCCCGAAGTGCAGTCGGTCGAGCAGGTCGAGGCCTAGGTCTTGCCGGCCGGCGCGGCTCCTGACGCATCGTCAGGGGCTGCGCCGAGGCAGGAGGGTTCAAGAGACGGCCAGATTGGCGAAGATGGATCCTGGCGAGCCTGGCACGATTGGTGCGGCGTTCCAGTCAACAAGGGCATAGCGGTCCGTTTCGAGCGCACTTGCGGCCTAAGCCGCCCAGCAAGGCATGTCGGCTATTGCAGCGATGATCGTTCTCACGCTTGATGCGGCGTTGCCGGGCTGTTCGGCTGGCCTGGTAAGGGACGGCGACGTTGTGGCGGAGCGCTACTTGGACGGCGCCCGCGGCCATGCCGCGGCATTGCCGGCCATGGCATCGGCAGTGCTGGCGGAGGCCGGCATTGAGGCCGCGGCATTGTACATGGTGGCGGTGACCATCGGGCCGGGCAGCTTCACGGGGCTGCGGGCCGCCCTGTCCCTGGCGCATGGGATCGGTGCAGCCGCCGGGGTGCCGGTGGCCGGTGTCACAGTCGGCGAAGCACTCGATGGACCGGCTGACGGCCGTCTGCACTGGGCGGCAGTGGACACGCGCCGGGGGCGGGTATTCCTGGACTGCGGCGGTGAGGTCCGCTCTGTTGCGCTGGACGGGTTGCCGACGCCAGGTCGGCCGCTGACGGTTGGTGGCGACGCGGGTGCGGCGGTGGCGGAGCGCCTGGCTGGCGCGGGTTGCGATGTCCGGCTGGGTCAGGCCCGGCCCGGGCCGGCCGGCATCGCCGCGGCTGCACTGCGCCGTATCGCCGCCGGGCTGGCGCCGCGTCCGGCGCAGCCGTTGTATGTGGACCCCCCGGAGGCCCGGCCGGCGGCATGACGTTGATCGCGGCTGCCGGCGACCATGCCCAGGCGATGGCATTGATCCATGCCGCCGCATTCTCCCCG
>DASWOJ010000299.1:0-1814 GCA_036398775.1 Acetobacteraceae bacterium
GCCGCCCGCGCGGGCGGGACCTGGCGACGCTGGTCATCCTGGACGTGTCGCAATCCACCGCGGCCATTGCCGCCGGGGGCCGGTCGGTGCTGGCGGCGGAGCGGCTGGCCGTGGGTGCGCTGGCGGCGGCGCTGCAGGCCAAGGGCGACGTGTTCGCGCTGCGGGCCTTTGCCTCGTCTGGGCGCGACGACGTGCGGCTGACCCGGCTGAAGGACTTCGACGAGCCGATGGGCGCTTCCGTCACTGCCCGGCTGGGCGGCCTGTCGCCGGGACTGTCCACCCGGCTGGGCGCCGCGCTGCGCCATGCCGGCGCGGAACTCGCTCCGCTGCGGACGACGCGCAAGCTTGTGCTGGTGCTGACCGATGGCGAGCCGTCCGACATAGACGTGGCGCATCCGCAGGAGCTGGTGGAGGACGCGCGCCGGGCCGTGCTGGGGCTGCGGCGGCGTGGGATGGACGTGTTCGGGATCGTGATGGACCCGGATGGGGCGGGGTCGGGCAGCATCATCTTCGGGCGGCACAACACGATGACGGTGCGCCGCCTGGAGGAACTGCCGGCGCGGCTGGCAGGGGTGTACTTCCGCCTGGCCCAGCGTTAGACGAGGCGATGCTGCCCGCTCCCTCTCCCTCCGGGAGAGGGTTGGGGTGAGGGATGCCGCGAGAACGGAACCGGTCCCGTGTTAGGGCGGGTTCGGCTTTGCGCCTGGCGCAATGAAGCCGGGTGCTTGCGGCTTCCCTCACCCCGGCCCTCTCCCGGAGGGAGAGAGGGAAGGGCAGGGTTATCGGTGGGTTGCGGTCGCGGGGATGCCCTCGATCGGACATTCCTCGGTTCCGACGCTGGTGCGGGTGATGGCTTCGACCATCTCGCGCGTCGCATCGGGGTCGGCAATCCACTTCTTGTAGAAGTCGAACGGGCAGTCCGCCGCGCCCTTGTCGCCCTCGCCGGAGTTGATCATTCCGGTGTAGCCGCGGTGCAGCAGCTTGAACAGGTGGTTCTCCGACTGCATGTTGGCCCGCGCGTCGCGGATCAGCGACTTCGACAGCGCGGCATACTGGATGCCGTATTCCTCCGTCCCGCACTCGCCCAAGGTGCGTCCGTCGAAGCCGACGATGGAGGAATGGCCGAAGTACGAGTAAACCCCGTCGAACCCGGCGGCGTTGGCGACCGCGACATAGACGTTGTTCGCCCAGGCCATCGCCTTGGCCATAATGATCTGCTGCTCCTTGGCCGGATACATGTAGCCCTGGCAGCGGACGATCAGCTCGGCGCCGCGCATCGCGCAGTCGCGCCAGATTTCCGGGTAGTTGCCGTCGTCGCAAATGATGAGGCTGACCTTGAGGCCCTTGGGACCCTCGGACACGAAGGTGCAGTTGCCGGGATACCAGCCCTCGATCGGCACCCAGGGCATGATCTTGCGATACTTCTGCACGACCTCGCCCTGGTCGTTCATCAGGATCAGGGTGTTGTAGGGCGCCTTCTTGGGATGCTCCTCGTGCCGCTCGCCGGTCAGCGAGAACACGCCCCAGACCTTGGCCTTGCGGCAGGCCTCGGCAAAGATCTCGGTCTCCTCGCCGGGGCAGGAGGAGGCGGTCTCATACATCTCCTTGCTGTCGTACATGATGCCGTGGGTCGAGTATTCCGGGAACACCACCAGGTCCATGCCAGGCAGGCCGGACTTCATGCCGACGATCATCTCGCCGATCTTGCGGGCGTTGTCCAAGACCTCGGCGCGGGTGTGCAGGCGCGGCATCTTGTAGTTCACCACGGCCACGCCGACCGTGTCCTTGCTGCTTGAAATGTCACCGTGCAACAT
>DASWOJ010000300.1:0-34303 GCA_036398775.1 Acetobacteraceae bacterium
CCATACAGCGCCCCCATCAGCCGCCCGGCGACGGCGCCCGCCAGCACCTGGTGCCAGTTCATGGACCCCGGCGCCCGCACGCCCCGCGTGCGCGACGCGATCACGAAGTCCTGCGACCCCTCCAGCACCGGCCCGGCCAGCCGCGGCAACTGGTCGGCGCAGTCCGCCCCATCCCCATCCATGTAGGCCAGCACGTCGCACTCCGCCCGCGCCGCCGCCGCGCCGGCCGCGCAGGCCCGCCCATACCCGCGCCCGGCGTCCAGCACCCGGGCGCCCGCTGCCCGAGCCACATCCGCCGTGCCGTCCGTGCTGCCACCGTCGGCAACGATCACCTCGCCCACCGCTTCCCGCAGCAATTCCGCTACCACGGGGCCGATAGCCTCCGCCTCGTTCCAGGCCGGGATAACCACGGAAACGCGGCGCAGGTCCAAGCCTACAGGCTCCACCTCAGCCCACACCCCTGGCAAGGCTTCGGCGGAACGTCGCCGACCAGCGCCGTGCGGAAGCCCTGGTAGGCCGGGCTGTTCCAGATCTCGCGCAGGGTATCCTGCGTCGCATCGCCCAGAGTGTAGCTGTCATAGCCCCGCGCCGAGAACGGCGCGATGCAGCACGGCAGCGCCCGCCCATGCGCGGTGAAGTACATCAGGGACCAAGGCCGCCGGCAGGTCGCCCAGGGCTTGTCGCCCGCGGCCTTCTTCAGGCTCAAGCCTGGCTCCGTCGCGCCTGAAGCGTCCAGGCTCACGCCCAACTCGCGACCGATGGCCTGAGCCTCGGCGATGACGGACTCCTCCTCCGCCCGCGTCTGCTCGAACAAGCTGCTGTCGAGGCGGGCCATCCCGAACCCTGCCTCGTCGAACACCAGCCGCTGCAGGTGGACCTCATGCACCCCGATCCGTCCGGCCAGCCGCACGAACTCCGGCAGTTGGTCCACCGTCTCCTTCAACCCCGTCAGCCACAAGGACACCACCGGCTTGGTCCGGCCCAGCGCCGCCTGCAGGTTGGTAAAGGCCGACACGTTGCGCACGATGCGGTCGAACATATCCTTGCCGCGAACCTTCAGGAACGTCGCCGCCTCGGCCGCATCCAGCGACACCCGCAGCTCGTCCAGCCCGGTGTCCATGATCTCGCGGTGCTTCTTGGGCGCGAGCAGGGTGCCGTTGGTGTTGAACAGCACGTGCGTATTGCGCCCGGGCTGCTTGAGGTGGCGGATCATCTCCGGCAAATGCTTGACCAGCATCGGCTCGCCCACCCCATGCAGCACCACGCGGGACACGTTGGGCACCTGGTCCACGATGCGGCGGAACAGCTCCATGCTCATGTCGGCTGGCGGCTCCAGCGCCTCGAACGTGCGCGGGCAGGTCTCGCACAGCAGGTTGCAGCGGTTGGTCACCTCCAGATACAGGCACACCGGCATTGCCTCGGCCACGCTGTCCCCGGCGGACACCGCCTCGAAGTAGCGGCGTGGGTCAGGGGCCGATGGCCGGGCGTCCAGGGTTGCGGACATGGAAAGCCTCCTCAGGCTGGGAGCGCGCCGCGGCGCATCCGGTGTCGGAACAGATCAAAGGCGACAAACGCCGCGGCAGGCAGAAACACCACGGCTGGGGCAGCCACCTGCATCAAGCGGTCGTCGAGATACAGCACCGGCGCCGCCCCCATCATCCACAAGGCGAAGCGCGACGGCGCCAGCACGCACGGCACTGCGAGCGCCGTCAGATACCAGGGATAATGCGGCGAAAGTGCAAACATTGAGGCTGTCGTCAGCCAAACCGCGTCCTGGCAGATCAAAACGGCGCGATCCCCGGCAACCGTCGGCAAAGGGCCGCGCAGGCCGATCCATGCCGCCAGGGTCAGCAGTCCCACGGCGGCGGTCGCGGCATAGGCAGGTCCAGCCCAAGACGGCACCGGCCCTGCCGCCGCGGCCAGCCGGAGCAGCAGGAAACCGCTGCCGCTGCCCAACCCTTCCTCCGACGCATAGCCCGGCAAGTAGCCCAGCACCCGCCAGCCAGCACCGGCATAACATGCATAGGACACTGCGATCAGCGCGCCCACAGCCAAAGGCGTCTGCACGTCCCAGCGGCGCCAGACCGCCGGGAACAGCGCCGCCGGCAGCAGCTTGCACAGCACCGCGGCGCCCAGCGCCAGCCCAGCCAGCGTGCGACTCCGCCGGGCCGCGAGCACCAGGGCTAGGCCCACGAAGCCCAGCGCCGCGGCATCTATGTGACCGCCTCCGGCGAATTCCCAGACCACCAGCGGGTTCCACGCCAGGATCAGCACCCGCTCCGTCGGCTGCCGTGCCAGCCGGAGCAGCACCAAGGCCGCGCCGATGCCAAGCAGGTCGAATGCCAGCATCACGGCCTTCATGCCCCAGATCGTCGGCCAGGCCAGGCCCACCAAGGCGAACAGCGCCTGAGCGACCGGCGGATAGATGGTCGGGGCGTAGTAGGCGCGGTTGATATGCGAATAGATTGCGGCGGCAGCGGTCCCCTCGTCCCGCAGGCCCTGCAGCTCCGGCGCAGCCGGCAGATGGAGATACGGGTTGATCCCAGCCGCTTGCACCCTGCCATCCCAGACATAACGGTAGATGTCCGTGGACAGCAGCGGCGGGCTGGCGAAGGTCAGCAGCCGCATCGCCAGCGCCAGCAAGAGCACGACAGGCAGTGCGGACCCCGAAATCCGGCTGACCCGCCAAACCGCTCCGGCATAGAGCACGGCAGCCGCGCATGCGAAGCCGATGTAACGGGCGGTACGGTCCGCATCCATCCCGCCGGCGTCCCCAGGCAGGCGTTGGGCCAGCCCCGCCGCGACCAAGACAAGAATGCCGGCGCCAAGCACCGGCAACACCAAGTCACGCCGGGTCATCGCGTCGCACCCATGTTTGCCGCCCGCGCGCCAGCGGCATGGCCAGGAAACGGCACGTGCGTGGCCTGGCCGGCAATCATGCGGGTCTGGACGCAGCCCGCCCACAGCACCCCGGCGGCCCCGCAGCCCGCAAGCCAAGGATTGGGCGCACCTTCCCGCCCGGCGTCATCGGTGTCCAGGATGGGCTAGGCCAGCGCGCGGTCTATGGCCGCACGCAGCCGCCTGGACCCCGGCGGCGTGGTGCTGCCGAACCAGGCAGCCAGCCGGCCATCGGCGCCGACGAGATATTTATAAAAATTCCAGCGCGGCCGGGCCAGCAGCCCGCCCTGCTGGCCGAGCCAGCGGAACAGCGGGTGCGCCGCCGTCCCACGGACCGGGACCTTGGCCGCCATCGGGAAGTCCACGCCATAGTTCACGGCGCAGAACTGCCTGATCTCCTCCGCCGTGCCGGGCTCCTGGCCGCCGAAGTCGTTGGACGGCACCCCCAGCACCGTCAGCCCGCGCCCGCGATGCTCCGCCCACAATGCCTGCAGCCCGGCATACTGAGGCGTGAAGCCGCAGCGGGACGCGGTGTTGACCACCAGCAACGGCCGCCCGGCATAGGCGCGCAACGGCAGCGGCGCACCGGACAGGCGGTTCAGGGTGAAGTCAAAGGCCGTGCTAGGCGCCGCTTCGGTCATGCCGCCGCTATAGCACGCCTCATGGCGGGCACCACCCGGAGTGCGCAGCACCCGAACGCGGGCCGGAACCCTGCCACCCCCAAATGCCTTATGCCGCCACGCAAAGGGAGCAACTGGATGCCGCAGCGTTGGCCGGACCGTCTTTGGATCGTGCGTCATGGCGAAAGCGCCGGCAACGTCGCCCGGGATGCGGCGCAGGCCGCCCGGCTGCCGCGCATAGACATCAACCACCGCGACGTGGACGTGCCGCTCAGCAGGCTGGGCACGACCCAGGCGGACGCGCTCGGACGGTGGTTCGCCGCCATGCCAGCCGGCGCCCGCCCTGACGTGCTGCTGATGTCCCCCTACCTCCGCGCCCGTCAGACTGCCGACGGGATCATCGGCGCCGACGGCCTGGCCCCCGACGCATCCCGGCCCATCGCCGACGAGCGGCTGCGGGAAAAAGAGTTCGGCATCCTCGACCGCTTGACCCGCTACGGCATCGAGGAGGAGCATCCGCAGCAGGCGGAACTGCGCAAGATCATGGGCAAGTTCTATCACCGCCCCCCCGGCGGCGAGAGTTGGTGCGACGTGATCCTCCGCCTGCGCTCGGCCCTGGATACCATCAGCCTGCATCACGGCGGCCGGCGCGTGCTGGTCGTTGGTCACCAGGTCGTGGTCCTGTGCATGCGTTACTTGCTCGACGGCATGGACGAGACCGGCATCCTGGCGGTGGACCGCCAGGGCGACGTGGCGAACTGCGGCGTCACCGAGTATGCCTACGACCCCCAGGAAAACCCTGATGGCATGGTCCTGCGCCGCTTCAACTTCACCGCGCCGATGGAGCAGGAGGGAACGCCCGTAACGGCTGAGCCGGACCAGCAGGTCGCCGCGCGATGACGCCCGTCACGTCGGACCTGTTGCGCGCCAACCCCCTGCCCAGCCACGAGGAAACCCAGGACAAGGACGGCCGCGGCCGGGTGCTGGTGGTAGGCGGCAGCCTGGAGGTGCCCGGCGGCGCCTTGCTTGCCGCCGTGGGCGCGTTGCGGGCAGGCGCAGGCAAGCTGCAGGTCGCGACCTGCCGGACAATCGCCCCGCACCTGGGCCTGGCATTGCCCGAAGCCCTGGTGCTTGGACTGCCCGAAACCGAAGCAGGCGGCATTGGCGCCGAATCGGCGGAGCGGGTGATCGCCCGTGCCGACCGGGTGGATGCCCTGCTGGTCGGACCCGGCATGATGGACCCCGATGCGACGCAGGCCCTGGTCGCCGCGATCCTAGCCAGCACGACCTGCACTGCCATCGTGCTCGACGCCGGGGCGCTGCACGGGTTGGAGCGCCAGGCCGGGGCGCTTCGCCGTCATGCCGGCCGCGTCGTACTGACGCCGCACGCCGGCGAGATGGCGCACCTGCTGGGCGTCGAACGTGAAGCAGTCGAGGCCGAGCCGCTCGCACATGCCCGGCGCGCCGCGGCCATGCTGCACAGCGTCGTCGTCATGAAAGGCGGAGAGACCACGGTCGTAACGCCGCAAGGCGAGGCTTGGCACTTTACCGGCGGGACGGTGGGGCTTGCGACTTCGGGCAGCGGCGACACGCTCGCCGGCGTCGTCGCCGGGTTGCTGGCGCGCGGCGCGGTGCCGTTATGGGCGGCGGTCTGGGGGGTCTATCTGCATGGGACCGCCGGCTGCGTCCTGATGCAGCGGCACGGCGGCGTCGGCTTCCTGGCACGCGAACTGCTGGCAGAGATACCGGCCCTGATGGCGGAGCTGGAAGCGGAGATCGGGGCGAAGGCAGCGCCCCGCTCGGCGGCATGACTGCGGTCTGAATGCCAAGCCGCTATTTTTAAGCTGGACATCGCCGTCCCCCTGGCTCCATCACGCTTGACCAACGCTGCCGCTCCAGATCCGGTGGCGCATTCCGGCGCACGACGCAGTGCCCGGGGAAGTTCAACCCATAAAGCGATCAGCCCAGAGGTGCCCTAATGACGAAAACCCCGAAGACGACGAAGGCCGCGGAACCCAAGGCTGAAAAGTCCGAAGCGCCGCCGAAGGGAACCAAGGTCGAAAAGCCCAAGGCCGGCAGCAAGCCGAATGCCCTGCAACAGCCTCTGCAGCCCTCCGCGGAACTGGCGGCGGTTGTCGGCGAGGGCACGATGGCGCGCGGAGAGGTGGTCAGCAAGGTTTGGGAATACATCAAGGGGCACAAGCTGCAGAGTCCGGACGATGGCCGGGTGATCGTCGCCGACGAGAAGCTCCGGAAGGTGTTCGGCAAGGATCAGGCAACGATGTTTGAAATGAACAAGCTCCTGGCGCAACACCTGAAATAAGGGCAGGTCAGGCAGCACGGCGCACTCAGGATGAAAATTGAGCAATGGCTAAGCCTCGGGCTGCAGCCCGAGGCGAGGGATATCTACGAATCAGGGCGGTTGCGCACCATCGAGGCATCCGGCACGAGCATTGTCGGTATTCCTCGGCGGGAGTCCGGGCATCATCTGCTTGGCGAAGCATCTTCACGGGAAGAAGCCGTGGTGATCGCGACGATCCTGCGGATTTGTGCACCCGACTAACTCTGGCTTTTTCCTGTCATCGAAAATCCCCGGCAATTAGCCGGTCCGGCATAAGCCCAACAATAAATAGTCGCCCGCTTGTCGCTGCCGCCGGATTGGAAGCCAATCCGGCTCAGCATATTGCGGTCAGGTTTGGACGCGCAGCGACCGGACCTGACTGCAAGTGCCTGCTTACGAACAGAAAGCTGGCCCGGCTTGCGTCCAGCCTGGACACAAACCGGTTCAGTCCCACGGCAGCCTATTCTGCCGGACGCGTCGCCAGTTCCGCGCTGACCGCCCGGGCCTGCGCGTAACGGAGCGGACGCAGCACTCCGACAGCCAACGCCACCACGACGAAGTTCATCACCGCCGCTACCAGGAACACGGCATACCAACTGCCGGTCGTGGTCTTGATGATGTTGGCGAACGGCACGAGCAGCGCCGAGGTGCCCTTGGCGGTATAAAGCAGGCTGGTGTTGACCGTCGCATATTTCGGCCCGAAGGCGTCGGTGCAGGTGCTTGGGAACAGGCTGAAAATCTCGCCCCAGGTGAAGAAGATCAGCCCGGCGGAGATCACGAACAGCCAGGGGCTGGAGCCAACATAGGCCAGAACCAGGTAGGAGATGCCGCCGAGGGTGAAGGCGATGACCATCGTCGTCTCCCGCCCGATCTGGTCGGAGACCCAGCCGAAGAACGGCCGTGCAACGCCGTTCATGATGTTGTCCACCACCAGCGCCACCGCGAGGGTCGAGGCGCCCAAGAACAGCACGGTCTTGCTGATGCCGAAGTCGTCGGCGATCAGCGCCAACTGCGCCGTCGCCATCAGCCCGCTGGCGGAGACCATGACGAACATGATGTAGAGCAGCCAGAAGATCGGCGACTGCAGCATCTCCCTTGGGGTGAAGCTGCGCAGCGACTGCGGCACCTTGCGGCTCGGCGGGGCCGGCAGCACCTCGCCGGGGTCGGGCGTGCGCAGCAGCCAGGCCACAGCGAACAGGATCACGCCCTGGGCGACGCCGAATACCAGGAAGGTGTGCTGGTAGCCGCTGTTCTCGATCATCGCCTTGATCGGGATGACCGTGACCGCCGCCCCGGCGCCGAAGCCGGCAGCCGTCAGCCCGACTGCCAGGCCGCGCCGGTCCGGAAACCATTTGACCGCGTTGCCGACGCAGGTTGCGTAGATGAACCCGGCGCCGATGCCGGAAACGACAGCGCCGAGGTAGAGCATCCACAACGCTTCCGCATAGGAGTTGATGACCCAGGCAATGCCGACCAGCACGCCGCCCAGGGCCACCGCGACCTTTGGCCCGCGCCGCCCGCCCAGCATGTCCACCAGTGCGCCGCCTGCCGGGGTCAGCCACGTTTCCAGCGCGATGAAAATGCTGAATGCCCATTGTATCTCGGCCACCGACCAGCCGCGCGCCTGCTTGATCGGCTGGACGAACAAGGTCCAGCCATACTGCAGGTTAGCGATCAGCATCATGCACAAGACGCCGAAGACGAGCTGCCACCATCGGAACGACGAAGCCGGCCGGACGATCCCTGATTGCATTGTTCCCTCCAAAACGCGCTGCTGCGCCTTCATGGAGGATGCTTTATCGCAGCGGATGTTGCCAGGCTATAGCCGCGGGGCTTGAAATGCAGCGGACCGCACCATGGAACCAGCTCCTGGAGTATCCCTGGAATTGCCCCCCGTCGCCCTACGGGATCCCGGAAGGGCGCAGCCGCTACTCCCGCACTACATAGGTGTGGAACCGCACGGTCCCATCCGGCCCGGCTTCACGGTAAACCCCCTGTATTTCGGTGCTCAGGCCCGGAAACTGGTTCTCGCCGCGCTCAAAGGCCAGCAGGTAATCAATCATCGGCTGGGCGCGGCCACCCAGGCGCTCGCCGGGCACCACCGTTGCGATCCCCGGCGGATAAACCAGCATCAGCGTCGCAGCGATCCGACCCGCGACCTCGCTGATCGGCAGGTAGTCCACCCGGTTCCGCACCAGCATCCGCGCGGCCTCGTGCGGCGCCATTGCCAGCTCCGGCAGGTGCGCGGCCTGGAACTGCTGGCGCTGCAGGCGGCTGATGCCGGCCTCGCGGTAGAACGACTGCATCTGCCCGCAGAGGTCGCGCACCCCCATGCCGTGGTAGCGCGCGGTGCGGCGGCGGACGAAACCGGGGATCACGTCCTGCAGCCGCGCGTTCTCGTCATGCAGGCGCTTGAAGGTCACGAGCCAGCTCAGCAACGTGCCGGCCTTGCTGCTTTCGACGCCCGGCGTCAGCAGGAACAGGATGCTGTGCAGGTCGTTCTTCTCAGGGACGATGCGATTCTCCCGCAGGTATTCCGCCAGCACCGGCGCCGGGACGCCGTGCGGCAAGTAGTCGCCGCTCACCCGGTCGAAGCCCGGCATCAGCAGCGTCAGCTTGTTCGGGTCCGTCATCGCAAACCCCGGCGGCACATCGTGGAACCCGTGCCAGTCGTCGCTGCCCGTCATGGTCCAGAACCGCGCGTCGCTGGCCAGGTCGTCGGTGGGCACATCCTCCCACGGCGTCGGCCGCGCCTCAGTCTCGGCCGGCGGCCGCCACCCTACCTGGTGCGGAACGAAGGGGTCGAAGAACCAGCGGCGCTCCGGGTCGGCATCCCCGGCATACTCCCGCGCCACCATGCGGAGCTTCTTGCGCAGCTCGATCCCGAGGCGGATGGTGTCGTCCCACAGCACCTCGCCGGCGCGGCCCTTCATCATGTGCGCGCCCACGTCGAGCGACGCGAACAGCGGGTAGAACGGCGACGTGCTGGCGTGGATCAGCACGCTCTCGTTCAGCCGCCGGTGCTCGACCCGGCGCGTCTGCCCCTTGATGTGGGTGTCCTTGACATGGATCTGCGACGCCTGGCTGAAGCTCGCGAGCTGCTTATGTGTGCTCTGTGTTGCGATGATCCCGGGGTCGTCCGCCCCCAGCCCCTTCGAGTTGCCCAACCCCATCGCGAAGCGGTCGCGGAACAGCGGGTGGAACTTCATGAACCCCGCCCAGGCCTCGTCGAACACGATGTAGTCGCACAGGTGGCCAATGCGCCGCAGGATCACCGTCGCGTCGTAGATGGTCCCGTCATAGGTGCACTGCTCGATGACCGCGACGCGGAACGGCCGCGGCCGCTGCCAGGCGTCGGGGTCCTCAACGAGCGGGTTGGTGCGTATCGCCTCGCGCAGCCGGGTCTCGTCCAGGGCGGCGTGGTCCAGCGGCCCGACCATCCCATAGGTGTTGCGGTCGGTCGGCAGATAGACCGGCACACCGCCGCCCAGCAGCAGCGCGCCGTGGTGCGCGGCCTTGTGGTTGTTGCGGTCGAACAGCACCAGGTCGCCCTCCGCCACCAGGGCGCCCAACACCATCTTGTTGCTGGCCGAGGTGCCGTTCAGCACGAAGTAAGTTCGCTCCGCTCCGAAGATGCGCGCCGCGGCCTTCTGCGCCGCCAGCGCCGGTCCCTCGTGGGTCAGCAGGTCGCCCAACTCCAGGACGGAGTTGTCCAGGTCGTCGCGGAAGATCGCGGGGCCGAGGTGCTCGACAAAGATGCGGCCGATGGCGCTGCGGCTGTAGAAGATGCCGCCGTTATGGCCGGGGCAGGTCCAAAGCTGGTTGCCCTGCTCGGCATAGTCCACCAGGGCGCCAAAGAACGGCGTCTTCAGCGTCGCCGCGTAGTTGCGCAGCCGGCTCGCAAGGTTGCGGGCGATGAACTCCGGCGTCTCCTCCGACAGGAAGATCGTTCCGTCTACGTGGTTCAGCACGTCCACTGGAATGTCCTCCAGCCGCTTGCGGCGCAGCAGGATCATGACCGGCATCTCCAGGCCGCGTTTGCGCACCAGCGAGATCAGCCCGGCAGGCTTGCCCAGCCAGCCGCGCTTGCCCCAGTCCACCACCATGCAGCCGATGGCCGCGTCGGTCTGGATCGCCAGCTCCGCATCATCGGTGCTTCGGGCCACGAGAACCTGGAACCCCAGACGCTCGATCTCGGCGACGATGGCCTGCAGCCGCATCCAGTCGAGGTCGGCGGTGTTGAACGATGGCGCGCAGATCAGGAACTTGAACCGCCGCTCGTATTCCATGGGCGCGCCTTGCTGGTGAGAATGGGAAGGACGTGCGGCTTCCAGGCGGCACAGCGCCCGCGGGGTAGAGGAACGGGGCCTGCCTGACAAGGAGCCCCATTCCAGGGCTTGGTTGCAGCCGCCTGCTTTCCCCCTCCTCCTCCGGGAGAGGGCCGGGGCAAGGGGGAGGGCAAACACCGTAGCTGGCCGGTCGAGGACTGCGTTCGTGCGGCGCAAGCAGTGCCCTGCTCCGCAGCCAAAGCCTCCCGGCCCTGCCCCGGAGCAAGAGTAGAGCGCGCCGCGCCGCAGCCATGGCGCACCCTGCAATCGGGTCCGGACGCGCAGCGACCTGGCCTGACCCTGCAAGTCTCTGGCCACAAACAAAAACGAGAGCGGTCTAGCGCCTAAGCGGCCTGCCCCCGCCGGACAAGGACGGAACGAATGTGCCGGGCCAACTCCGCCGCCGCCGGCCGGGCATCCCGAGGCAAATGCAGATTGACCGCAAACGGCGGCAGCCCCGGCAGTCCGGCCTCGGCCGGCAAAACCTCCATGTCCCCCGGCACCGTAAACGCCAGCCATGCCGTCACGGCAAGGTCGGCACGCACGGTCGCGGTCGTGGCCTCGATGCTGCCGCTCTCGAACACCGTCCGCCACCCCCTGCCATCCCCACGCAGCGCGTCCAGCACCGCCGGACGGAACGCACAGGTGTCGGCCACCATCGAAACCGGCAACGGCTGCTTGAGATAGGCGCGCCCGCCCCGGGCGCCGACCCAGACAAGCCGCTCGACGCAGAGGCATTCCCCATCCGACGGTCCCAGCGGCTCCTCGATCAAGGCGAGGTCAACATCTCCCCTCGCCAGCGCGGCCATCAAATCCGGCGACGAGGCGCAGGCCAGTGACACCTCCACCTGCGGACAGGCCTCGGCATAGGTCTTCAGGATCGGGGCCAGGCAGCTTCCCACGAGGTCGTAGGGACCGCCTAGACGCACCGTGCCCTCGACCACGGCCCCGGTCATGTCCACCCATAGATCGTCGTTCAAGCCAACAAGACGGCGCGCCTTCCCCAGCAGGCGCTCTCCGGGCGGAGTCAGCCGGAGGCCGCGCCGGTCTCGCTCGAACAGGGCTGCGCCGAACAGGTCCTCCAGCCGCCTGACCTGCTGGCTGACCGCGCCCTGGGTCAAATGGAGGGTGTTCGCCGCCGCGGTCATGCTCGCGCGGTCCGCCACGGCCACGAAGGTTCGTAGTAGCGCCAAGTCCAGGTTGCGTGCCATGAGCGGCATCATGACCGCTAATGCTGAGCATCTCCAACATTCGCTATTCTAATGCTACGGACGGGGTTAATCCTGTCGCCCGTCATACAGGAGGCTTGGTTGACGTCCGAAGGACTCTGGCCGCTTGCCGTGTTCGCAGTGGTGTCCACCCTAACACCCGGCGGCGCCACGACGCTTGCAACGGCGTCTGGCGCGCATTTCGGCTTTCGCCGCTCCGTGCCGCTGATGGCCGGCATCGCTGCCGGCCTTGCATCCATGGCAGCCGCCGCGGCAGCCGGGCTGGCCGGCGTGCTGCTGACGGCGCCTTCGCTCCAAGTCGCCATGAAGGCGGCCGGATCGATCTACCTGGTTTGGCTGGCCCTGCAGATCGGCCGCAGCGGCCCGCCGCGTCTGCGGACCGAGTTGGCCCGGCCGACGGGCTTCCTCGCGGGCGCCTGGATGCTGTGGCACAACCCCAAGGGCTGGGCCATGACCCTTGGCGCAGCCGCCTCGTTCGCCGCGCTCGCAAGCGGGCCGGCGGACCTTGCGGCCCTGCTTGGCCTGACGTTCGGGATGGCTGCGGCGGCCTCCTTGTCGCTCTGGTGCATGGCGGGGCAGCTACTGGCGCGGCTGCTGCGGACGGACGGGCAGTGGCGAGCGCTGAATGCGGCGCTGGGTATCCTGCTCGTGGCCTCGATCATCCCGATGTGGCTGTAACAGGCCAGGGCCTGCCGCACCCCTCCAGCGCCTCCGCTCCTACCGCAGCGGCGGCGCGAACTGCAAGCCGCCCTTGGTCCACAGCGCGTTCGGCCCCCGCGCCAGCCCGATCGGCGTAATCGAGCGTTCCCACATGTCGCCGTAGTTCCCGACCTGCTTCACCGCGTTGTAGGCCCACATGTTGTCCAGCCCGAGCGCCTGCCCCAGGTCGCCGTCCCGCCCCAGCAGCCGCCTCACGTCCGGGTTGACGCTGCCGACGAAGCTGTCCACGTTTGCCTGGCCGACCCCCAGGTTCTCTGCTGAAACCTGGGCATAATGGACCCAGCGCACGATGTCATACCACTTGTCGTCGCCCTTGCGGACCATGCTGCCGGACGGCCCGGTGCCGATCGGCTCCGGCAGGATCGTCAGTTCCCCCGCCCGCGCCCCCTGGGCATAGCGGAACCCGGCAAGCTGCGAGCTGTCGGTCGTGAACGCATCGCACCGTCCCGACAGGAACGCCTGCTGTATCTCGTTCACACCGCCGATCTGCACCGGGGTGAAACCGATCTTGTTGGTGCGCGCCCAGTCCGCCAGGTCCAGCTCGGTGCTGGTGCCGGGCCGGACGCAGATCGAGGCGTCCTTCAGCTCCGCCGCATGTTTCACCCCGCTGGCGGTCTTCACGATCAGGCTGGTGCCGTCCCAGAAGTTTGTGGCGGCGAACAGCAGGCCCAGGCTGGCCTCCCGCGTCAGCGACCAGCCGGTGTTGCGGATCAGCACGTCCACCTCGCCCGATTGCAGCGCGGTGAAGCGGCTCTGCGCCGTCAGCGGCACGAACCGCACCTTGCCGGCGTCCCCCAGCACCGCCGCTGCGATGGCCCGGCAGCTATCGGCGTCCAGCCCCTGCATCACCCCCTTGCTGTCCGGCAGGGAGAACCCGGTGATCTCACCCGACGAGCCGCACAACAGGTATCCGCGCCCGCGCACAGCATCCAGCGTGGCCGACCCGCTCCCCTGCGCCAGCGCCGGCCCGGCCATCCCCAAGCCTGGTATCCCCAGGCACGCCAGTGCAAGCATCGTCCCGATCCGCCCCATACCGCACTCCCCTCTGCCGAAAACCCGGCGTAGCATGGCCTGGATCAATAGGGGATGCACGAGGATGCCGCACTTGCTTGACGCCACCGAGGCCGACGCGGACCTGCCGCGCCGCACCGGCGTCGTGGTGATCGGCGCGGGGATCATCGGCATCAGCACCGCGCTCACCCTGGCGGAACGCGGCGTCGCCGTCACCGTGCTGGAAAAGGGCCGGATCGGCGCGGAGCAGAGCAGCCGCAACTGGGGCTGGTGCCGCACCACCGGGCGCGACCTGGCCGAGGTGCCGCTGGCGGTCGAAAGCGTACGCATGTGGGACGGCATGGCCGCCCGGGTCGGTGCCGACGTAGGATTCCGCCGGGCCGGGGTCGCCTATGTCGCGGAATCCGCCCGCGACATGCAGGGCCACGCCGACTGGCTCGACAGCGCCCAGGAATACCAGATCGGCACCCGCCTGCTGGACGCGGACGAGACCGCGGCCCTACTGCCCGGCGCCGGCCGCCGCTTCCACGGCGCGCTCTACACCCCCAGCGACGGCAAGGCCGAGCCGCAGCACGCCGTCCCCGCGATGGCCGCGGCCGCCCGCCGCCAGGGCGCCGTCATCCTGGAAAACTGCGCCGCCCGAGGCCTAGACTTGCAGGCCGGCCGGGTCGCGGGCGTCGTGACCGAGCGTGGCCGCATCGCCTGCGACGCCGTCGTGCTGGCCGGCGGCGCGTGGTCGCGGCTGTTCTGCGGCAACCAGGGCGTCGGCTTTCCGCAACTGAAGGTGCTGGGCTCGGTACTCCGCACGGCGCCGATGGACGGGCCGGACGTGTCCGTAGGCGGGCACGACTGGTCATTCAGGCGCCGCCGCGACGGCGGCTACACCATTGCGCAGCGCAACAACATGCTGACGCCCATCGTGCCTGACAGCTTCCGCCTGTTGCCGCAGTTCGGACGCTCGTTCCTGCAGAACCGGCGGGAGTTGAAGCTGCGGCTGGACCGCCGCTTCCTGCAGGAATGGCGCACCCCGCGGCGCTGGTCGCTGGACCAGCCCTCCCCGTTCGAGGCCGTGCGCGTGCTCGACCCCACGCCAAGCGACGCCAGCCTGGCCTTCGCCCGGCGCAAGCTGGTGCAAGCGTTCCCGGCCTTCGCCAACATGCAGGTGGCGGGGACCTGGGGCGGCCTGATTGATGTGACGCCGGACGGGGTGCCGGTGATCTCCGCCGTGGACGGGATGCCGGGCTTCCACCTGGCCAGCGGCTTCTCTGGCCACGGCTTCGGCATCGGACCGGGCGCGGGGCGGCTGATGGCGGACTTGGTGACTGGCGGCCCGCCCCTGGTGGACCCCGCGCCGTTCCGTTTCTCCCGCCTCGCCACCCCGGCGCGCATGGCGGCCTGACGTCCCCACCGTAGGTTCCCACGATCTCACCGCAATCCCGTGCCGAAGCCGCCGTAATCGAAACCTAGCTTGCATCCGTGGCCGCCGCAGTGGCGGCACGGAGGCTTGGATGAAGCGGTTCTTCAAGGTCTATCTTCGCGTCCTCGCACAGCTCGCCCCGCATCGGCGCGCCGCCGCAGGCCTGTGCGCCGCCAACCTGGCGCTGGTGGCGGTCGGCTTCGCCGAGCCGGTGCTGTTCGGGCAGGTCATTGGCGGCCTCGGCGGCGCCGGGCCATCGCCGGCCAACATCCTGGCCTGGGCCGCGATCGGCGTGCTGGGCATCGCCGCGGGTATGGCGACCTCCGTGGTGGCGGACCGCCTCGCGCACCGTCTGCGCCTGCGGGTAATCGGCCGCGCCTACGGCCACGTCCTGCAGCTTCCGCCCGCGCACCACGCCCGCTATCCCACGGGCACCCTGATGAAGACCCTCTGGAGCGGCGCCGACGAGATGTTCTGGCTGTGGCTCGGGCTGTTCCGCGACCACCTCGCAACCGTGCTGTGCCTGATCGGCCTGCTGCCGATCGCCCTGTTCCTCAACCCGGCGCTCGGCGCGGTGCTGATCGCGCTCGCCGCAGCCTTTGCCGTCACCGCGACCTACACGATCCGCCGCACCCAGGACGGCCAGCGCCTGGCGGAGGACGCGCACTCCGCCATGGCCGCGCAGGTCGGCGACGTGCTGGGCAACGCGCCGCTGATCCGCGCCTTCAGCCGCGCCCCGCTGGAGGCCGAGGCCTTCGGCAAGCTGGCCGGCGACGTGGTGCGCCACCAGTTCCCGGTGCTGGGCTGGTGGGCCGGCATCGGCGTGATGAACCGCATCGCCAGCACGGCGGCGACCGTGGCCATCGTCGGCCTGGGCGCCTGGCTGCATGGCCGCGGCCAGGCAACGACGGCTGACATCGTGACCTTTATGGGCTTCGCCGGCATGCTGATCGGACGACTGGAGGGCGCGGTCACCATTGTCGCCCGGATGGGCGGCATGCTGCCCCGGCTGGAGGATTTCTTCGCCATCCTGGACGCAGCCAGCACGGTCCCCGACCCTGCAGGCCAGCCGGAGCTTCCGGCCGGGCCGGGCCGGGTGGAGTTCCGCGGCGTGCGATTCGCCTACCCCGGCGGCCCCGCCGTCCTCGACGGCGTGGACTTGGTTGCCCAGCCCGGCGAAACCATCGCCCTGGTCGGCATGACCGGCTCTGGCAAGAGCACCGCCATGTCTCTGCTGCAACGCCTGTGGGACCCCGACGAGGGCGCCATCCTGGTGGACGGCCACGACCTCCGCGATGTGAGCCTAGCCTCGCTGCGCGGCCGCATCGGCACGGTACCGCAGGACACCATGCTGCTGAACCGCACCATCGGCGAGAACCTGCGCGTCGGCCGTCCCGAAGCGACCCAGGCCGAGGTGGAGCAGGCCGCCCGCATGGCGGAGGCGCACGACTTCATCATGCGCCAGCCGCTGGGCTACGACACCCTGGTCGGCGAGCGCGGCGCGGCGCTCTCCGGCGGCCAGCGCCAGCGCCTCGCCATCGCCCGCACCCTGCTGCGCGACCCGCGCATCCTGATCCTGGACGAGGCCACGAGCGCCCTGGACGGCGCCACCGAGGAGAAGGTGGTCCGCGCCATGCAAGCCGCCGCCGCCGGCCGCACCACCTTCGTGATCGCACACCGCCTGGCGACCATCCGCGATGCCGACCGCATCCTGTTCTTCCGCGACGGTGCCGTGGCGGAGGCCGGCAGCTTCGACGAGCTAGTGGCGCGCGATGGCCTGTTCGCTGGCCTGGCCCGCACGCAGCTCCTGGCGCCCGCCAGCGTAACGCAGCGGGACGCCGGGGCGCCGCACCTGCACCTGGTTTACAGCCGGGACGACGACGATGCCGGCGGGCATGGCGCCCGCCAGCCCGAGGCGGCGCTGGAAGTCTGCGCCGGCTAGGTGCGCCCTTCCCGGCCGGCGGCGCCCATCACCAGCCGGCGCGGACACTGATTGTCGGGTAGATGATTGTGGAAAACATGGCAGGGACGCTTGCACCGGCCGGCGTCTCGTCCGTTTATCTATCGGCCAGTCTCGATCTCAATCAGTCCCGATCTCAATAAGGAAGCCGCACCATGAAGGCCCAAAGCGTCCTAGACACCATCGGCCGCACGCCGCACATCCGCGTGTCCCGCCTGTTCCCGGATGCCAACGTCTGGATCAAGTCCGAGCGCAGCAACCCAGGCGGCTCCATCAAGGACCGCATCGCGGTCGCAATGGTCGCGGCAGCCGAGGCATCAGGCCAGCTCAAGCCCGGCGGCACCATCATCGAGCCGACCTCCGGCAACACCGGCATCGGCCTGGCCATGGTCGCCGCCGTGAAGGGTTACAAGCTGGTCCTGGTCATGCCCGAAAGCATGTCCATCGAACGCCGCCGGCTGATGCAGGCCTATGGCGCCACCTTCGACCTGACCCCGCGTGAGGGAGGCATGAAGGCCGCCATCGCCCGCGCGCACGAACTTGCGGCGCAAACCCCGGGATCGTGGATACCGGACCAGTTCGGCAACCCCGCGAACATCGAGATCCACGTCCGCACCACGGCGCAGGAGATCATGGCCGACTTCCCGGACGGGGTGGACGCCATCATCACCGGCGTCGGTACCGGCGGCCACATCACCGGCGTCGCCCAGGTGCTGAAGCCGCTGTGGCCGCAGCTCAAGGTGTTCGCGGTGGAGCCTGCGGCATCGCCGGTCATCTCGGGCGGCAAACCCAGCCCGCACCCGATCCAGGGCATCGGCGCCGGCTTCATACCTGATAACCTACACAAGGACCTGCTGGACGGCGTGGTGCAGGTGGGAGCGGAGGAAGCCAAGGAGTTCGCCCGTCAATCCGCAACAAAGGAGGGACTGCTGGTCGGCATCTCGTCCGGCGCCACGCTGGCCGCGATCAGCAAGAAGCTGCCGGAACTGCCACCTGGCGCCACCATCCTAGGCTTCAACTACGACACCGGCGAACGCTACCTGTCCGTCCCCGATTTCCTGCCCGCCTAGGTAATGCCAACTCCCTCCCCCTCTCCCTCCGGGAGAGGGCCGGGGTAAGGGAAGGGCCAAGCAGCACAAGCTTGACCCCCCTATGCAAACCAGTCCGGCAGCAATCAACCAACCCAGCACCCTAGCTCACCCCCAAACTTTCCCGCAGAGTCTGGAGGAGGCAGCTTACGCAGCAGAGAACACGGCAGCCCCTACTTCCGCACCCCAGCGTCCGGCGCCCTGGTGTCGCCCGGCACCGGCGACGGCGGCGTCTCCGTTTTGCCGATCACGCTCTGCCCGGCCGCGTTGCGCAGGGCCCGGTCGCCAGCCGTTTCCCCATTCGGAGCGCCAGGAGGTGCAACGCCCGGCAAGTCGTTGGGTTTTGACGTGCTGGTGCCAACCCCGCCACCGCCGGAACTGCCCGCTGCTGGCGCCTGCGCCTGCGCCGCGGATGCACAAAGGACCGCAAGGACCGCAGCCCGTATTATGACACGCATGGAACCTCCTCCGCTCGTTGTTTTCGACTCAACGGGGACGGGGGAGATTGGTTCGCCCCGCCGTCGCAGCCCAACGCCGAAGCGATGCGTCGCCGGTCCAGGCACAGGAAACAAGCACCAGGGAAAACGAGGAACGCCGCTGCCGCCCCGCACGACCGCAGCCCGTCTGCAGCCACGCAGAACAAGCCCGACTAACCCGGCCCCGGCAGCATCCGCTGTATCACGCCGTCCCGCTTGACCACTGCGTGATACATGGCGCCAGCGATGTGCAGCGCGATCAGGGCCAGCAGGGTGATCGCGACGGCAGGATGCACTTGCTGCATCAGCTTGCCGAACGGATCGTCCTTCGGCACGATTAGCGGCAGAGGTATCAGCCCCGCCACGTGCACCTGCGATCCGTAGGCCGACGCCGCGAACCATCCCAGCACCGGCAGGATCAGGAAGCCGGCATAGAACGCCCAATGCGTCACCCGCGACAACAGCCGCAGCCCTGGGTTCAGGTCCGCCGGCGGCGGCGGCGGCGGGTGCGTCAGCCGCCAGCCCAGCCGCAGCAGCATGACGATCAGCACCGACGACCCCAAGGAGAAGTGCCACTCCGCCAGCGCCCCCTCCGCCGACTTCGGCAGCACGTATACAAGCCACAGCGCCACCGAATACTGCACGGCAAGCATGGCAACGACCAGCCAATGCAGCACCTGGGCCACGCCGGTGTAGCGCCAGCCCCCGGCGGCATCGGGCATCTGGGTTCGCATCGTTGCCGACATCGTGGGCTGCCTTCCTGACGGTTGTCCCGTCCCTAGCACACCACGCGCACGGCCCCGGCATCAACTGCCGGCGAAGATCGGCGGGTTGCCGCACGGCGCGGCTCCTGCCAACCTGCGGGACCTCGGCCACCCATTCCCCCTTTCCCGCCACCCCACGGTATAAGCACGCGACCAGCATGACCGCTCCCCTTCTCGCATGCATGGCGCTCGTGGCGCAGGCTTATGCCCTTCCGCCGCACGTGCTTCCCGCTATCCAGGCGGTCGAGGGCGGGGGTAACGGCGTCGTCCACCACAATACCGACGGTTCGGACGACCTTGGCCCCATGCAGGTCAACACGCTCTGGCTGCCCATCCTGGCCCGCGTCGCCGAGCTGCCGGCGGAGGAAGTGCGATACCGGCTGCTGACCCGCCCCTGCTTCAACGTTGCGGCTGCCGGGCTGATCCTGCGGACCTACCTCGACGAAACCCGGGGCAATCTGCTGCACGCCATCGGCGACTACCACTCGCACACCCCGGTACTGAACCTGCGCTATCAGGCGCGCGTGCTGCGTGCAGCTACCGCCCTGTTTCAGCAGCCCGTTCAGGTCCGGCGGCGGACTACCGGATACCTGACCTTCGGACGCTCTGGTCATTATGGCCGGCGGGTCCGGTACTACTCTCCGGGTTGCCCATACTGCGCTCCGGGGCCTGAGGAGTATCGGGGATACACCTGGCGTTACGGCTACTATCCCTGACCGCCGGCAGCCACGAAGCCTAAGCCGCTGGCCAGGCATTGATATGAAAAGCCTACCCCGATGGACCCAACCAGGTCCGGTCGGCAGCAATGGCATCCAGCACCATCCCGACCGGCAGCCGCGCCATCCCGTCCGACGCGCCATAGCCGCCGCCCGGCACCACCGGCACGATATGGGCGCTGTGATGCAGTACGGGCGTCGCCCCGAACAGGCCGTAACCCCGCAGCCCCACCGCAGCCGCAATGTTCAGCGCCGCAGTGTCATTGCCAACGTAGAACGCCTGCTCCGCCAGCACAGCCGCCAGCGTCCGCAGGTTCAGCCCCAGCACCCGCCGCACCCGCGGCGCAAGCGGGCCAAGGCGCGCGGTGATCTCGTCCGCCAGCCCCGCCTCCGCCGGCCCGCCGACCAGCAGCACCACAGGCCATCCCGCCTCCAGCAGCGCAGCAGCCAGGGCGGCAAACTTGACAGCCCCCCAATTCTTCCAATGGTCCGACGACGCGATGCCCAGCACCGGCGCGCCCCGCACCCCAACCTCCTGCATCGCGGCGGCACGGTCCGCCTCGGACGGATGCAGCCGCGGCTCCGGCTCATCGAGCGCCACGCCCGCCAGGCCCAGCCAGCTCGTCGCCTGGGCATACGGATGCGCCTTCCAGGATATCTCCGGCAGAAACGGCCCGCGCAGCACTCGACGCTGCCATCCAATGCCATAGCCATGCACGCGCGGAATACCGGCGGCCCGAACCGCGAGCGTCAGCACCCGGCTGCGCGTCAGCAGGATCGCGCCATCGCAGCGCAGCCGGCGCAGGTCCGCCACCAGGCGCAGCAGCCCGGCCGCGCCCTGATGCCGCCCGCCCACGTCCCACTGTCCCCGCTCGACGAAGAAGATGTGGTCCATGCCGTCATCCCGCCCGACGAACTCCGCCGCATGCGACCGCCGCCGCGTCACCAGCGTGACCTTCTCGGCCAGCCCGGCCAGCGCGCGTAGGTGCGGCAGGTGCCAGATCATGTCGCCGATGCCGACACGCGGCTGCACCAGGGCAAGGTGACGCATAGGCGCAACAAGGGGAAGCAGGGTGCTCACGGACCCGCCTCTTACCCCGTCTCGCCGTCCGGTGCATCCCGCCTCCATTCCAGGCAACAAAATCCCGGCATGCCGCGTTGCCAGCGTCTGCGGCGGGGCATAGCCTGCCGTCGCAGTCAAGGACCGCAGCGGAGGACCCCCCCTATGACCCGAGACAACGTGGATGACATCGTCGCGTCGGTGGAGGACGCCGTCCGGCGGGCCTATGCCCTCGGCCGTGCCGATGCGATGAAGCGCGTCGTGGAATTGGCCCAGTCCGACGATCCCGGCCTGCGTGCGATGGCCCTGCTCGGCCATGCCGAGCCGGCCCGTCCCGCTCCGCCGCCGGCACTGCTCGATGCACCGCAATCCTCCCTCGCCCAGCCGCTCCCGGAGCATGAGCCGCTCGAAGCACATGAGGTCCACGCGCATGAACAGGCGGCAGATGCAGCAGACGACCGGCACGAAGCCCGCCAGGATGCTTCCGCAGCAGAACCGGCACCGGCGCCGCAGCCCGCGATGGCAGGCCAGCCGGAGCGGGAGCCGCCGGCCTCGGTGGGCGAATTCCTGGCCGACTTCTTCTACCCCATCGGGTCGAAGAAGCGCTGAACCACGGCATCCCAGGAGGCCCCGCCATGTCCACTGAGGCCCATCACGGCCGCGCCCTGATCGAGGAAGCCCGGCTGGCCCTTGATGCCGTTCACCGTGCCGCCCTCGTGGCCGACGCCGGCGGATTGCGCCGGGGCTTGGGAGTTGCGGACACGCTGCTGCAGCAGACCGAACAGGCCGGGCTTGGCAGCGAAGCAGATGCCGCCATCGCCGCGGTCCGCCGCGACATAGCGACGGCGCTCACCGACCTCGATGCCGGCGAACTGGTAGGAATGGAGACCGTAATAGAAACCGCCCGCACCAAACTAAACGCCGTGTAGGATGCCATCTTCCCCCTCTCCCGCCGGGAGAGGGCCGGGGTGAAGGGGTCTTACGCGCGGAACAGGACGCCCCCGGTGCCAAAAGGCACCCAAGCCGCTGTCCGGGAGTGCAACAGTCGAAGATCCCCTCACCCTCTGAAAGACGAGAAGCCAACCCCCTCCACCCCCGCTATCGCATGAAAGAACCCTCCGCTAACCCGCCCACGCCGCCCCCCCGACGCCCCGAGCGAGCGCCCTGCGGCATCCCGCAGCTCCGCCAACGGATCATCCCCGCCAGGCTCAACCAAGCTGGCATAGTGGAACTCGTGCCCCCGCACCACGGCCCCCAACCGGCCCACCGGGCAGTCCCCCAGCAACGTCGCCTCCCGGTAGCCCAGGTTCATCCGCCGCTTGGCAAAGCTGGTCGAGTGCCCCAGCAGCCCCGCCATCGCATGCCGCCCTCCAGCCGCATCCACCAGCCCCGCGCCAAGCGCCATATAGCCCCCGCACTCCCCATGCACCGGCCGGGTCGCCGCAAAATCCGCCAACCCCGCCCGGAACCGCCCTGCGGCCGCCAGCGCCCCGGCATGAAGCTCCGGATAACCACCGGGAAGCCAGCAAGCGTCGCAATCCCCCGGCGGCGGCTGGTCCGCCAGCGGCGAGAATCCCACCACCTCCGCCCCCGCCGCCCGCCAGCCCTGCACCAGGTGGGCATACACGAAGCTGAACGCCGCATCCGAAGCCAGCGCGATCCGCTGCCCGGGCGGCGCCAACTCCCCGGCCCGGCCCGGTGGCGGCAAGACGACCGGCGCCGCCACGGCCAGGATGCCGTCCAGGTCCAGACAACGCTCCGCCACGTCCGCCAGCCGCTCCAGCAACGCCGGCAAATTCGCCTGTTCCCCGGCCTGCACCAGGCCCAAATGCCGCTCCGGCAGGGTCAACGACGCATCACGGGGCAGCGCGCCCAACACCGGCAGGCCAGCAGCCTCAATGGCAGCCGCCGCCCCCGCCCGGTGCCGGTCGCTGCCGACCCGGTTCAGCACTACGCCGGCAACGCGGACCGCTGGATCGTGCACGGCAAACCCGCGCGCCACCGCGGCGGCGGTCTGCGACTGCCCCGACACGTCCAGCAGCAGCAGCACCGGCAGGCGCAGCCCGGCCGACAGGTCCGCCGCCGCCCCCGACCGCCCTGGCGGCGCTACCACTCCGTCGAACAGCCCCATCGCCGACTCGATCACCAACAACGACGCATCTGCGGCGGCATCGGCGGCCAGCCGCGCCAGCAGCGGCGGCGGCATCGCCCAACTGTCCAGGTTCAGCACGGGCGCACCCGATGCGGCGGCATGGAAGGCGGGGTCTATGTAGTCCGGCCCGCTCTTGGCCGCCCGCACCGCAACGCCGCGTCGCCGGTATGCCGCGATCAGCGCCATCGTCAGGGTGGTCTTGCCGCTGCCCGAGCGCGGCGCCCCGATGACGATCCCGCAGGCTGTCATCGCGCTGAGGCCCCAGTGCGCCTATGTGTTGCCATGTGGATAGCCCTCCTGCCCTGCGCCGCGGCTGGACGACCGGAGCCTGTGCGACGGCCGCCGCCAAGGCCGCCTTCACCGCCCTGCATACCGGCGCCTTCCCCGATCCCGTCGAGATCCCCCTGCCCCGCGGCGGACGCGTTGCCTTCACCCTGGCCCAATCGAGCTTCGGCGACGGCGGTGCGACGGCGGGAGTCCTGAAGGACGCCGGCGACGACCCCGACGTGACGCACGGCGCGCTGATCCTGGTGCGCGTCAGCCCTGCCCCGCCCGGCGCCGGCATCCTGTTCCGCGCCGGCCCTGGCGTCGGCACCATAACCCGCCCCGGCCTGCCGCTCCCACCCGGCGAGCCGGCCATCAACCCCACCCCCCGCGCCATGATCCAAGCCGCGCTGGCTGAGGTGCACCCAAACCCCGACGCATCTGTGGAGATCAGCATTCCCGGCGGCGAGGCTCTGGCCGCCCGCACCCTGAACGGCCGACTGGGCATCGTCGGCGGCTTGTCCGTGCTGGGCACGACAGGGGTGGTGATCCCCTATTCCTGCGCCGCCTGGATAGACACGATCCACCGCGGCGTGGACGTAGCCAGAGCCATCGGCCTGCAGCACGTAGCAGCCAGCACCGGCAGCACGTCGGAGGCGGCGGTGCAATCCTTGCACGGCCTCCCGGACACCGCCCTGCTGGAAATGGGAGACTTCGCCGGCGCCACCCTGAAGTATCTGCGCCGCCACCCGGTTCCGCGCGTCACCCTGGCCGGCGGCGTCGGCAAGATGACCAAGCTGGCCCAGGGCCGCCTGGACCTGCACAGCAAGCGCGGCGCCGCCGACATGGCAGCACTGGCGGCTCTCGTGGGCGACCCCGCGCTGGCCAACGGGATCGAGCGGGCCAACACCGTGGCGGAGGCCTTCTCGCTGGCCGCAACGGCCGGCGTCGCCCTTGGAGACGCCGTCGCCGTCGCGGCCTGGCGAACCGCAGCCGCCGCCCTCGACCGCAACGACACCCTGCTGGAGATCGTCCTGTTCGACCGCACCGCCACCCTGGTCGGCCGCTCCGGATGCCACCCCGCAACCTTCCCGTCTCCCTCTCCCTCCGGGAGAGGGTCGGGATGAGGGAAGCTGTAAGAGCGGCTGCCAGCCTACCAGCAGGACCGTCTCCTCACATCCAGTAGTCGCGCCTGCGGCCTCCCTCACCCTAACCCTCTCCCGGAGGGAGAGGGAGCAGCGGCCCGGAAACGCCGGACATAATCGTGGCTGTAAAGCGCGCTCTCCTGCCCAGCCCCCGCCAAGGCCGGGCCAACCAGCACCAGCCCCGTGCGCTCCGCTGGGCTGGCCGCCAGCAGCGCCTCGATGGTGGACAGGCTGCCGCGCAGCAGGGCCTCCTCCGGCCAGGACACGCGGACCGCGACAGCCGCCGGGCAGTCCGGACCGTAGAACGGCAGCACCGCCGCGACGATCTCCGGCAGCCGGTTCACCGCCAGATGGATCACCAGCGTTGCCCCTGTCGCCGCAAAGGCGGCCAGGGCTTCGCCAGCCGGCATGGCGCTGGCCCGCCCCGGCAGGCGCGTCAACACCACGCTCTGCGCCACCCCAGGAATCGTCAGCTCGCATCCCAACGCCGCAGCGGCGGCGGAGTAGGCAGGAACGCCTGGCGTCAGAGTGTAAGGAATACCCAGCCGGTCCAGCCGCCGGACCTGCTCAGCCACCGCGCTATAGATGGACAGGTCGCCGGAGTGCAGCCGCGCCAGGTCGAGCCCGGCCCGGTGCGCGTCCAGGAACTCCCGCTCGATCCCGTCCAGGTCCATCGGCGCGGTATCCACCAGCCGCACCCCGGGCGGGCAATGCGCCAGCATGGCCGCCGGCACGATGCTGCCGGCATACAGGCACACCGGGCAGGCCGCGAGCAGGTCGCGCCCCCGCAAGGTCAGCAAATCCGCCGCCCCCGGCCCGGCGCCGATGAAGTGGACCGTCACCGCTCCGCCTCGCCAGCCAACGCGCAGGTCGCCCCGCCTACCGCCACCCGCGGCAGCAGCAACTCACCACCGGAGCCAGCCAGCGCCGCGCCCTCCGCCACCGACGCCAACCCCGTCGCTCCCAGCGCAGCGGCGGAGCGGGTCGGGCAATGCGGCTGTGCGGCCTGCATCGCCGCAGCCTCGACCAGCAGCAGCGGCAGTCCCAGCGCCGCGGCAGCTTCGTGCAGCCCGGCCTCGTGCGATTTGAACCGTGGCGCCGCCAACACGGCAGCCGCCATCCCGGCGCGCCGCTCCGCCAGGCGCACCGCCGCCACCAAGTCCCCTGCCGAGCAGCCGCGCCGGCAGCCGACGCCCGCGACGATCATGCCTTCACCGCCAACCACTGCGTGACGGTCATCGCGGGACGGTAGCCGTGCATGGAGCCAATGCGGTCCAAACGCTCGACCGACAGCCGGGTCAGCGAGCCGCCCAATCGTCCCCGCGCCTCCAGCAGGGCGGCCTCCGTCTCGATGGTGACGGCATTGGCGACCAGCCGGCCATCCCGGGGCAGCGCATTCCAGGCAGCGGCGATCACGCCGGGATCGGCCGCGCCGCCGCCGATGAACACCGCGTCCGGCTGCGGCAGGCCCGCCATCGCTTCCGGCGCCGGACCCGCCACCACCTCCAGCGCCACGCCAAGCGACGCAGCGTTGCGTCCGGCCCGCGCGGCGCGGTCAGGGTCGCCGTCCATGCCGACGGCACGGTTGGCAGGATGGCGCAGGCACCACTCGATCCCGACCGAGCCGGAGCCGCAGCCGACATCCCACAGCCGCTCTCCCCGACGCGGCGCCAGGGCGGACAGCGTGGCGGCGCGTATCTCCCGCTTGGTGATCTGCCCGTCATGCTCGAACAACGCCTCCGGCAGGCCCGTGACCAGTGGGATCACCAGGGCGCCGGGCGCCGCGGCCACCTCGATGCCGAGCATGTTGAGCCGATGCACCCCGTCCAGCGTGAACCCGGCGGCTGCGGAGGTCCGCACGCGGTGCTGCGGCCCACCCAGCGCCTCCAGCACATGCAGCCGGGATGGTCCGAAACCGTGCGCGTCCATCAGCGCGGCGACGGCAGCTGGGGTGCCGGCGTCGGCGGACAGGGCCAGGATGCGGGCGCCGGGCTGCAGCACCGGCAGCAGCGCCGACATCGGACGGCCGCAGAAGGAGAGTGTCTCGCAGTCCTGCAACGCCCAGCCCAGGGCGGCGCAGGCCAGGGTGAAGGCGGCAGGCGCCGGGATGCACCGGGTCTCTGCGGCGGGCACATGCCGGGCAAGCGTCGTGCCGGCGCCGAACCAGTAGGGATCGCCGGACGCCAGCACCACCACCGCAGCGGGGCGGCGGGCAAGGATGGCGGCGATGGCCGCGTCCATCGGGCTGGACCACGGCAGGCGGTCGCCGCGGATATGCGGCGCAGCCAAGGCCAGGTGGCGGGCGCCACCAACCACGAGGGCCGCATCCCGCAAGTGTGCCCGCGCCGCAACGGACAGTGCGCCGTCCTCGCCGATCCCCAGGATGGTCAACCACGGAGCCGTCATACGGAGGCGTTTCCTGCTCCCTCTTCCTCCGGGAGAGGGCCGGGGTGAGGGGGTAGGCGAGCACTGCCCGGTCCCAAGCAGGGCTTCAACCCAGTGGTACTGGAGGCACCCGACCCAGCGAGCAAGGCCCCCTCACCCCAACCCTCTCCCCGAGGAAGAGGGAGAAGCATACAACTCGTCCCATGCGGGTCCTGATCCTCGGCGGCACCACGGAGGCATCGGCCATCGCACGCGCTCTCGCCGGTGATGCACGGTTCCAGCCGGTGCTGTCCCTGGCCGGACGCACCCGCGCGCCGGTCGCTCCTCCAATTCCCTGGCGCACCGGCGGCTTCGGCGGTGTCGCCGGCCTCGCAGCCTACCTTCAAACCGAGGGCATCCAAGCACTGATCGACGCCACCCACCCCTTTGCCGCCCGGATCAGCCGCAATGCCGTCGAGGCAGCCTCCGCCGCAGCCGTGCCGCATCTGGCGGTCCTGCGCCCGCCCTGGACCGCCCAGCCCGGTGACCGCTGGACCGAGGCGCCCGGCATGGCCGCCGCGGTGGATGCGCTCGGACCCCAGCCCCGCCGGGTGCTGCTGACCGTCGGCCAGCAGGAGTTGGCGCCGTTCGCCGCCGCGCCTTGGCACGACTACCTGATCCGCAGCGTCGAGCCGCCGCCGCCTGCCCTGCTGCCGCCTGGCGCGCGCAGCTTTACCGCCCGCGGCCCGTTTTCTGAGGCCGGCGAGCGCCGGCTGCTCCACGATGAACGCATCCAAGCCATCGTCACCAAGAATTCCGGCGGCGCCGCAACCGCCGCCAAGCTGGCCGCCGCCCGAACCCTGCAGATCGGGGTCGTCATGGTCGCCCGCCCCCCTGCCCCGCCTGCCACGGTGCCCGGCGCCGCCGACGCGCTGGCCTGGCTGCATCAGCTCGCCGCCGCGTGCGACCGTGGCGCGTAAAGCCACAGGCGCCCATCAGGCCGCTCGATCCGCCGGGTGGCGGCGGTGCCGATCAGCACCAGGGTGCGCATGTCGGCCCGTGCCGGGTCGGCGTCGGCCAGTGTGGTCACCGTGACAGCCTCCTCCGGCCGGCTGATTGCCGTGGCGAACACCACCGGTGCGCCTGGCGGCAGCACCAGGCGCAGCGCGTCCAGCGCCGCGCCAAGCTGCCACGGCCGCGCCTGGGACGCCGCGTTATACAGCGCCACCACGAACCCAGCCCCCGCCGCCGCCGTCAGCCGCCGCAGCACCAGTGGCCAAGGCTTCAGATTATCCGACAAGGAGATGGCGCAGAAGTCCGACCCGAGCGGCGCCCCCAGCCGGGCCGCGGCGGCGAACATCGCGCTGATGCCCGGCAAGACCCGCACGTCCAAGCTGCGCCAGGCGTCCGGCCCGGCCTCGATAGCCTCGAACACCGCGCTGGCCATCGCGAACACGCCGGGGTCGCCCGACGACACCACCGCGACCCGGGCGCCCGCCACGGCCAGGTCCAGCGCATGGCGGGCGCGGTCCAGCTCCACCCGGTTGTCGCTCCCGTGACGCGCCTGGCCCGGACGGTGCGGCACGCGGTCCAGGTAAGTGGCATAGCCCACCAGGTCCGTCGCCGCCGCCAGCGCGTCCGCCGCCTGCGGCGTTTGCATCGCGGCGTCCCCTGGCCCCAGGCCGACGACGGCCAGCCATCCCGTTCCCTGGGCCGTCCCCTGGTCCGTCACCGGGGCCGCTGCCGGCCGGGCACCAGCACCAGCGAGAAGTATGGCGCCGGGCCGTCCGGCAGGTCCGCCATCGCCACGTGCCGGGTCCCGGCCATGGTCCCGCGCTCCACATACACGGCGCGGCCGGTCAGCCCGGCTTGGTCCAGAGCGCCGCGTATCTTCGGCAGGTTGCGGCCGACCTTCATGATGACGGCGGCGTCGGTGCCGGCAAGCCGGGCGGCCAGGGCGTCGGCCTCCATCGTGCCGGGCAGCACCGTCAGGACGTCGTCGCCATGCGTCATCGGCACCCCTGCCTGGGTCCAGCAACCGCTCATGGCCGTGATCCCCGGGACGACGTCCGTGGGATGCCGAGCCGCCAGGCGGTCGAACAGATACATCGCGGAGCCGTAGAAGAACGGGTCCCCCTCGCACAGCAGCGCCACGTCCTGCCCGGCATCCAGCCGGGCGGCGAGCGTCGCGGCGCACCGCTCATAGAAGGCGCGTATGCCGGGCTCGTAGCGCGGGTCGTCCACCTCGATCTCGATGGTGTAGGGATACTCGAAGCGCAGCTCCTCCACGCCGTCGCGCATGTGCGGCGCAGCGATGGTGCGGGCATGGCCGGGCCGTCCCCGCTTGGCGAAGAAGGCGACCACCGGCGCGGCGCCGATCACCCGGGCGGCCTTGAGGGTCAGCAACTCCGGATCGCCGGGTCCCATGCCGACGACGTGCAGGGTGCCCACCTTCATGGCCTGGGTCATTCGCGCTCGCTCGCCAGGGCGTTGACGGCCGCCACCGCCATCGCGCTGCCGCCGCGGCGGCCGTGCACGGTGGCGAACGGCACGCGGCCGTAGTCCGCCAGGGCCTGCTTGCTTTCGACCGCGCCGACGAAGCCGACCGGCATCCCAATGATGGCTGCGGGCGGCGACGCCCCGGCATCCAACAGGTCCAGCAGATGGAACAGCGCGGTCGGCGCGTTGCCGATGGCGACCAGCGCGCCGCCCAGCCGCGGCCCCCACAGCTCCAGCGCCGCGGCGGAACGGGTGTTGCCGATGCGGTCGGCGATCCCCGGGGTTTCGGCGGCGTCCAAGGTGCAGACGACCTCGTTGCCGGCGGGAAGACGGGCGCGGGTGATGCCGTGGGCGACCATCTTGGCGTCGCACAGGATCGGCGCGCCGGCCAGCAGCGCGGCGCGGGCGGCGGCGGTGAAGCCGGGGCTGAACTGCAGGTCCCCAGTAATGGCGACAACGCCGCAGGCGTGGATGACGCGGACGGCAACGCGCGCCTCCTCCGGCGAGAAGCGCGACAGGTCGGCCTCGGCGCGTATGGTGGCAAAGGAGCGCTCGTAGATCGCGGCGCCGTCGCGGATGTAGTCGCGGGTCATGGGATCGGGTCCAGGCCGGGGCGCCAATCCGGCATCAGGGTATACCGCCCGGCGGCGCCGACCAGGGCCGGACCGGTGCCGGGATAGGCACAGCCCTTGGCGCAGCCGGACACGTGCAGCGGCCCTGCGCCCTCGTTCGCCAGCCGAATGGCGTCTTGTCGCGTGGGCACGGTGGCGCTGGCGCAGCCAGGTGCGCCGATGCAGGACGTGACGAGCAACCGAGGATCGGCAGGGTCGGTGACGAAGCCGGCAGCTTCTGCCGCACGGGAGGCTGCCGGAACGTCGGCGGTGCGGACGCGGCCGAGCAGGAGGGAGCGGAACGGGCTGGTGCGGAGGGCGCCGCCGCTGAAGTGCTCAGACAAGCCGGCGAGAACATGCAGCGCCGCGGCGTCCAACTGTCCCAACGGCAGGCCGAGCGCCAGGGCGCCATGCCCGGCATCGGGATAGGGATGCCATCCGATAATAGACGTCTGCTCCTGCTCCCTCTTCCTGCGGGAGAGGGCCGGGGTGAGGGGGTCCTCAAGCGCGGACCCCAGCCCATGCAGGGTGGATCCCGGCGGCACAGGTTGCGCTCCAGTACCCGGCCAAGACCCCCTCACCCCGACCCTCTCCCGGAGGGAGAGGGGGAAGAGGCGTGCCCCATCAGCCCAGCCCACCAATCGCAGCACCTCGTCCACCGTCCGGTCCCGCGCGCAGGCAACGTCGAAGCCGTTGCCGCGCAACCGGTCGCCGCCCGCTTCCACCTGCACCAGGATGTCCGCCGGCACAGTCCGGCCCGCCAGCACCCCGCCCGCATCCACGGCGATGCAGAACTTGCTGGCCAGCGGCGGTCCGTCCGCCAGCGCCGCCTCGATCCGCTCCGCCAGGCCCATCGGCCCGGCGCCAGAGTCGTCCCCAGCCAAGGGCGCCGCGATCACCACTCGGCGCCGTTCCCGCGCCGGGTCCGGGTCGGCCAGCCCGGCGGCGACCATGGCGGCGGCGAACGGCCCCACCCCGTCCGGACGCAGGCCGCGGACCTGCAGGTTGCCGCGCCGGGTCAGTTCGATGGCGCCGTTGCCCCACCGGGCCGCGGCATCAGCCAACGCATGGGCTGCGGAGGCCACCAGCCGCGCACCAGGCGGATGCACGCGCACCAGCAGGCCGTCGCCGGTTTCCATCGGGTCATACAGGCTGGGGCACCAGCCACGGCGGCGGGGCACGGCGTTCATGCGTCAGGCGGCCCATTGCGGCGGGGGTGCCACAGCCCCTCCGCCTGCGCCGCGGCGAAGCGCGACGCCATCGCCGCCCGGGCGTCCGGGTTGGCCTGGCGCAGGAACGCATCCACCTCCGGCGTGCCGAGCGTCGCCGCGTGCAACAGGTCGAACTGCGCGTCGAACCGCTCCGGCAGGGTGGCGGCGAATGCGGCCAGGGCCTCCACGGGACGGGCGATCTCGGCCGCACCACGGTAGCCGTGCCGCATCATGCCGGCGATCCAGGCCGGGTTGGCGGCCCGCCCGCGCACGATGCGGACGACTTCCTCCGCCACCAGCCGCGGGCGCGGCGCACCGGGGCGCGAGGTATCCAGGTGATACAGCGCGGGACGGCCGCCCAACCCGGCGGCAGCGGCGGCGAACCCGCCCTCGTGCGCCGCATGCTCGGTGCTGTCCAGCAGGTCAGCTTCGGCATGGTCCTGGGTATGGATGAGCGCATCGGCGTCGCGGACGCGGTCACGCAGCCCTGAAGGGTCCGCGGCCCCGTCCAGCCCTTGCCCATAGGCGCCCGCCGACGCCGCCAGCCACGCCGCCCCTGCGTCCCGCCCGGACCCGGCGCCGTATCGTCCTGCTGGAGCGCCATACACCCGCTGCGTCACCCGGCGCAGCGCATCACCCTGCAACCCCCGCGCTTGTCCCGCCAGCGGGTTGAAGTCCGCGGCCTCGTCCCGCCCCGCCACGGCGCGCACGGCGGCGTCGAACAGGGCGACCTGCGCGGCAAAGGCGTCCCGAAACAGCCCGGAGATGCGCAGCGTCACGTCCACCCGCGGGCGGTCCAGCACCGCCAGCGGCAGCACCTCGAACCCCGACACGCGGGCCGATCCGGCGTCCCACAGCAGGCGGACGCCCATCAGCACCAGCGCCAGGGCCAGGTCCTCGCCGCCGGTACGCATGGTGGCGCTGCCCCACAGGTTGAGCATGAGGGCGCGGGGATGCTCGCCATGATCCTGCAGGTGACGGCGCAACAGCTCCGCCGCCGCACGCTCGGCCAAGACGACGGCGCTGCGGGTGGGCACGGCGCGGGGGTCTATGGTGGTCAGGTTGCGCCCGGTCGGCAGCACGTCCGCCCGGCCCCGCGTCGGCGCCCCCGCCGGGCCGGGAGGCACGAAGCGTCCGTCCAGCGCCGCCAGCAGCGCGGTACGCTCGGCCTCGGCGCAGGCGTCTAGCGCCGCGGGACCAACGCCGGGGCTGGCGCGGCGCAGAGCGTCCAGCATGCGGGCGCGGTGCGTCGGCGGGCGCCCATAGACGTGCAGGCCGTCGCGGACCTGCAGGTCCTTCACGTCGCATAGGTAGGCGTCCAGCCGGGCCAGGTCATCGTCCAGATTGCCCGGCGCCGCGCCGCTTTCAGCCAGCAGCCCGGCGGTTTCCGCGCGGTCCAGTATCTCGCGGCGCAGCAGGGCGGTGCGGCGGCGGTCCAGTCCGTCGGCAGCGGCGTATTCGTCTATCAGCCGCTCCAGCACCAGGGCCTCGCCATGCGCGCCGCCCGTCCCGAGCGGCGGCGTCAGGTGGCCGATGGTGACTGCGCCCAGCCGGCGCTTCGCCGCGGCGGCCTCGCCGGGGTTGTTAACGATGAAGGGGTAGATGACCGGCAACCCTCCCACCAAGGCGCGCGGCAAGCAGGCGGCGGACAGCGCGACCGCCTTGCCCGGCAGCCATTCGAGCGAGCCATGCGTGCCAAGGTGCACCATCGCATGGACGTCCCGGACGGACCGGAGCCACAGGTAGAACGCCAGGTAGCCGTGCCGGGGGGCACGGTCGGGATCGTGGTGGTCCGTGCGGCGGTCGTCAGGCTGGCCGCGGTCGGGCTGGATCGCGAGGGTGAAGCTGCCGAGCTGCAAATGCCGAAGGGTGAACGCGCCCGCCTGGACGTCGGGGTCCATGTCCGGGGCGCCCCAAGCAGCAGTGACAGCGGCTTGGATGGGAGACGGCAAGGTGGCGAACAGGCGGCGGTAGTCTGTAAGTGGCAGGTAGGGTTGGGACGCGGTAAGGCACAAGCGCCGGGCTAGGATGGTAACGGAGGGATTTTGCTCCCTTTCCCTCCGGAAGAGGGTCGGGGTGAGGGAGGCCCCAAGCACCAATCCCGCAGCATCGGAGCGCGTCCCGACTGTCCAAAAACGGCGCTGGCGGCTTTCCCTCACCCCGACCCTCTCCCGGAGGAAGAGGGGGCAGAAAGCCACTTTGCCTTTTGGAATGGCGTAGCCCGTGTCCCGCAGGTCCTCCAAGATCGCTGCGAGGCTGGCGAAGCTGTCCAGGCCCACCGCATGCCCGCGCTGGCCGCCGACGCCGGGGTAGTCGGACAGCACCACCGCCACCCGGCGCTCCCCGCGCGGCGTTCCGGCCAGCCGCGCCCAGCCGGCGGCACGGTCCGCCGCAAGTGCCACGCCGTCCGGGTCGGGCTGGTGGACCGTGCGGGCGTATTGCAGGCCGGGCACCGCCTGCCCTTCCGTCTTGAACGACACCGCACCGGTCAGCAGCCGACCGTCCAGTTCCGGCAAAGCTACGTTCATCGCCAGGTCCGCCTGGGTCAATCCGCGCGACGATGCATCCCAGGTTTCCCGGGACGATCCCGCCAAGACCGCCTGCAGCACCGGCGCCCCCGGCGCATCCAACGGCGAAGGCCCGTCGTCCGCCCGGGCGGAGAACGCCGTCAGGTTCAGCACCACGGCCGGACGCCAGGCGCGCAACGTCGCCGCGACCCAAGCAGAGCACTCCGGCGCCTTCAGGCTCGCGGCATAGATCGCGCCGACCGCCAGCCCGCGCCCATGCAGCGCCGCCGTCAGCGCCTGCACCGCCGCGATGTCGGCGGACAATAGGTGCGACCGGTAGAACACCAGCGCCACCAGGGGCCGGTCCTCCGTCAAGTCCAGCGAATGAACACCCTGCTGCGGCAGCGGCACGGCATCACCGGCGTCGTCCGGCCCTAGCCCGGCCAGGTTCGCCGCCAGCCGGATCGCCCGCTGCATGTTGGCCGGGCCGCCGTGGCGGAAGCAGGCGTCCAGCCGGGCCAGCACGGGCGCCGGCACGGTGGACAGCTCCGCCAGTCCCGGGTCGTCGCGCCCGTCGCCGGGCAGCACCGCCAGCGTGATCCCGCGGTCCCGGCAGAGCGCCGCCGCCTCCTCGATGCCGTAACGCCAGTAGTCCAGCCCGCCCAGCAGCCGCACCACCAAACAACGCGCGCCGGACACCACCTGGTCCAGATACAGATCCACCGACATGGGGTGCCGCAGCCGCCCCAGGCTCGCCAGCCGCAGGGACGGCGCACCCGGCATCGCCTGCCACGCCCCGGCCAGCGCCCCCAGGTCGGCGTCGGAGAAGCTGAGCACCACCAAGTCAGCCGCCGTCTGGCCAAGGTCGTCCGGCAGGCCGTCCTCGTCCAGCGCGCGGGTGTCGCGGACCAGCAGGTGCATG
>DASWOJ010000301.1:0-22668 GCA_036398775.1 Acetobacteraceae bacterium
TGGCGGACCTGCAGCGCAAGGGTTTTACTCGTGTCAAGGTGGACGGGACCTTGTACGAGATCGGCGAGGTTCCCGCGCTCAACCGCAAGACCAAGCACGAGATCGAGGCGGTGGTGGACCGGGTCGTCGTCCGCGAAGGCATCCAGACCCGGCTGGCCGATAGCTTCGAGACCGCGCTCGGCCTGGCGGATGGCGTGGTCTATGCCGAGGACGCCGAGACCGGCGACCGCACCGTGTTCAGCAGCCGCTTCGCCTGCCCGGTCAGCGGCTTCACGATCGAGGAGATCGAGCCGCGGCTGTTCTCCTTCAACTCGCCGCACGGCGCCTGCCCCGCCTGCGACGGCCTGGGCGCCGAGAAGTTCTTCGACCCCAGCCTGGTCGTCCCCGACGAGCGCATCAGCCTGGCCGAGGGCGCCATCGCCCCCTGGAGCGGCGCGCAGTCGCCCTACTACGATCAAACCCTGCGCAGCATCGCCAAGCACCTCGGCGTCAGCACCCGCACCCCGTGGCACGAGCTGCCCGCCGCCGTGCACGACACCATCCTGACCGGCTCCGGCAAGGATGAGATCGAGTTCGCCTACAAGGACGGCGTGCGCTCCTACACCGTGAAGAAGGCGTTCGAGGGCGTGCTGCGCAACCTGCAGCGCCGCTGGCAGGAGACCGATAGCGCCTGGGTGCGGGAGGAGATGAGCCGCTACCAGGCGGAGAAGCCCTGCGCCGTCTGCCATGGGGCGCGGTTGAAGCCGGAAGCGCTGGCCGTGCGGATCGCCGGGCAGAATCTGGCGCAGGCAGCCGACCTGCCGATCCGCCGGGCGCTGGACTGGTTCCAGGCGGCGGAGGCGACGCTGACGCCGCAGCGCGCCGCCATAGCCGGGCGCATCCTGCGGGAGATCACCGAGCGCCTGCGTTTCCTGGTGGACGTCGGCCTGGACTACCTGACCCTGTCCCGCGGCAGCACCACCCTGTCCGGCGGCGAAAGCCAGCGCATCCGGCTCGCCAGCCAGATCGGCTCCGGCCTGACCGGCGTGCTGTATGTGCTGGACGAGCCCAGCATCGGCCTGCACCAGCGGGATGGGGAGCGGCTGCTGGGCACGCTGCGGCGCTTGAAGGCGCTGGGCAACACGGTGCTGGTGGTGGAGCATGACGAGGACTCGATCCGCGCCGCCGACCACCTGATTGACATGGGGCCGACCGCCGGGCTGGGCGGCGGACACATCATCGCGCAGGGGACGCCGGCAGAGGTCGAGGCCAACCCGGACAGCATCACCGGCGCCTACCTGTCGGGCCGCCGGGGCATCCCGGTGCCGGCCCGGCGCCCGGTTGACTCCGCCAAGATGATCCGCATCGTCGGTGCCCGCGGCAACAACCTCAAAACCGTCACCGCCGACATCCCGCTCGGCACCTTCACCTGCGTGTCCGGCGTGTCCGGCGGCGGCAAGAGCACCTTAATCGTGGACACGCTCTACAAGGCGGCCAGCCGCCGGCTGATGGGTTCCGGCGAGGCCCCAGCGCCGCACGAGCGCATCGAGGGGCTGGAGCAGCTCGACAAGATCATAGACATCGACCAGTCCCCTATCGGACGCACCCCGCGCAGCAACCCGGCCACCTACACCGACCTGTTCGCCCCGATCCGCGACTGGTTCGCCGAGCTGCCGGAGTCCCGCGCCCGCGGTTACAAGTCCGGACGCTTCTCCTTCAACGTGAAGGGTGGGCGATGCGAGGCGTGCCAGGGCGACGGCGTGCTGAAGATTGAGATGCACTTCCTGCCCGACGTGTTCGTCACCTGCGACACCTGCAAGGGCGCCCGCTACAACCGGGAAACGCTGGAGATCAAGTTCCGCGGCAAGTCGGTCGCCGACGTGCTGGAGATGACGGTGGACGAGGCCGTGCCATTCTTCGGCGTGGTGAACCGCATCCGCGACCGGCTGACCATCCTGCAGCAGGTCGGCCTGGGCTACATCAAACTGGGCCAGCAGGCGACGACCTTGTCCGGCGGCGAGGCGCAGCGGATCAAGCTGTCGAAGGAGCTTGCGCGCCGGGCGACCGGACGCACGCTGTATATCATCGACGAACCCACCACCGGCCTGCACTTCGAGGACGTGCGCAAGCTGCAGGAGGTGCTGCATGCCCTGGTGGACCAGGGCAACACGGTAGTGGTGATCGAGCACAACCTGGAAGTCATCAAGACCGCCGATTGGGTGCTGGACCTGGGACCCGAGGGCGGCGAGGGCGGCGGGCGCCTGGTGGTGGAGGGCACGCCGGAGGATGTCGCCGCCAGCAACACCAGCCACACCGGACGCTACCTGCGCCCGCTGTTGCCGGCGGTCGCGGCGCTGCGGAAAACCGCATGAAGGCACTCTGCCTTCCCCCTCTCCCTCCGGGAGAGGGAGCAGGGCCACCGGGCTAATGGCTGACCTCCTCGTCCGCTCCGGCCATATCACCGCGCTGCGCCTGTTCGACATCGCCTATGCCATAGACCTCCGCCAGGTCGAGGAAATCTGGGTCCGCTACGCCGGAACCGCCAGCAGCCGCAGCCGCCTGTCCGCCACCCCGGCCAAGGCCGTCGCCTTCGGCGTCCCGCCGGTGGCGCTCGCCTTCGACGCGATCCCGCTGCATCTGGGCACACTCTCCGCCACGGCTGCGGTCACCATACGCATCTACGATTTCGGCGTGGTCGCCATCGCGCTGCGGGTCGCGGCCGTGGACATGACCTGGCCGGACTACACCGCGCTCCTGAACGCCATGAACGCCCATGTCGGCGACGGCGGCGACGGGCGGCTGTGGACGGCCTGCTCGCCCGCGTCCGCACCCTGCTGGCCGAGGCCCTGGTGCGTCCTACCGCGTCGGCCATCGAGGAGGAGTACCTGATCGGCACCGTCCACGCCTTCAGCGAGGCCCTGACTGCCTCCGCCCTGCATGACCGGCTCGACCTGGTGCCGCTGCTGTCCGGTGAGGGCCGTCCCCTGTCCGACGGCGCCCGGCGCGACCTGCTGCGCCAGTCCTACAGCTATTATACCGACGACCTGGTGGTGATCACCTGGGACCGCGCCTTTATCTACGAGCCGCGCGGCGACAGCGACGTGGCCGACGTGCTGGAGGTCGCCAACGCCCAGCTTCTGGAAATGCGCTACTATGACGAGCTGCTGGATGACGAGTTGCCGCGCATGTACGGCCTGGTGCAGACGACCCGGCGCACCGTCAACTTCCTGGCGCCGCACCGCTACGCCGGTCTGGCCCGGCGGCTTTATACCCTGGTCGCCGAGGTGACGGAGTTGACGGAGAAAGTGGACAACGCCTTGCAGGTGACGGAGGACGTTTACCTCGCCCGCATCTACACCAGCGCGCTGGACCTGTTCCGGGTGCGGACCGTCAGCGCCGCGGTGAACCGCAAGCTGGCGATCATCCGCGACACCTACACGGCGCTGTATGAGGAATCGAACAGCAGCCGCGCCGGGCTGATGGAGTTCCTGATCCTGGTGCTGATCGCCGTCGAGATCGTGCTGGCGCTGGTGCGCCACTAGACCGGGCTTGGCACGGACAGCCGCGCCAAGCCCGGTCTATTTATTGTCGTCACCAGCATTTGCCCGGTCCAACGAAGCCGCTTGATTCGGAGATGCTGCGGACCTGGCGCTAAGCGTCGCCAAGCCCGCGACGGGTCAGCCGTTGCCGGTATAGGTGACCTGCATGTAGTTGTCGCCAGCGTTGGTAGTGCCATAGCTGAAGGCGAAGTTGGCCTGCGCCTGGGCCAGGCTGATGCCAGCGAACGTCACCGATCCGTTCACGCCGGTGCCGGCCCCGCCAAGCTCGGAGTGGATGGTCACACCGGTGTAGCCGGCGGCGCCCTCCCCATCCGACAGCGGCGAGGTGCTAACCCCGGCGGTGAAGCCGAACATCGTCAGGGCATCGCCGTGATGGAAGTTGACCAGGGTGTCCCAGGTGACAGGGGCGCCTTGCGCGTTGGTGACGTTGCTGGCGCGCCCGTCCACGAAGAACGTGTCGGTGCCGCCGTCGGCGCCGGTACCGCCGACCAGGAAGTTGGAGCCGGCGCCGCCGTCCAGGACGTTGCTGCCACCCTGCACCGCCAGCGCGTCGTCGCCAGTTCCGCCATGCAGGAAGGCGTTGTTCCGGTTGGCGCCGATTGCGACGTTGTCCGTGCTGCTCCAGATATACTGGTATTGCAGGTAGTTCATCGGCCCGGAATAAAGGTCGGGGGTCACGGCGCCGGCTGTGCTGCTCGTGGTGTCGGTATAGGCGAACGCCGGGGCGGTCGCCGTCGTGGTCAAGGCGGTGCTGGAATTGCCGTTGCCAAGGTCGGTGGTGACCAGGCCGAAGTCGCCGGTGGAGTAAACGCCCTGGACGTTCAGGCTGATCACCGGCGTGCCGTTGCTGGCGATCTGCACGATGCCGGTCGTCGCCGACGTCGCGGCGTAGGACACGCTCGGCGCGGCGACCCCGCCGAGCACGACCTGGTCGCCGCTGAACAATCCCTTGATGGAACCCTGGAACGTCCCGGCCGCATCCAGCTTCAGGCTGCCCGACGTGCTGCCGGGCTGGAACGCGACCGTCTGCCCAACGCCGACCGACGCCGCGAACTCCGCCAGGCTGTTGCTGCCGATCACGACGCTGCCCGTGCCATCCGTCGGCAGGCCGACAAAGGCCGAGGATGCCGTGGCGCCCGTGGACGCGACCGACAGGACGCCATTGTTGGTCATCTTCGTCGCGTTGCCGCCGAAGTCGAGAAGCTGGAAGACGCCGTCGGTGACCGCAATCGTCCCGGCGTTCGCAAACGTCGTGGCCGAGCCATCCACGGCATCCCGGACCAGGAACGTGGCGCTTCCGGGCGCGGAGCTGGTGACGGTGATCGTGCCGAGGTTGCTGACCTGGCCCTGCACCTGCACTGCGGCGCTGCTGCCGACGCCGTTGATCTCAAGGCGCGAGGCTGCAGGCAGCGTGGCGCCTGAAAGCATGAGGCGCGGGCCGCTGCTCGATGAGGCGTTCAAGCGCAGCGTCAGGGAGTCCGCGAATGTGCCGGTCTCGGTGACGATGCCGGCGTCTATGGTTGCAACGTCGCCAGCAGCTGGGACGCCGGCCGGCGTCCAAGCGGCGGCGTTTTCGAATATGTCCGATGACCCGTTCCAGACTTTAACGGCCATAATGTCATTAACCTCAGGTTTCGTATAATTAGGGCCGTAGCATACGGTCGCCGCACTTCCAACAGGCAATGCCAATGTGGCGGTTAAAAGGCAAGCCCGTGTTTTCCACGCTGCGGCAACCTGGCTCGACCGCGTAAAAGAACTTGACAAATGCTTATTAATCTTGAATTAACACCCATTCTTTACAGTAAGTTATGCACCTGGCACGCTTCTTGTATAGTTATTTCGGAAGCGGCGTTTGTTTGGCCGCTTACAAAATGGTTGGACCACCCCATCCCGCTTTAGGAGCTTTTTCCATGTCTTTCTTCCGCACCGCCCTTGTCGCGGCAACTGTCCTTGTCGCCAGCGCAGCGGCACAGGCCGCCACCGTGTCCTATGGCACCACGCCTGCCAGCACCAGCACTCTGACGACTGGCCTGATGACCACCAATTTCACCACCAGCCTTACGCTGCCGAAGTTCAACACCAGCCTGGGAACCCTGACCTCGGTCGCCATTGACTTCGCAGGTTCCGTGAACTCCACCATTAAGTTCGAAAGCCTCGACGCAGCGGCCTCGACCATCACCGGAACGGCGTCTGCAACGGTGACGCTGACGCGCCCCGACAACACCCAGCTTGCCGTGGCGCTGCCGAGCAACACCCGCTCCGCGCAGGAGACCGCATACGACGGCGTAACTGATTTCGCCGGCTCGTCCGGCGACGTCTTCTCCAACATCTCCGGCAGCCTGACCGCGGCGACGGTCACGCTGACCAGCGCGTCCGACCTGGCGCTGTTCTCGGGTGCCGGCAACATCCTCCTGCCCGTCACCGGCGCCGGCTCGTCCAGCGTTTCGGGCGCCGGCAACGTGGTTTCGCAGATCAACACCCAGGCGTCCGGTTCGGCCTATGTGGTTTACACCTACAGCGCCACCCCGGTTGGCGTGCCCGAGCCGGCATCCATGGCGCTGCTCGGCGCCGGCCTCGCCGGCCTAGGCCTGATGCGCCGCAGCAAGGCGTAAGGCAACCGAAAGGCCTGGATAGCCGCCGGGCGGGCGGGCATCCAGGCCTCCGGCGGCCCGGCGCGTATCACATGACCCGCGCCTGATCCTGACGGCGGTTGTGCAAAAGACCTCGATCCCGGTTTGGCTGTGACGGCAAACGCCGCCACGGCCAAACCTTTTTGGATCAAGACCGCGGCATGCCGTCCGGAACACAACCGGCCCATGCGTCCAGTGCCCGTTTGACCGGGCCGCTGCGTTGGCCGTCTGACGCGGCTTTCCTGTGCTCCCCTTGCCCAAGCAAGGCATCGGGCGGAGGTCATGGGCAGACGCCCGCTCCGTTCCAGTGCTCGCAAACCCACGCCAGCCGGAGTCAGCGCAGAGCATTCTCAAGCAGGCACTCAGAAAGACAGAGCGGCACCGTAAAGAAAGCCGACAGGACAACATGGGCCTGAGTTCAATTAACATTGTCTAACCGTAGCTTACAGAATTGGCACAGTTCTTGGATCAGGCATGTCAGACAGGGCGCCGCCCCGTCCGTCGTTTTGGGCCAGGGCTCCGCCCTCCCCGCTTTCAGGAGCTACTCATGTCACCCGTCCGCATGGCCTTCGCCGCAGCTGCCATCCTGGTTGCTAGCGCAGCGGCACAGGCTGCGACCATCTCCTTCGGCACCACGCCTGCCAGCACCAGCACGCTGACCACCGGCCTGCAGACCACCAACTTCACCTCCTCCCTGACGCTGCCGAAATTCGACACCACTCTCGGAGTCCTGACCTCGGTCGCCATTGATTTCGCCGGGTCCGTGAATTCCACGATCAAATTCGAAAGCCTGGACGCTTCCGCAGCCACCGTGACCGGCGCCGCGGCAGCGACCGTGACGCTGACGCGCCCGAACAGCAGCCTGATCGCCAGCGCCGTGCCGACCAACACCCGCACTGCCGCGGTGGCCGCGTTCGACGGCGCCATTGACTTCGCTGGCGCGTCCGGCGCCGTCTTCTCGAACGTTTCCGGCACCCTGACCGTGCCGACCGTCACGCTGACCAGCGCGTCCGACCTGGCGCTGTTTTCCGGCATCGGCAGCATCGTCCTACCCGTGACCGGCACGGGGTCATCCACCGTCTCCGGCCCGGGCAACGTGGTGTCGCAGATCAACACGCAAGCGTCCGGCTCGGCCTTCGTGGTCTATACCTACAGCGTGATGCCGGTCAGCGTGCCCGAGCCGGCGTCCATGGCGCTGCTCGGCGCCAGCCTGACCGGACTGGGCCTGCTGCGCCGCCGCCGCGCCTGATCATCTCCAAGCATTGCGGACAAGGGCGTCGCCGGCTGGCGGCGCCCTTCTTCGTTGCGGCAGCCAGATGCTGCTGAGTTGCAGGGACTTCCGACAAAGCCCGCTGCCGGACTAAATGCGGCCGGATGCAGCGGCAACAGCGACGGCCACCCGGACGGCAATGCCGCGCGGCTGGTCGCGCCCGGGATGGCGCAGATCGTATCGCGCCAGCACGCCCGGCAGCGCCGCCGCGATGATCGTAAGCTGCAAGCGCGTCCGGCTCCCGTCCGCAAGCCAGTCCCGCCCGATCCCGGCCAAAGCCGCCTGGACCGGAACGAAGGCAGCCGGGGCCGCAGCGCTGCCCAGGTCAGCCTCCGACAGCCCCGCCGACCGCAGCACATCCAGGGGCAGCACGCAACGGTCCTGCCGGGCCAGCACCGGGACGCTGCGCAGGATGCCAGCCACGCCATAAGCAGCGCCCAGGTCGCGCAGCGCCTCCAGCGCCGCACCGTCCGCGCCCAAGACGCTGCCCGCCGCCGCTGCCACGCCGCCGAATGCCGCGCGGACATACGCCCGGAATGCCGCCACGTCCTCAACCGGTTCCGTTTCCGCCTCTCGCCCCTCGATCATCTTCAGGACATCAGCCGGACGCAGACGCCCGTCATCCAGCGCGTCGCCCAGCGGACCCGCCACCTCATGCCGCCGCCGTGCGCCCTCCACCACCTCGCGCCACCATTGCAGGCGGATCAGTGCCAGCATCGGGTTGCTCACGACCTCGCGTGCCCGCGCCAGCTCGTGGTTGACGGCATACAGCAGGAACAGCGTTTCCCGGCGCGCGGGCGGCGCGAACAGGGCAGTCAGGAAACGGTCGGGGTCGTGCCGCCGCACGATCCGGCCGAGGGGGGACAGCTCGGTCATATCCCCGACATGGCCGTCCCGCACCGCCGCGCAACGTCATCCCGCGCAGCCTTGACGGCCCGGCGCCGCCGCGACCACTCTGCGCCCCCACCTTCCGAGAGGATCGCGACATGGCCTTCGAACTGCCCCCCCTGCCCTACAGCCACGCCGCCCTTGCCGAGCGCGGCATGTGCCAGGAAACGCTGGAACTGCACCATGACAAGCACCACCAGGCCTACGTCACCGCCCTGAACGGCTTCGTCGAGAAGACCCCGGCGCTGCAAGGCAAGTCGCTGGAGGAGATCGTCGCCTTGTCGCACGACGACAGCAGCATGGCGCCGGTGTTCAACAACGCCGGGCAGCACTGGAACCATAACCTATTCTGGCAGAACATGGCGCCGAACGGCGGCTCCATCCCCGGCAAGCTGGAAAGCAAGATCACCGAGGACTTCGGCAGCGTCCAGGCGTTCAAGGACGCCTTCAAGACTGCGGCGACCGGCCAGTTCGGTTCCGGCTGGGCGTGGCTGGTGCTGGGCATGGACGGCAAGCTGAAGGTGACGAAGACGCCGAACGGGTCGAACCCGCTGGCCACCAAGGAAGGCAAGGCTCTGTTGGGCTGCGACGTTTGGGAGCACAGCTACTACTTGGACTTCCGCAACCGCCGCCCGGACTACGTGACGAACTGGCTGGACAAGCTGGCCAACTACGAGTTCGCCGCGGCACAGATGGGCTAGGCCGTTCTTTTCCCTCTCTCTCTGGGAGAGGGTCGGGGTGAGGGAGGCGGCCAGGACCCACCCTCACCCTTGCTGGGCAACTTGCCTAAGGCAAGTACGGCGCTGGCCGTTTCCCTCATCCCAACCCCCTCCCGGAGGGAGAGGGAGCGGTGCAGCTCTCAACTCTTGATGTCGTTCGCGGCGGCCGGAACCGGCGGCTTCACGACACCGGTGATGGTGTTGCGCAGCACCGTCACGCGGACGTTCGGCGCCAGGTCCACCTCGATCTCGTCCGAGCCTTCCTTCACCCGCGCCACCGTCGCCAGGATGCCGCCGGCGGTCACCACCCGGTCGCCCCTGCGCAACGCGCCCAGCATGGTGGTCAACTGCTTCTGCCGCTGCTGCTGCGGCCGGAACAGCAGGAAGTAGGCGGCAACGAAGATCAGCAGGATCGGCGCGAACTGGGACACGCTGCCCAGAAGGCCTGCCGCGTCCTGGGCATAAGCGGGAGAGATGAGCATGGCAGGTCCTACTTGCGGGCGGCATGGTTGCCGCGGGTGCGGCGGGACCATAGTTTCCCGCCCACCCCCGTCAAGCCAACCAAGCCACCCCCTAAAGCAAGCCACGACCAAGGACACCCATGGACCCGCAACTGCTGACCCGTATCGCCGAGGCGCTGGAGCGCCTGGCCCCGCCGCCGCCGGGTCCGCCTGACCTGGCTGACGCCGACGCCTTCATCTGGCAGCCCGGCACCGGCCGGCTGGCCCCGGTGCCGCACGTGAACCGTGTCGGCATCGCCCTGCTGCATGGCGTGGACCGGCAGAAGCGCATCCTGCTGGACAACACGCTCCGCTTCGCGCGCGGTTTCCCGGCCAACAACGCCATGCTCTGGGGCGCCCGCGGCATGGGCAAGTCGTCGCTGGTCAAGGCCGCCCATGCCGCCGCCAACGACGCTGCGCCGGGCAGCCTGGCGCTGATCGAAATCCACCGAGAAGACATACGCACCCTGCCCGACCTGTTGAACGCCCTGCGTGTCCAGTCCCGCCGCAGCCTGATCCTGTGCGACGACCTATCGTTCGAGAAGGAGGACGCCGACTACAAGGCGCTGAAGTCGGTGCTGGACGGCGGCATCGAGGGACGGCCGGCCAACGTGCTGTTCTATGCCACCTCCAACCGGCGCCACCTGATGCCGCGCGACATGATCGACAACGAACGCTCGACGGCGATCAACCCCGGCGAGGCCGTGGAGGAGAAGGTGTCGCTGTCCGACCGCTTCGGCCTGTGGATCGGCTTCCACAACTGCGACCAGGACGCCTTCCGCGCGATGGTGGAGGGCTATGCCGACGCGATGCGGCTACCCATCGGGCGCGAAGACCTGCACAGGCAGGCAAACGAGTGGTCGGTGACGCGCGGCTCGCGATCCGGCCGGGTGGCATGGCAATTCATCCAGGACCTGGCGGGCCGGCTGGGGGTCAAGGCGGAGATGGCGGCATGACAGGCAACCCAGGGTATCACCGCAAGGTGTTCGGCGGCACGACGGTCACGGCGCTGTCCGATGGCTACCTCGTCCTGCCGAACGAGGCGCTGCAAGGCATGGACCCGGCAGAGATCGGGGCGATGCGGGACGCCCTGTTCCGCGGGCCGCAGCCCCGCACCAGCGTCAACGCCTTCCTGGTGCAGTCCGGCGGACGCACGGTGCTGGTGGACACCGGTGCCGGCAACAAGGCCCGCGCCATGTTTCCCACGCTGGGCCGCTTGGGGAACAGCATGGCCGCAGCCGGGGTGTCGCCCGGCGACGTGGACGCGGTGGTGATGACGCACCTGCACATTGATCATTTTGGCGGGCTGACCGGGGATGACGGCGCGGCGGCATTCCCGCGGGCCGAGTTGGTGGTGTCGGCGGCGGAGGCGGAGTACTGGCTGGACGAGGCCAAGATGGCGGCTGCCCCAGACGCGGCCAAGCCGCGCTTCGCCGGAGCGCAGGCAGCGGTGGCGCCGTACAAGGACCGTATGCGGACCTTCGCCGGAACCGAGGCAGTGTTGGGATTGCAGCCGGTTCCGCTGCCCGGGCACACCCCGGGCCATACCGGATACCTGATCGAGGACGGCGGGGCACGCCTGCTGATCTGGGCCGACGTGATGCACGTGCCGGACGTGCAGGCGCCGCGGCCGGAGGTGACGATCGGCTTCGACAGCGACCCGCCCAGCGCCATCGCCTCACGCCGCCGCGCGCTGGACATGGCCGCGTCCGAGCGGCTGCTGGTGACGGGGATGCACCTGCATTTTCCGGGCTTTGCGCATGTGACGCGGGCAGGGAACGGCTACGCGCTGGTGCCGGAGCTGTTGCTGGCGGAGTAGCTTCTTCCCCCTCTCCCGGAGGGGAGGGCCGGGGTGAGGAGGTCTGGCTTGCGGAGCAAGGCACCGGCAGCGCCGTTGGACAACGCGCCGGATGGATGAAGATCGGTGATGCTCCGCTCCCTCACCCTCTCCCGGGGGGAGAGGGAGAAGAAGGGCCCCAAAATGACCGATGGGTGACATGGGGTTCTTTGGTTGCTAGAACCTTCCCGCCTCGTCGGGACCCCTGCATCCATGAAAATCATCGCCTGCAACAGCAACCGGCCCCTGGCCGAGGCGGTGGCGGCCGCGTTGCACCTGCCTTTGGCCAAGGCGTCCATCCGCCGCTTCGCCGACATGGAGATCTTCGTCGAGATCCAGGAGAACGTGCGCGGGGAGGACGTGTTCGTCATCCAGAGCACCTCCTACCCCGCCAACGATCACCTGATGGAGCTGCTCATCACGCTGGACGCGCTGCGCCGCGCCAGCGCCCGGCGCGTCACGGCGGTGATCCCCTATTTTGGCTATGCCCGGCAGGACCGGAAGGCGGGGCCGCGCACGCCCATCAGCGCCAAGCTGGTGGCGAACCTCATCACGGAGGCCGGGGCGAACCGCGTGCTGACGCTGGACCTGCACGCGGGGCAGATACAGGGGTTTTTCGACATCCCGCTGGACAACCTCTATGCCGCACCGCTGTTCAGCCGGGACATCCAGGCGCGGTTCGCCAACCGGAACGTGATGATCGTCTCGCCGGACGTGGGCGGCGTCGCGCGGGCGCGGGACCTGGCCACGCGGCTGAACTCGGACCTCGCGATCATAGACAAGCGGCGCGAGCGCGCGGGCGTGTCGGAGGTGATGAACGTCATCGGCGACGTGCGCAACATGGATTGCATCCTGGTGGACGACCTGTGCGACAGCGGCGGCACCCTGTGCAACGCCGCCAATGCGCTGATGCGCAACGGTGCGCGCTCCACCAGCGCGTATATCACCCATGGCGTGCTGTCGAACGGCGCGCCCGTGCGTATCGCGGCGTCGGCCATCGAGAGCATGACGATCACCGACAGCATTCAGCCGACGGCGGCGGTGCAGGGCGCCGACAACATACGGCAATTCACCATCGCACCGATATTGGCGGAGGCGATGCAGCGCATCTCCGACGAAAGCTCGGTCAGCAGCCTGTTTGATTAAATCGGTTTACGTCGGGACTAGACGCAAACCGATCCAGGTTTTTGCCGGCAAGCAGAGACTTGCAGCGGAGTCCAGCCGCTGTGCGTTTGGACCTGACTGCAATCTGCTCCAGCGCGTGCGGACGCGGATGGCTGCGGACGCGCCGGACCTGCTAGGCCGCTAGCGGGTAGGAGCCTCTCCTGGACAAAGGATCCGGGTTCCGCCGCGGCCACCCCCTGGAATGGCGCCACCGCCGGTGGACGGCGTCGGGCGGGTTGCCGGCGGGGCCACGTCCCTGGTCCCGGCTGTCCGCGCCAAGGCGCAAAACATCGACCGGACCACGGCGGGGTTGACGCGATCGGCGTTCATCATCGTCTGGATCATGTCGTCTGCCAGCAACTCGTCGAGGCTGGATCCGGGATAGTGCGTCTGCATGGCACATCTTTCGGTTGAGGGCCGCCGGGCCGCTGTGGACATTGGGCATACGCACTGGACTGGACGAACACGCGCGGCCATCGGGTGAGCCCGGACGCCGGACTGCAATTTCAACCTCCCAGTGGCGCAGCTTCCCCCATGCAGGCTTAATATGGCGTCAACGTGGCTCAGTGGCTGCCGCAGGCGAAAGCCCGGCGCTTTGCCGAGGAGCGGGCCACCATGCTTATCGCAGCCTAGCATGATCTGTGCACGCCGTTGACGCGGATCAGGCTGCGCGGCGAGTTCATTTCCGATAAAAAGCGGCGTGCACGCCGGTTCCGCGACGTGGACGGGATGCAGGCGACAATCGGCGGTGCCCACTCCTTCTTCGGTGACAGCCGCTGCTGCCGCGAACGAAGTAATACCCGTTTCCGGCCCGATGGATGCGGCATGGCGGGCCGCGCCGTAATGGACCGGGTTTGCGGCCTGGACTTCACCCCCGCGGGCATCTGGCCTAATCAAGCGCGGCCAATGTCCCGGATGGGGACCAGGCTCAGGAGGCCATCCCATGAAGCTCTACTATGCGCCCGGCGCCTGCTCGATGGGCATCCACGTCCTGCTGGAAGAGATCGGCAAGCCGTATGACACCGTGAAGCTCGACACGCGCGGCGGCGAAAACCTGCGCCCGCCGTTCATCGAGCTGAATCCCAAGGGCAAGGTGCCGACGCTGCAGCGCGATGACGGCAGCATCGTCACCGAGTTTCCGGTGATCGCGCACTACCTCGCCAAGGCCAATCCATCCGCCGGGCTGCTGCCGCCGGACGAGGAGGCCGGGATGCGTGGGGCCGAGGCGATGGACTACGCCGTCGCCACCATCCACATGCAGGGTTTCACCCGCCTGTTCCGCCCCAGCTACTTCAGTCCGAACGAGGCCGAGCACGAGGCGGTCAAGGCGCTCGGGCGCGAGATCATCGAGAAGGGTTACGCCCTGCTCGACAAGGCGCTGGCCGGCAAGGAGTGGATCGCCGGCTCCTACAGCATCGCCGACAGCGCAGTGTTCTACGTATCGTACTGGGGGGCGAAACGGATGGGCATGACCCTGCCGCCGAACCTTGCCGCGCACTTCGGGCGCATGATGGCCCGCCCCGCCGTGCAGCGGATGCTGGCCGCCGAGGGCCTGGCCGCTTGATGCTGACCCCGCGCGCCTTCTGGTTCCTGCGCCACGGCGAAACCGACTGGAACGCGCGGGGGCTGTCCCAGGGCAACATAGACATCCCGCTGAACGAGGTCGGGCTGGCCCAGGCGCGCACCGTCGCCGGGATGCTGCGGACGCGCGGGATACGCAGCATCGTCGCCAGCCCGCTGTCCCGCGCGCATGACACCGCGCTGGCGGTCGCGGCAGTAACCGGTCTGGAGGTCGTGCTGCAGGACGACCTGCGCGAGGTCAGCTTCGGCGTGCAGGAGGGCCAGCCGATGGCGGCTTGGTTCGAGGACTGGATCGCCGGGCACGTGACGCCGGAAGGCGCGGAACCCTTCGCCGACCTGCGCGTCCGCGCCGTCCGGGCAGTGAACCGCGCCCTGGCCCACCCGGCGCCGGTGCTGATCGTCGCGCACGGCGCGCTGTTCCGCGCCCTGCGGGCCGAGATGGGCCTGTCCCCGGAGATACGCCTGCTCAACGGCGTGCCGCTGTTCTGCGAGCCGGGAACGCCCTGGACGCTGACGCCGGCCTGACCCGGCCGTCAACACCTCGCCTTGGCGGGGTCGTTTTCGGTGCTCCCCTTCGCCTGGCTCGCCTGCCACGGCATCGAGCGGCCGGGCCGGACGTTCGTGCAGCGCGCCTTTGCCCGGCGGACAGTCCCAGCCATCGCGCCTCTAACCGCGGGGCGCTCCTGACAAATTGCCAAACTTCCCACCCTTGTTGCCACCCCGGAAATCCTGTTTGGTCCGGCCCCATGAAGATATCCGTACTTGGCATCGGCTACGTCGGCGCAGTCTCCTGCGGCTGCCTCGCTTCCTTCGGGCATGAGATCGTCGGGGTGGACGTGTCGGCCGACAAGGTCGCCATGCTCGCCCGCGGCCAGTCCCCGATCGTCGAGGACGAGATTGACCGCCTGATCGCCGACGGCGTCGCCGCAGGCCGCCTGCGCGCCACGGCGGACATCGCCGACGCCGTCGCCAACACCGATGTGTCGTTCATCTCCGTCGGCACCCCCAGCGGCCCCAGCGGCAGCGTGAGCATGCGGGCGGTGGACGAGGTCGTAGCCTCCATCGGGCGGGAGCTGCGCGGCAAGGCCGGGATGCACATCGTCGTCATGCGCTCCACCGTGCCGCCCGGCACCGCCGAGGACCGGGTGATCCCGGCGCTGGAGCAGGCCAGCGGCAAGCGGCACGGTGAGGGGTTCCGCTACTACTCCAACCCCGAGTTCCTGCGCGAAGGGTCGTCGGTGCGGGACTTCCACAACCCGCCCTACACCATGATCGGCGCGGCGCCCGGCGACGACGGCGCCGCGTTGCGCGAAATCTATGCCGGGGTCGGCGGCGAGGTCCACGTCGTCCCCTACCGCGTGGCGGAGGCGGCCAAGTATCTCGCCAACGCCTATCATGCGGTGAAGCTGGCCTTCGCCAACGAGGCCGGCGCGGTCCTGGCCGCCTTGGGCGTGGACGCCCGCGCCGCTTTCCGGCTGTTCTGCGAGGACCGGGTGCTGAACATCTCGTCCGCCTACCTGACGCCGGGCTTCGCCTTCGGCGGTTCGTGCCTACCCAAGGACATACGCAGCATGCTGGCCCTGGCCGACCAGGCCAACGTGCCGGCGCCGTTTCTCAAGCAGGTGCTGCCCAGCAACAACGCCATCATCGAGCGCACCTTCGACGCCATCGTTGCGCACGGGCGCCAGCCCATCGCGCTGTTCGGCCTGGCGTTCAAGTCGGGCACGGACGACCTGCGCGAAAGCCCGTTCGTGATCCTGGCCGAGCGCCTGCTGGGCAAGGGCTACGACCTGCGCATCTTCGACCGCTCCGTCCAGGTGGCGCGGCTGACCGGCAGCAACCGCGCCTATATCGAGCGCGAGATACCGCACCTGGAGCGCCTGCTGGCGGCGGACCCGGCGGCGGCGATGGAGGGCGCCGGGCTGGTCGTGCTGGGCCATGTCGGCAAGGAGGACCGCCCGGCGCTGCTGGCGGCGCTTGGCGGGCGGCGGGTGCTGGACCTGGCGGGGATAGCCGAGGTGCGCGAGCACGCAGGGGACGCCTACCAGGGCCTGTGCTGGTGAAGCCACGGCTGCTGGTCGTCTCGCCGCGCTTCCTGTTCCCGTTGGACCAGGGCGGCCGCATACGCACGGTCAATACGCTGCGCCGACTCAAGGGCGGCGTGTTCGACATCACCCTGGTGTCTCCGGCGCCGGCCAACGCCGGGAACTGGGCGGCCGACCTCGCCAGCGCCTGCGACCGTTTCCTGTCCTGGCCGGAAACCCCGCAGTCCCGGCTGGGCCAGGTGCGGGCGCTGGCCGGGCACATGCCGGTCGCGGTGGCGTCGGATGCCTCGGCCGCCGGGTCGGCGCTGGTGGCGGCGGAGTTGGCGAAGGCGCCGGATGCGGTGCTGGTGGACTTCCCGCACGCCGCGGTGCTGCTGCCGGACCGCCTGCAGGTGCCGTCGGTGATCTGGACCCATAACGTGGAGGCGGAGATCTTCGCCCGGCATGCCGAGATCGCCCGTGGCCCGATGCGGCTGGTGTGGCAGGACCAGGCGCGGAAGATGCAGCGCTTCGAGGCGGAAACGCTGCGCCGCTTCGACACCGTGATCGCCGTGTCCAAACGGGACGCGGCCGCCCTGCGGGAAGCCTACGGCCTGCGGCGGGTCGAGCCGGTGGAGACCGGGGTGGACACCGAGTACTACGCCTGCCATCCGCCCGCGGACGCCCCGGCGTTCGGCATGGCGGAAGGCACCGTAGTGTTCACGGGGTCCATGGACTCGCGCTCCAATATCGAGGGCGTCACCTTCCTCATGGACGAGGTCTGGCCCCTCGTGCTGCAAGGGCGGCCCGGCGCGCGGGCCATCATCGTCGGGCGCAACCCACCGGCCCCGCTGGTTGCCGCGGCACGGGAGCGCAAGCTCGATTGGGAGTTCACCGGCTTCGTGGACGACGTACGCCCCTACGTCGCGCGATCCCACGTTTACGTCATCCCGCTGCGGGTCGGCAGCGGCACCCGCATCAAGGTGTTCGAGGCGATGGCGATGGGCTGCCCCGTCGTGTCCACCACCCTGGGCGCCGAGGGCCTGGCGGTGACGGACGGCACCCACTACCTCCGGGCCGATGCGGCAGACGCATTCGCGGCGGCGATCCTGGCGCTGCTGGACGATGCCGAGCGCCGGCAGGAGTTGTCCACGGCAGCGCGTGCCCTGGTGGAGCTGAAGTTCGGCTGGGCACAGGTGACCCGGCAGTTCGAGGCGATCCTTGCCGCGGTGTTGCCGGCCGGCCGGCCGAGATAGACCGGGTGGCGTCCAGGCTGGACGCCACCCGGTCTAGGCGTTAGCGCGCCGGCTGTGAGCCCAGCTTGTCGAGCAGGACGGCGGCAGCGTCCACGCAGGCACGGGTGGATTCGTTATCGGCGCAGCGCAGATCAATTGACGCGCCCTCCCGCTCGAACACGAAGCGTGCGCCACGTGGGCCGCGCATGCCGCCGCCCATCATGCCGTGCATCATGCCCATGCGTTGGCCCATCATGCCGCCTCGGCCCTCGCCGTGCATGCCGTCGTGCATCCGATCCCGCATTGGGTCCGGCGCGGGGTTGTCCTGCCCAGCCGGCGGCGCGCCGGGCGGCGCAGGCGGGGGCGCCGGCTGGGCAGCCGCAAGGGTGACGCTGCCCAACAGGGCGGCTGCGGCAAGGGCGAGGGTCTTGGACATTGTATTCTCCTGAGAGCGGCGCGGTCGGCGCCTGCAACGATTACGCGGCGCCCGCAGCGCCCCCATGCGTTCCGGCATCGGCGGTCAAGACGCCGGCGCCGTCTGCACGAACCGGCGGTAGAACGCACCCAGCCCGATCAGGCTCAGCCCCAGCCCCAGGAAGGACAGCACGCGCCACAGCCCCTGCAGGTCCGACATGTCCAACAGGAACACCTTGGCCGTCACCAGTCCGACCAGCCCAAGCGCCGCCAGCCGCAACGGGCGCTGCCCGGTCCGCAGCCCCGCCGCCATCAGCACCGCGCCGAGCAGCAGCCAGGCGCCGGAGTAGCCCCAAGCCTCGGCGTCCGTCATCGGGTCGTTGACGATGACCGACAGCCGCCCGGGATGGAACGCTTGCCGCACTTCCAGCGTCGCCCAGGCAAACCCCGCGACCCCGGCGAAGGCCGCCAAGGGCGGTCGCGGCGCAGGCGTCAGCCGCATCGCCAGCACGGCCAGCAACGCCGGGACCAGGTAGGCCGGCAGCAGCGCGTTCCACACGAGACCAGTGCCAACGGCGGCATTGGTCAGCGCCGGGTTGAGCAGGATCAGCGCCGTGCCGCCCGCTAACCCGGCGCCGCCGAGCATCCGCCATCCGATGCGCAGCACTGGCCGGGGCATCCGCCCATGCAGCCACGCCGTGCCCAGCCCCAGCAGCCCCAACGCATCCACCTGCGCCGCCGCCTCGCCGAACGCCGGGTCCAAAAGGCCCAGCAATCCCCCGTTGGCGGTGTGATGGACCTGCAGCAGCACCAGCGCCGCCACGAAGGCCAGCGCCCCGCCCTCCAGCACCGCCACCACCAGGTCATCCGCGCGGCGGCGGAACAGAGTTGCCGCCAAAGCAAAGCATGCGGCCGGCACTCCATAAGCAAGCAGCAAGCCATTCAGCACGGGCAGGCCGCCGACCTCGTAGCCCAGCACGTATGGGTTCAGCACCAGACGCATCAGCACCACCCCCGCCACGGCCAGCGCGACCCGGCGCAGCGGAACCTCGGTCGCCCCCTCGATCCACGCCAGCGCCGGCAGCAGCAGCGCCAGCGCCAGGGTCAGCCAGGCATCGCTCAGCAGGATCGCGGCGCCGAGCGCCAGCGCTGCGGCCACCCCGGCGGCGTGCACGCCGGCCCGGAGGAGCGATCCCTCACGCCGGGCCAGCGCCGCGGCAGCGGTCAGCCCGGCAGCCAGCAGCAGCGCTGCCGCAGCCCAGGCAGCATGAGGCTGGAACCGTCCGGCCTGTATGTAGGCCGCCGCCAGCACCAGCACCGGAACGGCGGCGGGCAGCGCCGCCCAGGGCAGCGGACGGGGCGACCGCCGCTCCAGGAACAGCCCGGCGCCGGCAAACCAGGCGGCCATTGCGGCGGCGGTCTCCAGGAATGGCAGCAAGGCGTCGGGCGCCCAGGGGCCGGGCAGGACCGCCTGGACGGCGCCCTCGACCGTGATGGCCTCAGCCGTCGCGTGCCAGGCCGGCAGCGCCCAGGTCAGCAGGACCAGCAGCATCAGCCCGGCGGCAAGCTGCGGCAGGCGGGCCAGGCGCGGCTCGGCCCAACCCTTGGCGACGGTGACGGGGGCCAGCAGGAGCACGCCCATGCGCGCCGCCGGATCGGCGGTTGCCACCGCCAGCAGCAGCCCAGCCAGGCCCAACATCAGCGTCGGCGCCCAGGACAGGCGGCGACCTACGGGACGGTCCAGCGCGGCGCCGGGCAGCAGCAGCAGGCTCAGCCCGGCCGCTGCCGGCACAAACAGGCTTGGTGCCCATGCAGGCTCGGTGTTGCTGTCCAGGGCGAAGGCGGTCACCCAAGCCGCGCCGGCACCCGCCGCCGCCCAGCCCAGCCAGGTCCAGGCGGTGAACCGCACCACCGCCCAGGCCGCCGCGGACACGATCAGCAGGTAGCCGAACAGCCCTGGGATGGAGAGGTCTTCCAGCCCCGCCAGCACCGGCGTTCCGAACGCCGCCGCCAAGCCGACCGCGCCCACCAGCGGCCCGAAGCGCAGCGAAAGCGCCAGCCCAGCCAGGGATGCTGCCGCCATCAGCATGAAGGCGGCAAAGTCCGGCACAAGCTGATAAAGCGGCCCAGCGGCGTAGGCGCCCGCCAACCAAGCCCCGACCGCGCCCGCGGCCAGCGCCGCCGGGGCCTGGTCGGTCAGGGCGCCGGACGGAGGCGACCGGCGGCGCAGCCACTCCGCCCCTGCGGCCAGAAGTATGCCCAGCACGGCGGCGATGGCGCAGCGTGGCCCGGGGCCGAGCCACCCGCTCTCGACCGCCGTGCGGACCAGGAACACGCCAGCCAGCAACAGCGCCGCCGCGCCGGCCCAGACGCCCCAGCGCTGGGTCAGGGCCTGTTCCCAATCAATGCGCGGCTTGGCCTGGGCGGGGCGGGGCAGCGGAAGCGACGGAACCGTGTCCCGCGCCTGGGCGGGGGCAACAGCAGGCGGAGGCGCTGCCCGGGGCGGCGACTCTGGCAGCGGCGCGGCCTGGGCGCCTGCGCCCGCCGTTGCGGACAGCGCCAGGGCTGCGCGCAGTTGGCGGATTTCGGCCCGTGCCCAGCGCGCCTGAACGAACGCGGCGACTGCAAGCACCCACCCCAACAGGATCACGCCCGCCACCAGAAGAAGGTAGAATATGAGGTCGTCGAACATGCGCCATGTTCACCCGGCCGGGCCGGGCGTCAAATCATGGAATGCCGCTCCTGGCCCGGCGCCGGGACGCCCCAGCCTTGCCCCCCCTCCCCCGATCCGCTACACCCCCGCCACGCTGGCACCCCTGGAGGCCGGCGCTTTTGTCGTTTAGGAGCAAACCGTGGCCAATTTCGTGACCATCGAGGCCGAGGCGCGCGAGCGTGCAGGTAAGGGGGCGGCACGCGCATCTCGCCGGGCGGGCATGGTGCCCGCCGTCATCTACGGCGCCAAGCAGACGCCGACCCTCATCCAGCTCGACCCCCGCATCATCGTGCGCGAGTTGACCCGCGGCGGCTGGAAAAGCCGCCTGTATGAGATCAACGTCGCCGGCGCCCCTGCCCGCGCCCTGATGCGGGAGGTGCAGTTCCACCCCGTCAGCGACAAGGCGATCCACGTGGACTTCCAGCGCCTCGCGCCCGGTGAGCGCATCCGCGTCGCCGTCACCGTGCAGTTTCAGAACGAGGCGACCTCGCCTGGCCTGAAGAAGGGCGGTGTGCTGAACGTCGTGCGCCACTCAGTCGAGGTGCTGGCCGACCCGGAGCATGTGCCGGACTTCTTCCAGGCCGATCTGGCGGCGCTGGACATCAGCGACAACGTCCGCTTCGGCGACCTGCAGGGGACCGAGGGCGTGTCGCCCGTCATCACCGGGCGCGACTTCGTCATCGCCACCGTCGCCCCCCCGACCAAGGGCGCCGAGCCTGCCGCCGATCCGAACGCCCCGGCTGCCGCAGCCCCGGCCCGCGGCACCAAGGCTCCGGGCAAGGCCGCAGCCCCGGCCGCCAAGGCCCCGGCAAAGCCCGCCGCGAAGAAGTAACCCGTGCTGCTCTGGGTGGGCTTGGGCAACCCAGAGCCTGGCATGGCCCGCCAACGCCACAACGTCGGCTTCATGGCCGTGGACGAGATCGCACGCCGCCACGGATTCAGCCCGTGGCGGCAGCGCTTCCGCGGCCTGACCGCCGAGGGCACGTTAGGCCACCAGCGCGTGCTGCTGCTCAAGCCCGGCACCTATATGAATGCGTCCGGCGAAAGCGTGCAGCCCGCAGCGGCGTTCTTCAAGCTGCAGCCGGCCGACATCACCGCATTTCACGACGAGCTGGACTTGGCGCCGGGCAAGGTACGGGTGAAGCGCGGCGGCGGGGCTGCAGGGCACAACGGGCTGCGCAGCATGGACCGCATCCTGGGCACGCCGGAGTACTGGCGCGTCCGCCTGGGCATCGGCCACCCCGGCGACAAGGCACGGGTCCACGGCTGGGTGCTGGGGGACTTCCACAAGACGGACCAGGCGTGGCTGGCCGACCTGCTGGACGCGGTGGCGGACGCCGCGCCGATGCTGGCCGCCGGCAAGCCAGAGGATTTCATGACGCGCGTGGCGTTGCTGACGCAGGCGGGCGACGCGCGGGCAAAGGGAACGGGATAGATGGGCTTCAACTGCGGCATCGTCGGGCTGCCGAACGTCGGCAAGAGCACGCTGTTCAACGCGCTGACCGCGACGGCGGCAGCGCAGGCCGCCAACTACCCGTTCTGCACCATCGAGCCCAACGTGGGCCGGGTTGGGGTGCCGGACCCACGGCTGGGCGCCTTGGCCACCATCGGCAAGAGCAAGACGATCGTGCCGACCAGCCTGGAGTTCGTGGACATCGCCGGGCTGGTGCGCGGTGCGTCGCGCGGCGAGGGCCTGGGCAACCAGTTCCTGGCCAACATCCGCGAGGTGGACGCGATCATCCACGTGCTCCGCTGCTTCGAGGACGGCGACGTGACCCACGTGGAGGGCAGCGTGGACCCGATCCGCGACGCCGAGACGGTGGAAACCGAGTTGATGCTGGCCGACCTGGACAGCATGGAGCGCCGCCTGCCCTCGCTGCAAAAGAAGGCCCGCGGCGGCGACCGTGAAAGCTCCGTGCAGGTCGCGCTGATGGAGCCGATCCTCGCCGCCCTGCAGGCCGGCCAGCCTGCGCGCACCGCGATCCCCCCGGACCAGATTGAGGCCGCAAAGCGTCTGCAACTGATGACCAGCAAGCCCGTGCTGTATGTCTGCAACGTGGGAGAAGCCGACGCTGCCGAGGGCAACGCCCAGTCCGCCCGCGTGATGGCCCGCGCCAAGGCCGAGGGCGCCGGCGCCGTCGTGGTCTCCGCCGC
>DASWOJ010000302.1:0-1587 GCA_036398775.1 Acetobacteraceae bacterium
CGTGCTCCATCGCCATAAGCGCCGCCGGCACGTTGGGCTCGTCCTCGAACACGTCCAGCGCCGCGCCACCCAGCCTGCCGTCCTGCAGCGCCTGTACCAGGGCTGCCTCGTCCATGATGGAGCCGCGGGCGATGTTGACCACCACGCCATTCGGGCCCAGCGCGTCGAACACCGGGGCGCCGATGATCTTGCGCGTGCTGCCGGATGCGGCGGCGCAGATCACGAAGATGTCGCAGGCACCGGCCAGGGACACGGAATCCTTGTAGAAGGTGAAGGGCACGTCGTACTCCATCATGTCCGTGTAGCTGATCTCGTCCGTGAAGCCGCCGAAGCGTTTGGCCACGGCCCGGCCAATGCGACCCAGGCCGAAGATGCCGATGCGCTTGCCGCTGAGCTTGCGGGCCAGTTGCATCTCTCCGCTCGGCCATTTGCCGGCGCGGACATGGGCATGGGCGTGTGGCAGGCGGCGCAGCAGGGACAGCGTCAGGCCCACGGCTAGGTCCGCCACATCCTCCGTCAGCACGTCCGGCGTATTGGACACGCGCACGCCGCGGCTGCGGGCAAGCTCCAAGTCTACCTTGTCGTAGCCGACGCCGTTGATGCCGACGATTCTGAGGTTGGGCAGTCCTGTCATCAGCATGGCGGGAATGCCCAGGTGGCCGCCAGTGACCACGCCGTCCACTTTGGCGCCGTGCTCGGCCAGCCAGGCGGCGTCAATCTCGGGTAGCTTGGCCGGGATCAGCGTGTAGCCGGCTTCGAGGCGCGACTGCGCTTCGGGATAGAGGCTGGCGATTTGGAGTAGGGTGGGCATCGGACAGATCTCCCGGGAGGGTTCTTGGTTAAACGCAGGCGGTCATGCCGCCATCCACGTAAAGGATCTGGCCATTGACGAAGGAAGACGCGGCGGAGGCCAGGAACACCGCGGCGCCCGCCAGCTCCTCCACCCGGCCCCAGCGGCCGGCGGGAGTGCGCTTGCACAGCCAGTCGGAAAACGCGAGGTCGTCGACCAGGGCCTGGTTCATCTCAGTGGCGAAGTAGCCGGGGCCGATGCCGTTGACTTGCAGCCCGTGCTTGGCCCAATCGGCGCACATGCCCTTGGTCAGCATCTTCACCGCGCCCTTGCTGGCGGCATAGGGGGCGATGGAAGGGCGGCCTAGCTCGCTTTGCACGGAGCAGATGTTGATGATTTTTCCGGCGCCTCGGACGATCATGCCGCGTGCAACGGCCTGCGCCACATAGAACACGCTGTCCAAGTTGGTTTGCATCAGCTCCCGCCAGGTGCCGGGCTCGAAATCCTGCAGAGGTGCCCGGCGCTGGATCCCGGCATTGTTGACCAGGATGTCAATGGGGCCACAGTCCGCCTCCACCTTCGCCACCCCCACCTGCACGGCGGCGTAGTCCGTAACGTCGAAGCCCGCGAGCTCCACCGTGAGCCCGGCTGCGCGTAACCGGGCCGCTGCCTCGTCCAGCTTGGCCGGCGTGCGGCCGTTCAGCACCACGGTGGCGCCGGCACCACCCAGGGCCTCCGCCAAGGCGAGTCCGATCCCCTGGCCGGAACCCGTGATCAGCGCGCGCCGGCCGGCTAGG
>DASWOJ010000303.1:0-2869 GCA_036398775.1 Acetobacteraceae bacterium
GCAGCAATGCGCCGGGCGCCGTGGACCTGGGCGGCGACCTGCTCGTGCCCGGCGTCGTGGACGTCCACACCGACAACCTGGAGCGCCAAGTGCAGCCCCGCAGCAACGCCCGCTGGCCCAGCCGGTCGGCCATGCTGGCGCACGACGCGCAATGCGCCGCCGCCGGTGTCACGACGGTGCTGGACGCGCTGTGCCTGGGCGACCTCGGCTTCGACAAGGACCGCACCCAGACCTTCCACGACGGCGTGCGCGACCTGACGGCGCTGGCGGCCACCGACCTGTTCAAGGCCGAGCACTTCCTCCACCTGCGCTGCGAGCTGCCGGCACCGGACATGCTGGAGCTGCTGGAGCCGGTGGCGGAGCATCCGCGCGTCCGCATGGCCAGCCTGATGGACCACAGCCCCGGCATCGGCCAGTACGCCAACCTGGACCGCTACCGGAAGATGCGGGGGCGGGAGGGGCACTCGGCCGGATGGATCGAGGGCCGGATCGTGGAGCTGCAGGAACAGCGCGAGCGCACGCGCGGCCCGAACCGCCGGGCGCTGCTGGGGCTGCTGATCCCGCTGGGCATCGTGCTGGCCAGCCACGACGACAACTTGGCGGAGGAGGTGGCGGAGAACGCCGCCGACGGCATCCGGATCAGCGAGTTCCCGGTGTCCATGCTGGCCGCGGCGGAAGCCCGGCGGCTCGGCATGACGGTGATCGCCGGCGCCCCGAACATCGTGCGTGGCGGATCGCACAGCGGCAACGTGGCGGCGGCAGACCTGGTGCGGGCGGGCGTGGTGGACGCGTTCGCCAGCGACTACGTGCCGTCCTCCATGCTGGAGGCGGCGTTCGCCTGCGTGGCGGGGACCGGGATCAGCCTGCCCGAAGGGGTGGCGATGGTGACGGCCGGGCCGGCGGCGATGTGCGGGCTGCATGACCGCGGGCGGATTGCGGCGGGTTTGCGGGCGGACCTCGTGCGGCTGCGGGAGTGGGACGGACTGCCGGTGGTGCGCCAGGTTTGGCGGGCGGGGGAGCGGGTGGTTTAGGCAGGCTTGCGCGGCGTGTCTCTCAGGTGGTCTGCAGCCGCGCAGGTCTGCTTAGCTTTTCATCTGTGCGCAAATGGAGCACCATCGGGCTTCGGATGCCGCCAATGGCAGGATGGTGCTGCCATCCGGCCTGCGCCAGCGGCTTCACGTCGAGAGTGGCGGGCCGTTTGTCATTCGTGAGGACGAGGGCCGACTCGTATTGGAGAGCGTGGACGACGCAGTCCGCCGCGCCCAAGCCCTGGGTGCGGCGCTATGCCCCGGCAGCCCAAGGCGTCACGGACGAGTCGATGGCCGAGCGCCGGGCCGACGCCGCTCGTGAGTAGCTCGGCCGCCATCGGTCTCGACACCACGGCCGCAAACGGCCGCTTGGTATTCGGCATCTTCGCGGTGCTGGCCGAGTTCGAGCGCGAGTTGATCGTCAAGCGCACCCGCGCCGGTCTGGCATCCGCCCGCGCCCGCGGCCGCAACGGCGTGCGGCCGTTCAAGATGACCCCGGCCAAGCTCCGTCTGGCCCAGGCCGCCATGGGACAGCCCGGCACCAAGGTCGGCGACCTGTGTGCCGAGTTGGGCATCACCCGCCAGACGCTCCACCGCCCTGTCACGCCCAAAGGCGAGTTGCGCCCCGACGGGCATAGCGTGCTGGCCAGGCAAAGAACGCACAAACGCCTTTCCGCAGCCTAGTGAAGGAACTGATCCATGTCGCAGCAGGGCGTCATCGGCTTGATCGGCGGCATGAGCTGGGAAAGCTCAGCCGAATACTACCGGATCATCAACCAGGCCGTCCGGTCTCGCCTGGGCGGCCTGCGCTCCGCGCGATGCCTGATGTGGTCGTTCGACTTCGGTGAGATCGAGGCATTGCAACACGCCGGGCGCTGGGATGACGCGACGGCGCTGATGATTGATGCCGCGCAGCGCTTGGAGCGGGGAGGCGCCGATTTCTTCCTGATCTGCACCAACACCATGCATCGGATGGCCGACCAGGTGCAGTCCGCCGTCCGCATCCCGCTGCTGCATATCGCCGACCCCACGGCGGAGCGGATCAAGGCGCAAGGCATCAAGCGCATCGGCCTGCTCGGCACCGCGTTCACCATGGAGCAGGACTTCTACAAGGGCCGGCTGCAACATCGTTTCGGCCTTGATGTGCTGATCCCGGAAGCCGATGACCGCGCCACCGTGCATCGGATCATCTATGACGAGCTGGTGCAGGGGCGGGCCGAACCGGCGTCCCGCAGCGCCTACCGTGCAGTGATCGCACGCCTGGTCGAGCGGGGTGCCGAAGCAATCATCCTCGGCTGCACGGAAATCATGCTGCTGGTGAAGCCGGAAGACAGCCCGGTGCCGTTGTTCGACACCACGGGCATTCACGCCGAAGCCGCTGTTGATCGTGCGCTTTCGCTCGTGCGATAGGCCGCGTAGCGAGCTCGCACTTGGTACTGCGGAATGCTGGAGAGGATTTTGGCACACCGCCGGGGTCGGATTTGAGAAATGACAGTTCCTGAACCGGGCCGCATCACGCCACTGCCCGGCATTTCCTTAAAATAGCACAAGTCTGCGTATTTGCAGAGATCATGATGAGTTTTGCCGCTTGCATCGAAAACTCGTGACGCATACCGCTTGCGGCGGCTGTGAAGACCAGCGCAAAGTCTCCATCAGGCGGCATTTCGCCAGTATTGCTGCAGATGCCGGAGACTGGAGCCGATGCAAACAGCCCCTTGCAGCAGCCGCGAAACCTCATCTACCAGCAGTCGCGTGACTAGGCGGCGTCATGGCAGCCGCCTGCTGGTCGAAAATTTTCGCTGGCAATCAGCGGAGGGCAGGCGTTGTGCAATTAGGTCAGC
>DASWOJ010000304.1:0-4494 GCA_036398775.1 Acetobacteraceae bacterium
CTGTCCATCGGGTCCGGGGAGTTCAGCGGCACCTCGATGATCCGCAGCCCGGCGGCGACGAGCACTGCGCCGACCGCCTCCGCCTCGTCGGGGCGTATGCCGCTCAGGATGGCGACCAGGGGGCAGGCGGCGAGGAGGGCGGCTAGGTCCATGCGGCGCACTCCCCGATGAGGGCCAGGCCGGCGGCGGCCGCATCCTTGGTGACGATGACGGCGCTGCCGCCGCAGCCCGTGATGGCGCGGGCATACAGGGCGCAGAGGCTGGCGCCGCCGATCAGGTGGACCGTTTGGCCCGCTGGCGCGGCGGCGCGGACCTCGTGGCCGATCAGCAGCCCGGACAGGTAGGACTCGGGGTTGGGCAGGCGGTCGAACAGGCCCAGGGTGCGGACGCCGAACAGGTGGTGCAGCAGACCGCCGTGCTGGGCGGAGCGGGCGACGCCGGCGTCGAAGCAGGCAGGGTCGGGGGCGGCGCCGTGCTGCACCATGCGGCCGAGGATGGTGTGGTCGCGCAGCGCGGCAAATGCCTCGCCGGTCAGGTGGGTGGAGAAGCCGGCGATGCCGCCTTCGACGATGCGCGCCCATTTCGAGTGGCTGCCCGGCAGGCAGGCCAGGCCGTCGCGGCCGATGGCTGCCAGGACGCCGACGAGCTGGGTTTCCTCCCCGCGCATCACCTCCGGCGGGTCGCCGGGCACCGACAGGCCGGGAACCAGCAGGACATCGGCGCCGTCGAACGGTACCGGCGCGAGTGCTGCCGCGAGCGCGGCGGCGTCGGCGGGGCAGGGGAGGTAGGGCGCCTCATGCCAGCCTTGGCGGCTGCCGGCCATGCCGGACACCAGGATGCGGGTTTCGCCATCGGCGAGCCAGGGTGCTACGGCGTCGCGCAGGGCGCTGGCGAAGCCGGCGGGCGGCACGCGCAGGATGCCGAGCGGCAAGTCGCGCCGGTCAGTCACCGCCTGGCCGTGCAGCCGGACGGCGCGGAAGCTGCTGGTGCCCCAGTCTATGCCGATCATGGCGCATGGGTGGCACGGCGGCGGGGGTAGTGCCAAGGGTGGGTGCTTACTTCTCCCTCTCCCGGAGGAAGAGGGAGCAGGGAGGAGGATGCGGACGGCGGGACTCGAACCCGCACTCCCTTGCGGGACTCAGATTTTCATCCCACTGCGGCTTTCGCCGCCGCCCGGGTTGGCCGGGCGTTCGTGGGCTGGACTATCCCTTCGCCATGCATCCCGCTGGGCCGGATGCGGCAGGCGCCCCCCGTCTAGTCTCTACACCTTCCCTGCTTGCGCAGGGCTTGGCTCGGGATTGGCTTGGGCCGGGCGTCAGCCCTGCCGTTAGCGTTCCCCGAGTTTGAGGGGTTCTACGCCGCGGGTTTCCCCACGGGCACTCCAATTGCAAAGTCTGCAGCGTCTACCATTCCGCCACGCCCACACGCGGGCCAACATAACACCTGTTCAGGACTTCGCCACCTCGCCGGCCCCCAAACTGCATGCGATGTCCAAGGCGCGGCGGATCAGGGTTTCGTTGGCCTCGGGGGTGCGGAAGGCGCTGTGGGCCGACAGGGTCACGTTGTCCAGTTGGGTGAGGGGATGGCCGGGCGGCAGCGGCTCGGTGTCGAACACGTCCAGGGCGGCGTGGGCGAGGGGGCCGTGGCGCAGGGCGTCCAGCAGGGCTGCCTCGGGGACCAGGGCGCCGCGGGCGGTGTTGACCAGGATGGCGCCGGGGCGCATGGCCGCGAGGCGCTGCGGGCCCAGGAAGCCGCGGGTTTCGTCGGTCAGCAGCAGGTGCAGGGACAGGACGTGGCTTTCGGCCAGGAGCCGGTCGAGCGGGACGAAGCGCACGCCCTCGGCCGCGCGAGGCGTGCGGTTCCAGGCGATCACCTCCATGCCGATGCCGCGGCCGATGCGCGCCATCTCCGCCGCGATGCCGCCGTAGCCCAGCAGGCCCAACGTCTTGCCGCGTAGCTGCATGCCCTCGGTCCGCAGCCAGGCGCCGGCGCGGATGCCGCGGTCCATGCGGGCGACGCCGCGGGCGGCGGCCCACATCAGGGCTGCGGCGTGCTCGGCCACGGCCACGTCGCCATAGCCGCGTATGGTGTGGACGGTGACGCCCTGGGCGGCCAGCGCCTCGGGGTCCATGTAGCTGCGGGCGCCGGTGCCGAGGAAGATGACGTGGCGCAGGTCCGGGAGGGCGCGCAGCGAGGCCGCGGGCATTGCGGTGTGGTCGTTCAGGACAAAGTCATGGCCGGCCAGCAACTCCGGAAACTCCGCTGGGTCCACCTGCGCTTGCATGTTCACGTCCACCCGTGGGTCGCCGTCGCGCGCCACCGTGCGGAGCACGCCGGCCAGCGCCTCGCTCGCGTCCAGGAACAACCCCTTCATGCCGCATCTCCTCCATCTTCCCGAGACTGCGACGGCCGGCCGGGGCGGGCAAGGCGGCCTGGCGCTGGCGACGCGATTGACGGCGCGGCGGGGCGCGACCCATATTCCGGTCATGCAACATCGTCATGGAAGGCTTGGCGCGGGCGTGCTGGCGTCCCTGCTTCTGGCGTTCCTGCTTCTGGCATCCCTGGTGCTGGCGCCGGGGGCATGGGCGCAGCGGGGCGGGACCGACCGGCTGCGGACAAGCGGCGAGGGCTTCAACCTGCCGGGCAAGCCGCCGCCGCTGGGGGTGTCCAGCAGCTTCGATCCCGGCACGTTGCCGCGCATAGAGGGACCGCGCAACGAGGGGCCGCGCGGGGACGGCGGGGGGCGGCTGCCGTCCGAGGGCGAGCGCCCGACGAGCAGCGGCACCGGCTTCGTCGTCGCGGACGGCAGGGTCATGACCAACAACCACGTGGTGGACGAGTGCGGGCGCATGGTGGTCCGCAACGCCGCCGGCACGCGGTATCCGGCGCGGGTGGACGTGGTGGACCGGCGGCGGGACCTGGCGCTGATGACGGTGCCGGGCGCGGTCGGGCCGCCGCTGGCGTTCCGCGACAACCCGCCGGCGCAGTTGGGGGAGGCGGTCGTGACCTTCGGCTTTCCGTTGTCGGGCCTGCTGTCGTCCGGGCCGACGCTGACGACGGGGGACGTGAGCGCCCTGGCAGGGTTGCGGGACAACCCGACCAATATCCAGATCAGCGCGCCGGTGCAGCCCGGCAACTCCGGCGGGCCGCTGCTGGACAGCCAGGCCAACGTGATCGGCGTCGTGGTCAGCAAGCTGAACGCCGCCCGGATCGCCGAGATCACCGGCGGCGACATACCGCAGAACGTCAACTTTGCGGTGAAGGGAACAGAGGCGCTGTCGTTCCTGCGCGCGAACGGGGTGCAGCCGAGGGTTGCCAGCGGCTCCGGGGCGGACAAGCGGAACACGGAGATCGGGCAGGTCGCCAACCTTTCCACCGTGCACGTGCTTTGCTACCGCTGACGGTGCGCTTGATCGTGCCGGGCTGGGCGGGGGTGCGCGGCTTGCATGGAGACAGCCTGCATGGCATCCCGTTTTTGCCCACGCCATCTTGCAAGCAGGCCGCGTTCAAGCTTGCCCTGTTGCGCACATGGCATGGCCCGCCCAGCATTCCGCAGCGGCGCCGGCCGTCGGGGGTTTGCTGAGCGGGGGCAAGGCCCGCAGCGTCCTGCCGCCGGCCCGCGTGTTCATTGCAGGAGGGACGCCGGGGCGCTACTTCAGGCGTCGGGGGCGCAGGGCGATGGGCTTTGCCGCGCTTATGCCGCGGGCGGCCTGCAATGATGGTGCGATGGAACGGGGATCGGCGCGCATGGCCGCGGGTTCGAGGCGGGACGCTGGTCCCATGCGGTCCCGGCCTGACGGGTTGAGCGGCGGCGCGCGTTTGGACGGCTGGCGCTAGGCGTTGGCCCGCGCACCATCCGCTGCCCCGACCGGACGGTTCACCGGGCGTCCCGCGCCCGGTGCGCGGCAGTCTGGCGGGGACAAGCCTGGGGCTGCCGGGCCGGCCTTGCTGCGGCGGTGGGCGTGGCGGGTGTTCCGGTGGCTGGTGATCGCCTGGATCTGGGGCGCGCTGGGCGGGGCGCTGGTGCTGTTCTGGTTCGCGCGCGACCTGCCGCGGCCGGAGACGGCGCTGGATGCCGCGCGCCGGCCGGGGCTGACGCTGCAGGACCGGAGCGGGCGCAGCTTTGCCACGTTCGGCGACGTGGTCGGGGACTCGCTGCGGCTGCGCGACATGCCGAAATGGCTGCCGGCGGCGGCGGTGGCGGTGGAGGACCGGCGGTTCTACCATCACCTCGGGGTGGACCCGGTCGGCATTGCCCGCGCCATCTATACCAACCTGCGATACCGCCGGGTGTCGCAGGGTGGGTCCACCATCACGCAGCAGGTGGCGAAGAACCTGTTCCTGACCAATGCCCGCACCTTCCGCCGCAAGGTGCAGGAGCTGATGCTGACGCTGTGGCTGGAGCATAGCTTCACCAAGACGGAGATACTCGAGATCTGGCTGAACCGGGTTTACCTCGGCAGCGGGGCCTGGGGGATGGATGCGGCGGCGCGG
>DASWOJ010000305.1:0-7118 GCA_036398775.1 Acetobacteraceae bacterium
GGGGCCGACGACTACATCACCAAGCCGTTCAGCATGGATGCGCTGCTGGCGCGGATGCGGGCGCTGCTGCGCCGGGCCGGGGCGGTGCCGGTGCGCGGGCAGCACGAGTTCCATGACATCACCATGGACCTGACGGCGCACCGGGTTCAGCGGAACGGCCGGCCCATACACCTAGGGCCGACCGAGTTCCGGCTGCTGGAGTTCCTGATGCAGCATCCTCGCCGGGTGTTCTCGCGGGAGGAATTGCTGAACTCGGTTTGGGGGCCGGACATACACGTTGAGCCGCGTACGGTGGACGTTCATATCCGGCGGCTGCGGAAGAGCATCAACGGCGAGGGCGAGCTTGATGTGGTGCGGACGGTGCGGGCGGCGGGGTATGCCCTGGACACCGAGCCGGTCTGAGTGCCCATGACAATGCTACCGTGCTGGCCGTCTAACGCTGCTTTCTTGCGCTCCGGTGCTCACGGGCAGACGCCCGCTCCGCTCCGGTGCTCAGAAACCCACGCCAGCCGACTCAGCGCAGCGCATTCTCAGACGGGCACTGACGTCAGGCGTCAGTGCCCATGACAATGCTACTGTGCTGGCCATCTAACGCGGCTTTCTTGCGCTTCGGTGCTCACGGGAAGACGCCCGCTCCGCTCCGGTGCTTAGAAACCCACGCCAGCCGAATCAGCACAGCGCATTCTCGGACGGGCATTGACGCCTGACGTCAGGCAGCCTGCTGCAACGCCGCCAGCCTGTCGGCGACTTGGCTGATGCCGTCGAGGCCGGTGTTGGCGAAGGCGAGGCGGAGATGGCCTTGCTGTCCCGGTCCGAAGGCGCTGCCGGGCAGGCATAGCGCGCCGCAGGTGGCGGCCAGCTTTTCGGCGACCTGTGCGGCCGGTGCCGGGCCGAAGGGGTGGCGGACATAGGCGAAGTAGGCTCCGAGCGACTCGACGCGCCAGTCGGGAAGGCGCTGGAAGGCGGCACGGAGGGCAGCGGCGCGGTCGTTGATCGTGATGCGGTTCTCCGCCCGCCACTCCCCGAGGGCGCGGATGGCCCAAGATAATGCTGATTGTCCCGCACGTTGCGGGCAGATGTGCATGCAGTCCAGCACCTTCATGAACTCAAGCACGAGGGGCGCGGCGGCGGTGACGGCACCCAGGCGGTGCCCGGGGATGCAGTAGGACTTCGAGAAGCTGTAGAGCTGGATGACGGTTTCGGGCCAGGCCGGATCGGTGAAGGCGTCATGGGCGCGGGCTTGGCCAGGTGGCAGGAAGTCGCGGTAGGTTTCGTCGAGGATCAGCCAGATGCCGCGGCGCTGGCACAGGGACTGGAAGCGGGCGATCACCTCCGGCGGATAGACGGCGCCGGTTGGGTTGTTGGGGGTGATGAGGACGATGGCGCGCACGCGCGGGTCGAGCAGGGCTTCGGCCGCGTCTGGGTCGGGGATGAAGGCGTCGTCCGCCGTGCAGGGCAGGGGCCGCGCCTCGATGCCAAGCATCTCAAGTGTTTGCTGGTGGTTCCAGAACCAGGGTGTCGGCAGCAGGACGGCGTCGCCGGATTGCGCCAGGGTCATCATGGCCAGGAAGAACGCCTGGTTGCAGCCGGCGGTTATGGCGACCTGGCTGGGGTCAACGGCACCGCCATAGGTGCGGGACATGTCGTCCGCATAGGTTTCCCGCAGGGCGGCGTCGCCGTTTATCAGGCCATATCTGGCGGATGCCGGCTCCGCTGCGGCGGCCGAGAGGTGCTGCAGCAGCCCGGGATGCGGCGGATAGCCCGGCACCGCCTGGCACAGGTCCAGCAGCGGGCCGAACGCTCCGTCATACCGCTGCGCCCAGGCATGCGCCTCGGGGATGGGGGGCGGCACGATGGCGGTTACGAGCGGGTTCAGCGTCGGCATCGAAATCCCCGGTTCTGCATCGGCGTTGGCTCAGGCCCGACAGCCTGTCCCGGCCGGACCGATGGCGGTGCTGCCGGGGTGGTCCAGAGAGGCTGGCGTGAGACGGATATGCGCCGGGATGCTCAGCCACCCAGGCGGGATCACGGCATTGTTGCCGCCCGGCGCTGGGCTGGCGTCAGCGGGCCAAATCCTCAGACATCCACCTCGGCCACGGTGCGCGCCCGATCCTGGATGAACTGGAAGCGCAACTCGGGGCGCCGGCCCATCAGGCTCTCGACGAGGTCGTTGGTCATGGCCCGGTCCTCGGGCGCCGCGACCACGCGCAGCAGCGTGCGGCGTGCCGGGTCCATCGTGGTTTCCTTGAGCGCCATCGGCGGCATCTCGCCCAAGCCCTTGAAGCGGCTGACGTCCACCTTGCTGCCCGCCTTGAAGCCGCGGCGGATCAGGCGGTCCTTGTCGGCGTCGTTCATCGCGTAGATGGACTTCGCGCCCTGGGTCAGGCGGTAGAGCGGCGGCTGGGCGAGGTAGAGATGGCCGTGGCGCACGAGGTCGGGCAACTCGCGGTAGAAGAATGTCATCAGCAGGGAGGCGATGTGGGCGCCGTCCACGTCGGCGTCGGTCATGATGATGACCCGGCCGTAGCGCAGGCGGGCCAGGTCGAAGCCGTTGCCGACGCCGCAGCCCAGGGCCTCGATGAGGTCGCGCAACTCCTTGTTCTCACGCAATTTGTCGGCGCTGGCGCTGGCGACGTTCAGGATCTTGCCACGCAGCGGCAGCACGGCCTGGCTGTCGCGGTTGCGCGCCTGCTTGGCGGAGCCGCCGGCGCTGTCGCCCTCGACGAGGAAGATCTCGGTGTCGTCGCGGCTTTCCCTGGTGCAGTCCGCCAGCTTGCCGGGCAGGCGGAGGCGGCGGGTTGCGGTCTTGCGGCCGACCTCCTTCACCTCGCGGCGGCGCAGGCGTTCCTCGGCGCGCTCGATGATGTAGGTCAGCAGGTTGTCGGCCTGGGCCGGGTTGGCACCGAGCCAATGGTCGAAGCGGTCGCGCAGCGCGGGCTCGATCAGCCGGGTGGCCTCCGGACTGGTCAGCTTCTCCTTGGTCTGGCCCTGGAACTGCGGGTCGCGGACGAAGGCGGACAGCTTGGCGGCCATGTGGCCCAGCATGTCCTCGGGGGTGATGATGGCGGCGCGGCGGTTGCTGCGGCCCTCGCCCCAGGCGCGCAGGCCCTTCATCAGCGCGGCGCGCAGGCCGGTCTCGTGGGTGCCGCCCTGGGCCGTGGGAACTGTGTTGCAGTAGGAGTGCAGGAAGCCGTCGGCGTCCTCCAGCCAGGTGACGGCCCACTCCACCCGCCCGCCGGTGGCGCCGTTGGCTGCCGCTGGAAGGTCGGCTTCGCCGGCCCAAAGCTCCGGCACGGCGCGGGCGGCGGTGCCGATGTCCTCCTCCAGGCTATCGCGCAATCCGCCGGGGAAGTGCAGCACGGCCTCGGCGGGGATGGCGGGGGCGGACGTGACCAGGGTGGGGTCGCAGGACCAGCGTATCCGCACGCCGCGGAACAGGTAAGCCTTCGAGCGGCATAGGCGGTACAGCCGGGCCGGGGAGAAGGCGAGGTCGGCGAAGATCTCGGGGTCGGGGTGGAAGCGTATGGTTGTGCCCCGGCGGTTGTGCACGGGTCCGGCGTTCACCAGCTTGGTCACCGGCTTGCCGCGGGCGTAGCCCTGGCGCCAGAGGGTGCGGTCGCGGGCGACCTCGACCTCCATGCCGTCCGACAGTGCGTTGACCACGGAGCTGCCGACGCCGTGCAGGCCGCCGGAGGTCGCGTAGGCCTTGCCGCCGAACTTGCCGCCGGAGTGCAGCGTCGTGAGGATGACCTCCAGGGCGCTGAGCGGCTTGAACTTGGGATGCGGGTCCACCGGGATGCCGCGTCCGTTGTCGCGTACGGTCAGCCAATTGCCTGCTTCGAGGTTCACTTCGATGACGCTGGCGTGGCCTGCCACGGCCTCGTCCATCGCGTTGTCCAGGATCTCGGCGGCGAGGTGGTGCAGGGCGGATTCGTCGGTACCGCCGATATACATGCCGGGGCGGCGGCGAACCGGCTCCAACCCTTCCAGGACTTCGATGTCCCGGGCGGAATAGTTGTCTTCCGGCTGGGCAAGGGGGGTCGGCCCAAGCAGATTGTTCATGCTGTGTTCCCGTTGCTGGTCCAAAGCTAGTGCGATGGACCAGGCCGGGCAAGGGATGCGCGAAAAGACGGCGCGGCGTGTGTTGCCGCTGCCGCGCCGCGGGTCTGGCTGGATGCCCTTGGAACGGTGCAGCCAGGCAGGCCATTTGGCGTTGCGCCGCTGCATCCGGCAGCCACGGACCAGTTGCCTGGTCCGCTCCGGTGTTTGAAGAGCTGCGCCAGCCGACCCGGCGTGGCGCATGCTCAAGTCGGCGGTTAGTTGCGGAAGGTGCCGCTCGGCTCCTGGGTATGCGCTTCGAGGAACCAAAGCTGCTTGTCCACCCCGCGGGAGATCTCCGTCAGCAGGTCCGAGGTGCCGGCATCACCGGCCTCGTCGGTATCGTCAACGTTCTGCCGGACTGCATTGGCGAACGCCGCGTAGCGCTCGATCAATGCCTTGATATGGTCGGCGACGGCGTAGATGCCGGTGGGATAGGGGGGCAGCTTGGTTTCGCGCCCGACCTCTTGAACCGTCCCGCGGGCGGTGCCGCCAAGCTGGGTGATGCGTTCGGCCATCATGTCGTTCCATTCGTCCTGCTCGGTGCGGAAGCCGTCGAGCATGAGATGGACGCCGATGAACTGCGGCCCCTTCAGGTTCCAGTGGGCCTGCTTGGTGACCAAGGCGAGGTCAATGCCGTCGGCCAGCCGCGCCTGCAGCGCCTCCATCGAGGCGGCCTTGGCATTGTTCTTGGTATCGTTGTTGGTCTTGTGCAGCCGTGCGTCCTTGGTCTGGTCGGGGATTTGGCTCGGATTGTCTGCCATGGGTGGCTCCTAGTGAGGTTTGCGCGCGGACAACGCGGGATGGCGAGGGTGCGTTGCACGCCTGCGGGTTGTGCAACGTCGCGGGCCTACCTTGGCCTGCTGGCCTTCACGCCGGGCGCGGCCTAAACGACATTCCGGCAAGCGCCGCGTCCTGCGGCCTTCTTTGGAGTTGCGCATGGGCTTGAAGGACAGGGTCGTGCTGGTTACCGGCTCGACCAGCGGCATTGGCTTGGGCATCGCACGGGCGATGGCCGAGGCCGGGGCGAACGTGATGCTGAACGGGTTCGGCGACCCGGTGGCCATCCAGGCCCTGCAGGAGGAGCTGGGCAGGGCGCATGAGGTCCGTGTCGGCTATCACGGCGCGGACATGTCGCGCCCGGACGAGGCGGCTGCCCTGGTGCGGGCGGCGCAGGAGCAGCTTGGCGGGCTGGACGTGCTGGTCAACAACGCCGGCATCCAGCACACCGCGCCGATCGAGAGCTTTCCCAGGGAACGCTGGGATGCGGTAATCGCGATCAACCTCAGCGCGGCGTTCCATGCCATGCAGGCGGCGATCCCCGGGATGAAGGCGGCGGGGTGGGGGCGGATCATCAACATCGCCTCGGCGCACGGCCTGGTGGCGAGCGCGCAGAAGTCGGCCTACGTCGCGGCGAAGCACGGCTTGATCGGGCTGACCAAGGTTGGCGCGATCGAGCTTGCCGGGGACGGCATCACGGTGAACGCGATCTGCCCGGGATGGGTGCTGACGCCGCTGGTGGAGGCGCAGTTGACCGACCGCGCGGCGCGCGAGGGCGCGTCCATCGAGGACGTGAAGCGGCGGATGCTGATGGAGAAGCAGCCGATGGGGGAGTTCACGACGCCTGCCTCGCTGGGCGCGCTGGCGGTGTTCCTGTGCTCGGACGCGGCGCGGACCATGACGGGCGCCAGCCTGTCCATGGACGGCGGGTGGGTGGCGGCATGAGCCTGGGCTGGATTGCGGGCGGGATGCGGGCATGACCGTCATCGTCACCGGTGCGGCCGGGTTCATCGGCTTCCATACCTGCCTGGCGTTGCTGGCGCGCGGGGAAGCCGTGCTGGGCTTGGACGACCTGAACGCCTATTACGACGTGCGCCTCAAGCAGGCGCGGCTGGCTGTGCTGCAGGGGAAGGCCGGCTTCCGGTTCGAGCATGTGGACGTGGCTGACCGTGCGGCGGTGACGGAGGCGTTCAGCCGGGCAGGGGACGCCACCCGGGTCGTGCACCTGGCGGCGCAGGCCGGCGTGCGGCATTCGTTGGTTGACCCGTACGCCTATGTCACGGCGAACGTCCTGGGCCATGTCACGATCCTGGAGGCGGCCCGGCGGCTGCCTGGCCTGCGGCATGTCGTCTATGCCAGCTCGTCGTCGGTCTACGGCGGCAACACGAAGCTGCCATTTGCCGAGGACGATCCGGTGAACACGCCGGTGTCGGTCTATGCGGCGACGAAGCGGGCTGACGAGCTGATCAGCCATGCCTATGGGCACCTGTATGGGATGCCGCAAACGGGGCTGCGGTTCTTCACGGTGTATGGCCCGTGGGGGCGGCCTGACATGGCCTACTACCTGTTTGCTGCTGCGATCATGCGCGGGGCGCCGATCACGTTGTATGACGGGGGGCGGTTGCGGCGCGACTTCACCTATGTGGACGACATCGTGAGCGGGGTGCTCGCTTGCCTGGACCGGCCGCCGGCCGCCGGGTCGCCGACGCAGGTTTTCAACATCGGCAACAACCGGGGCGAGCTGGTTTCGGAGCTGGTGCGGCTGCTGGAGGGCAGCCTTGGCCGGCCGGCGCTGATCCAGGAGGCCAGCCGTCCCGTGGCCGACGTGGCCGAGACGCTGGCGGACCTGTCGGCGATTGGGCGGTATGCCGGTTACCATCCGACGACGCCGTTGGCGGAGGGCATACCGCGGTTTGCGTCGTGGTTTCTGCGGCATCATGCGGCGGATGGTGATTTTCCTCTTGACCGTCCTGTCATCTAGTCTTACTTCCCCGTTCGCTGGGTTGGTTCTGCGCTTGACTATGCGGGATTGGTTCGGTAGGTTCGTTGCCCCACCTAGTGTGGTGGCGTTCAAGATAGGTTGGATGGAGCGTATGCACCCTGTGTGATCGGGTGTGCTGTTCTGTTCAGCGGCGTTGCTCTTGTTGGGGCGGCCCATGTTCATTGATAACTGCATCGGGTTAATGGAAGGGATATGTTGGCGGCGTCCTGGCTGCTGTGTGCGTGCATATGTTTGTGTG
>DASWOJ010000306.1:0-14624 GCA_036398775.1 Acetobacteraceae bacterium
GGTTTGGGCTGGGTTACGCCGAGTTGGGCGGGTTGATCGGGCTGTACATGGCGCCGGGCATCCTGGTGGCATTTCCCGGCGGGCTGCTCGGCCGCCGGTATGGGGAGCGGCTGGTGGTCGGCGGCGGCCTGGTGCTGATGACGCTCGGCGCGGCGGTGTGCGCCGGGGCTGGCGGACCCTCGGGCATCGGCGCGGGGCGGATGGTGGCGGGGGCAGGGGCGGTCATGCTGGTGGTGATGCAGGGCAAGATGATCGGCGACCGCTTCCCGGGCCGCTCGTTCCTGCCGGTCATGGGGCTGGTGGTCGGCGCCTTCCCGGTCGGCGTCGGGCTGGTCGAGCTGACGCACGGCCCGGTCGTGCGCGCCCTCGGATGGCCCGGCATGTTCATCGTGGGCGCCGGGATCGCAGCCCTGTCGCTGGCGCTGTTCCTGGTCAGCAGCGAGCGGGCGCATCCCGGCGCAGGAACGGCCTGGGCGCTGCCGTCCCGGCGGGAATGCGGGCTGGTCGCGGTCGCCGGGGTGGTTTGGACGGCCTACAACGCCGGGTATTACGGGTTCCTTTCCTACATGCCCTCCGTGCTGGCGTCGCGGGGGCACCCGCCGGGGATGCTGGCGCTGGTGCTGACGGTGGCGACCTGGCTGAACCTGCCGGCGACGGTGCTGGGCGGCGCGTTGGCGGCGCGGTTCGGCAACCGTCCGGTGTTCCTGGCGGGTACGGTGGCCGGCATCGTGGCGGTGGCAGGCGAGGCGGTGCTGGACTGGCCGCTGTTGTGGGGGCTGCTGTTCGGGACCGTAGCCTCCCTGCACGCGGGCGTCATCATCGGCGTCGGCACCCTGTCGGCGCGGCCGGAGAACCGGGCGGTGGGGATGGGTCTGTTCTATGCGATCTACTATGCCGGCGGGGCGATGCTGCCGGCGATGTGCGGGCGGGCGGCGGATCTGCTGGGCGACCCGGCCGGGGCGCTGATCGCTGCGGCGGCGCTGTCGGCGGTGGCAATCCCGGCCTTCATGCTGCATGGGTTCCTGTCGCGGAGGGGGACATGATCCGGATGCGTCCCATCGCAAGCCGGCGCAGTCGTTGCGAGGCGCGCGGCGCCGCGGCAACCCAGGGGCCGCACGACCGGCGTACGGTCCTGGCGGCCCCTGGATCGCCACGCCGCGAGTGGCTCGCGATGACGGTTCTCCGCATGGCGCAGCCGGCTCCGCTCCGCCGCCGCGCATGATCCGGCCCATCCTCCCGGGCGACGCCGATGCCGTCGCTGCCCTGATCCGCTTGGCCTTTGCCGCCATCCCGGTCCCGCTCGATCCCGCGCCGAGCGCGTTGCGTGAGATGCCCGACAGCATACGCGCCCACTTGGCCGAGGGCGGCGGCGCGCTGGTGGAGGGGCCGGCGGCCTGCGTCCTATGGTCGGAACGGGACGGCGGCCTGTATGTCGGCCGGCTGGCCACCCACCCGGCCCATCGCGGCCAGGGTCTCGCGTTGCTGCTGATGGCGGCGGCCGAGGAGGAGGCCCGGCGCCGCGGCCTGCCGCGCCTGCACCTTGGCGTCCGCCTGGCGCTGGCGGGGAACCGCCGGCTGTTCGCGCGGCTGGGCTTCACCGAAACCCGGCTGCGGACCCATGACGGCTACCCCGCGCCGACCTGGACCGAGGCGGAGCGGTGGCTCACGGCACCACCGACAGGAACAGGAACGCCGCCAGGATGACGAGATGGACGATGCCCTGCAGCACCGTCGTCCGGCCCGTGCCCAACGTGACCACCCCGGCCAGCACCGTCAGCGCCAGCAGCACCGTTTCCTTCGGCTCCAGGCCGAGGGTCAGCGGGATGCCCAGCCCGATGGAGACCATCGCCACCACGGGGATCGTCAGCCCGATGCTGGCCAGCGCCGAGCCGAGCGCGAGGTTCAGGCTGGTTTGCAGCCGGTTGTGGCTCGCCGCCCGCACCGCCGCCACCGCCTCCGGCAGCAGCACGAGCGCCGCGATCACCACGCCGATGACCGCCTTGGGCGCCCCGGCCCAAGCGATCCCAGCCTCCATCGCCGGGGATAGGGCCTTCGCCAGGCCGACCACGGCGACGAGCGACACCACCAGCAGCCCGGCGCTGGCTATGGTCAGCCGCTTGGACGGCGGCGGGCCGTGGTCCTCAGCCTCGTCCGGCAGGAAGTCGCCGGGGCTGCGGACCGTCTGCTCGAACACGAAGGCGCCATACAGCAGAAGGGACACCACGCCGACGAAGCCGAGCTGCGCCGGGGTGTAGACCGGCCCTGGCGAGCTGGTGGTGTAGTTCGGCAGCACCAGCGTCAGCACGGTCAGCGCCGCCAGGACCGCCAGCGCCGCGCTGGCGCCCTGCACCTGGAAACCTTGCCGCCCATGCCGGACCCCGCCCATCACCAGGCAGGCGCCGACCACGCCGTTGCACACCAGGATGACGGCGGCGAACACCGTGTCCCGCGCCAGCGCCGCCTTGCCTCCCCCGCCGGACAGCATGACGGACACGATCAGCGCAACCTCGATCACCGTGACGGCGACGGCCAGGACGAGGGTGCCGAACGGTTCGCCGACGCGGTGCGCGACCAGCTCGGCATGGAACACGGCGGCGAACACGGTGGCGATCAGGGCGACCGCGGCGGGGATGGCCAGGGCCGTGCCGAGGCCGAGCAACAGGGCCGCCAGCAGGATGGCGCAGCTTGCGGCAGGCCAGAACCAGGCCCACCAGGGCATGTTTGGCGTCGGGTGTCCGGTCATGGGGAGGGGTCCTGATTGCGTCTCCCTCTCCCCCCGGGAGAGGGTCGGGGTGAGGGGGAGGGCAAGCGCGGTATTGTCCGGCGTGAGGCTGCGCTCCGGGTGCGCCGGCGGTGCCCCACTCCGCAAGCAAGGCCCCCGCATCCCGTCCCTCTCCCGGAGGGAGAGGGAGAAGAAAGAGGTCTAGCTGTCGGCGGTGATCTCGGCTTCCAGGGTTTCCAGCGCCTGGTCCAGGGTGGCCCAATCCCTGCCCGACACGCCCACCGATGCCAGGGCAGCGCGCAGCCGGCCGCGGCATCCGTCGAACTCGGCGCCCATGTCGTCCGCCGGCGCCACGGGGTCTTTTTGCCGGGCCAGGCAATCGGCGTAGGCCGCCTGGGCCGCTGCAACGGCATCGCTCCCGGGCAACGCGGCGAAGACCTGATCCAGCCGGGCATCCACCCAACCGGGAGTGCCTGCGATCTCCTCCGTCAACGGCCAGCCCTCATCGTGCGCCCAGTGCCCAGGACAGGATGCCCTTCTGCGCGTGCAGTCGGTTCTCGGCGCCGTCGAACACCACGGACTGCGGGCCGTCTATGACCTCGGCCGCCACCTCCTCGCCCCGGTGGGCGGGCAGGCAGTGCATGAACAGCGCATCCGGCGCGGCCCCGGCCATCAGCGCGGCCGTCACCCGGTAGGGCGCCAGCAGGTTATGCCGGGACTCCGAGGGGTCGTCCGCCATGCTGACCCAGGTGTCGGTCACCACGCAGGCCACGCCGCGGACGGCCGTTTCGGGGTCGTCCGTCACCTCGATCCGCGCACCCTGCGCCCGCGCCCAGTCCAACAACTGCGCGGGCGGGCGCAGCAGGTCGGGCGAGGCGATCCGCAAGGTGAAGCCGAAGCGCACCGCCGCCTCGATCCAACTGCATGCGACGTTGTTGCCGGGGCCGCACCAGGCGACCACCTGGCCGGCGATGGGGCCGCGGTGCTCCTCGAACGTCAGCACGTCGGCCATCAACTGGCAGGGATGGCTGCGGTCGGTCAGGCCGTTGATGACGGGCACCGTCGCATGGGCCGCCATCTCGTGCAGCTTCGCGGCATCGTCTGTGCGCAGCATGATGGCGTCCACGTAGCGGGACAGCACGCGGGCGGTATCGGCCACGGTCTCGCCGCGGCCGGCCTGCATGTCCCGGGCGGAAAGGGTGATGGCATCCCCGCCCAGTTGCCGCATCCCGACCTCGAAGCTGACGCGGGTGCGGGTGCTCGGCTTCTCGAAAATCATCGCCAGCGTCCGGCCTTGCAGCGGACGCGACGGCGCGCGCCCAGCCGCCTTGAAGCTTGCCGCCTCGTCCAGCATGCCGCGCAAGGCCGCGCCGTCGAAGTCGCGCAGGTCCAGGAAATGCCGCGGCGGGTCGGCGCCCTCCCCCTCGGGGAAGGGCGCCTGCTTGCGGAGCGCCGCGCTCACTTGGCCGCGGCCGTCATGGGCGATGGCAGGCAGCGGCGCGTGCCGCGGCGGATCATCTCCACCGCGGTGTCCACGTCGGCATCCGTCAGCACCAGCGGCGGCACCAGGCGCACCACGTTGTCCCCGGCGGCGACCGTCAGCAGGCCCTCCGCCATGAACGCCGATTGCAGCTCGCCATTCGGCACCGCGGCCTTCAGCCCCAGGATCAGCCCGGCCCCGCGCACGTCCAGCAGGACGGAGGGATACTCGCGCACAACCTCCTCCAGCGCGAACCACAGGCGGCGGGCCTTGCGGTCCACCTCGGCCAGGAAGCCCGGCGCCAGCACCACGTCCAGCACGGCGTTCGCCGCGGCGCAGGCCAGCGGGTTGCCGCCGAACGTCGTGCCGTGCGTGCCGGGGACCAGCACCTTGGCGACATGCTCCTTCGCCAGGACCGCGCCCATCGGGAAGCCGCCGGCGATGCCCTTGGCGATGGACATGACATCCGGCTCGATGCCCGCCCATTCGTGGGCGAACAGCTTGCCGGTCCGGCCCATGCCGCACTGCACCTCGTCCAGGCCCATGACGAGGCCGTACTCGTCGCACATGGCGCGGACATCGCGCAGGTATTGCAGCGATGCCGGACGTATGCCGCCCTCGCCCTGCACAGGCTCCAGCAGCACGCCGGCGGTCTCCGGGCCGATGGCGTCGCGCAGCGCGTTCATATTGTTGAACGGCACGTGGTCGAAGCCATCAACCTCCGGCCCGAAGCCGGCCAGGTACTTCTTGTTGCCGGTCGCCGCCAGCATCGCCAGCGTGCGCCCATGGAACGCGCCGTCGAAGCAGATGACGCGGTAGCGTTCGGGCCTGCCGCTCTCGTGCATGGACCGGCGGATCATCTTCACCAGGCCCTCGTTCGCCTCCGCGCCCGAGTTGCAGAAGAACACGCTGTCGGCGAACGTCGCCTCGACGAAGCGCGCAGCCAGCCGCTCGGCCTCGGGGACGCGATACAGGTTGCTGGTGTGCATCACGCGCGCAGCCTGCTCGGCGATGGCCTGCACCAAATGCGGGTGGCCGTGGCCGAGGGAGCTGGTGGCGATCCCTGCGCCGTAGTCGAGGAATCGTCGGCCATCCGTCGCGAACAGCCAGGCACCTTCGCCCCGCTCGAAGGCGAGGTCGGCACGGTTGTACGTCGGCATCAGGGCGGCGATCATTTGGGTAACTTGCACCTCGGTCATAAAGCATCCCGGGCCGCGCGGCCCATCGCCGGCAGCCAGGGAAGCTCGGACTTTGACGGGCGGATGCCCCCGAAGTCAACGACTTCTCCCTCTCCCTGTGGGAGAGGGTTGGGGTGAGGGGGTCTTGGCTGCGGAACGGGGCACCGGCAGCGCCGTCGGGGCCGGGGCTATTCGCGTCGAGGACGGTGCTTGCCCGCCCCCTCACCCCAACCCTCTCCCGGAGGACGAGGGAGCAGGCAGGCAGAAAGCTAGTAGCTGAAGCTCGGCATGGCATCCAGCGCGTCCTTGGTCACGCCGGGCAGCACCAGCTTTTCGCCGTCGCGCTTCAACTGCTGATACGGCACCGCCACCAGCTTGGCGCCCATTCCCAGGAAGCCGCCGATGCCGATGATGGCGACGGACACCTTGTCGCCCTCGACCATTACCAGGTCGTCTATGCCGCCGATCCGCTCGCCGGCGTCGTTGAACACGCTGGCGCCGATGATCTGCGACAGCCGCTGCCCACTTTCCAACCGGACGGCCGACACGGCCAGGTTCGGGTTGTTGGTCGTCGCAACCACCCCGGGAATGGCCGGCGCAGCCGCTTGCTGCGCCAGCGCGGGTCCGGCCAGCAGTATGAGGGCGGCGAGCAGGGACTTGGACATTCATGCCTCGGTGATGTTTGGACCGGGAACGTCCTGCATGCGCACCGGGTTCCGGCGCCGGGGCCGCCGTGCCATGCTGGCTGGATGGCACGGCCTACGAATCCGCCTCATCAAGCCGCTCGCCGCGAACGGCGCGCCCCGCCGCCGGCTGGCCCGGCACCGACCCGGGCCAAGCTGCACGAGGCCGCGCTGGCCCACCTGGCGCGGTTCAGCTCCAGCGAGGCCGGGCTGGTCCGCGTGCTGGATCGCCGCATTGACCGCTGGGCACGCCGCGCCGCCGCCGAGGCGTCTGGAGGTGGGCCTGGGCAGGAGCCGCCGGACGCCGCCCCTGCGCGGGCCGCGGCGCGTGAGGTCGCCCGCGCCCTGGTGCAGTCCGGCGTGGTGGACGACGCCGCCTATGCCGCCGGGCGCGCACGCAGCCTGACCCGCGCGGGCCGCTCCCGCCGGGCCATCGGCGCGCACCTGTCGCAGAAGGGCGTGCCGCAAGAGGTCGCCCAGGCCGCCATGCCGGAGCCGGCGTCGGAGCTGGCCGCAGCCCTTGCCTACGCCCGCCGCCGCCGCCTCGGCCCGTTCCGCCGCGAGTTGCCGGAAGGTGCCGAGCTGGCCGAGGTGCGCCGCAAGGAGATCGGCGCCCTGGCCCGCGCCGGTTTCCCGCAGCCGGTGGCGCAGCAGGCCCTGCGCATGGACCGGGACGAGGCGGAGCTGGCGGTCATCGGCCTGAAGCAGTCCTAGCATGAGTCTGGCCCGCCCCCGTTTCTCCCGCGCCGCCGTGCTGGCGGGCATGCAGGCCAGCCTGCCGCTGCAGGCCGCCGTGGCGCCGTTTGCCCTGGTGTGCGGCGTCGTGTCGCAGGGGCAGGGGCTGTCCCTGGCGGAGTCCGCTCTGATGAGCGCGGTCGTGTATGCCGGGTCGGCGCAACTGCTGGTGCTCAGCCATTGGAGCAGCCCGGCGCCGGTGCTGGCGGCGGCCGTTGCGACCCTGGTGATCAACCTGCGCCTGGCGCTGATGGGGCCGGTGCTGTCGCCCTGGCTGGACCGGCTGCGCGGCTGGCGGCTGTGGGGCAGCCTGTTCGTGATGGCGGACCAGAACTGGGCGCTGTCGGTGGCGGAGATGCAGTCGGGGCGCTCGGACGCCGGGTTCCTGTTCGGGTCGGGCGCGCTGATGTGGGCGGTGTGGGTGTCGGGTACTGCGGCGGGATACGTGCTCGGTGCGACGATGCGGCCGGCGCCGGGGCATCCGCTGTTCTTCTCGGCGCTGGCGGTGTTCGTGGCGATCCTGGGGACGATGTGGCGCACGCGGGCGGACCTGCTGCCGTGGATCGTGGCGGCGGTGGTCGCGACGGTGCTGGCGCGGCTGATGCCGGGCACCTCCTTGTATATTGTCGGCGGCGCACTGGCCGGCAGCGCCGCCGGGGTGCTGCGCGACCGGACGCGGGCGGCATGACGCTCGACCCCTGGGTGCTGGCCGCCATCGGCGCGATGGCGCTGGCGACCTATCTCACCCGGGCCGGCGGCTATTGGCTGTTCCGGGTCATAAGCCCGCCGCCGGTGGTGCGGGCCATGCTGGGCTACATCCCCGGCACGCTGTTCGTCAGCTACGTCGTGCCGGCGCTGGCCGAGGGCGGGTTGCAGCAATGGGCCGGCGCCGCGGCGACGCTTGCGGTCATGCTGGCCACGCGCAACCTGGCGCTGGCCATCCTGGGCGGCACGGCTGCCGCCGCAGTCATTTGGGCGGCTTCGTGACGGCCTTGATGCCGCCGCATCCCCGGGGCAACGATGCTGCAACGAGGCAGGAGGCGGGATGATCCGGGCGGCGGTGCTGTTGGGCGTTCTGGGTCTGGCGGCGTGCGGGTCGGGCGGCGGCGGGCCGGGCACCGGGACCTCAGCCGCGTTGGAGTGTGCGCCTTTCGCCCGGCAGGTTACCGGCCTCCAGCTTTATGGCGACGCCCATACCTGGTGGGACCAGGCCGCCGGACGCTACGAGCGCGGGGCCGAGCCGGTGCGCGGCGGCGTCCTGGTGTTCCGCCGCAGCGGGCGCCTCTCCTACGGCCACGTGTCCGTCGTGTCCGAAGTGGTGTCCCCCCACGAGATCAGGGTGACCCAGGCCAACTGGGTCCATCGCCGCATCGGCCGCGACGAGCCGGTGGTGGACGTGTCGCCTGGCGGGGATTGGAGCATGGTGCGCGTCTGGTGGGCGCCGTCCCGTGCCATGGGGACGACGGCCTATCCGACGTATGGCTTCATATCGCCGGGCCGGGGGGCGCGTCCGGACCTGACGGCCGGGTTGGACACCCCGTAATTCGCTTGCAAGGCGGCCCGGCCCGCGCCACATGAAGACTGCAACGGCGGGGTTCAACCTGCCTTTAATTCCCGCCGGGTCAAGTCCGGCATGGAGGGACCATGGGTAGCTTCAGCATCTGGCACTGGTTGATCGTGCTGGCCGTCATCCTCGTGCTGTTCGGCGGCGGCAATAAGATCAGCGGGCTGATGGGCGACTTCGCCAAGGGCATCAAGTCGTTCAAGAAGAACATGGCCGACGAGGACGATGCCTCGATGGAGGCCAGCACCGTGGAGCGGCCGGCTGGCACGATCCCCGGCCCGGCTGTCAAGACGACCACCGTGCACGAGACGACGGCGACCCGCCACGGTTGATGGATGGCTGGGCAGCGTCCCGGGTTGGGCATACCGTCCTTCCCGGGCACCAGCGCATGAGCGCCTGGGCTGAACCGAACAGGGGCTGGGTGCAGCCCGGGGCGGCTTCGCCCGGGACTTGGATGGGCATAGGCCTGTGCAAATGACGTCCGGCCCTGTATTCGATGAAGAATTCCGCGCCAACCTTCGAGACCTGTTCAAGTGGCGACGCGACGTCCGGCGTTTTCGTTGCGACCCGCTCGCACCGGGCTTGCTGAATGACCTGATCGAAGCCGCCAACTCCGCCCCTTCGGTGGGTCTCAGCCAACCATGGCGGTTCGTGACCGTGGACGACCCGGTGCGCCGGGCAGCGATACGCAAGAATTTTGCGGCCAGCAATGCGGCGGCGCTGGCTGCCCAGCCGGCCGAACGCGCTAAAGCATATGCTGGGCTGAAACTTGCCGGGCTTGACGATGCGCCGTGCCACCTCGCCCTGTTCACCGTGACGGACCCTGTGCAAGGCAGCATGCTTGGGCGGAGCACGATGCCGGAAACCCTGAGCTACTCGGCGGTCATTGCGGTCCATACGCTATGGCTTGCCGCCCGGGCGGCTGGAGCGGGGTTAGGATGGGTATCAATCGTGGACCCGGTGCAAGTCCATGCGATCCTGGATGTTCCTGTGGATTGGGCGTTCACCGGATACTTCTGCTTAGGCTATCCCCAGAATGACCAGGACGCACCGGAGCTTGAGCGCGAAGGTTGGGAGCGCAGGCAGGCTCCAGCAGTGTTGCCGCGCTAGGGCTGCGGAGGATGCACGAGCCGAACGCGGCTCTCTGGTCGGCTCGCTCCGCTGAGAGCCGGGGAGGGCACTGGGCCGCGTTGGCGGTTTCTGGCTGGCCCATTCCATAGAGAGCGTGCGCCGACCGTTGTGCCGTGCGTATTCCAGGTGGAGCTTCCGGGCTAGTTCGACTGTTTGCCCCTGACATGGAGCACGTTCTGCCGTCAGGCTGCGGCTTCGGATCTAGGACGATCTCTGCTGACAGATAACAATTGTTGAAACGTTTGGTGGCGGCAGCAATTACAGGCGCGGCCATCCTGAATAAGTAACCTACTGTTAACATACGATGGCACATCCCTTGCAATGTTTTATATTCAAAACAAGTGGAGGATGACGTGCGCAACTTTGCATTTCCTGCGATGGCCCTGGCGGCGGCTTTCGCCTGGTCCGCTCCATCGAGCGCCGCAGTCGTTGACCCCGGGTTCCGGACATCAACCTTTCCTGCCAACGATGACGGCGCGACTGGCGCGATTCAATTGGGCTTTTCCGCAAATTATTTCGGAACCATCTACACGCAGGCTTTCGTCAGCAACAACGGCTATGTGACGTTCAACTCCGGCCAGGGCACGTACACGCCGTCTGGGCTGGGTGCAGGCTACTCCGGACAACCCATCATTGCTCCCTTTTTCGCAGACGTTGACACACGCGGAAGCGGCAGCGGCCTGACAAGCTATGGCAGCGGGACCTACAACGGCCGTGCAGCCATCGGTGCGACCTGGCCTTTGGTCGGATACTTCCCCAGTGCGGTCAACAAGCTGAACACGTTCCAGTTGATCCTGACCGACCGTTCGGACACCGGTGCCGGGAACTTCGACATCTACTTCAACTACGACCAAATCCAGTGGGAAACCGGCGGTGCGAGCGGTGGATCGAATGGCCTAGGCGGGGTCTCGGCTGCGGCCGGCTTCAACGCTGGGCAAGCAGGTGATCCCGCCGGCACCTACTTCCAACTGCCGGGCTCCTTGGTTAATGGCGCGTTCCTCGACGGCGGCCCAAACTCCTTGACGGCCGGCACGAACGACGGCGTGACGGGGCAGTATCTGTTCTCGGTCCGCAATGGCACGGTGGTGGTGCCGCAGCCGCCCAGCAGCGTGCCTGAGCCGATGACGCTCGGATTGCTCGGGGCGGGCTTGGCTGCGATGGGGCTGTTCCGCACACGCCGCTGAGCCGCATGCGGGGCGGGTTGAGGATGGCCGCACGGCCCGCTCCGCCTGCCCTGCATTCAACTGCTTGACGTGTGAGGCGTGGCAGCGACACTCCGGCCATCGTTGCCGGAGTCTCCCCAGCATGGCCCACCACCGCGTTCCCGCGACCCCGGACACCGTTCGCTGGGGCACCTTCAGCGCCGAGTATCCGCCGGTCCTGACGGTGCAAAGCGGCGACAGCGTCACCCTGGAATGCGTGTCCGGCGCCCCGGACGTGCTGCCGCCGGCCGGCAGCGGTTTCCACGTCCCCGCGGCGCTGGAGGCGATACACCGCGCCAACCCGCCGCGCCTCGGTCCCCACATCCTCACCGGACCCGTCGCCGTCGCAGGCGCCGAACCCGGCGACACGCTTGAGGTCCGCATAGATGCCATCGAGCTTGGCGCCGATTGGGGCTTCTGCGGCCATCGTCCGCTGGCTGGCACGCTGCCGGAAGACTTCCCGCACCGCTTCCTGAGCCACATCGCCGTGGACCGCGCCGCCAACACCTGCAAGCTGCCCTGGGGCACGGTGCTGCCGCTGCGCCCGTTCTTCGGCGTGATGGGCGTGGCGCCGCCGCCGGCCTATGGCACCATCAGCACCAAGGAGCCGCGGGAGCACGGCGGCAACCTGGACAATAAGGAAGTCGGCGCCGGCAGCACGCTGTTCCTGCCGGTCTGGACGCCTGGAGCCAACTTCAGCGCCGGCGACGGCCACGGCGTCCAGGGCGACGGCGAGGTCTGCATCAACGCGCTGGAAATGTGCCTGACCGGCACCTTCACCCTGGTCCTGCACAAGGCAGCCGATTCGCCGCTGTTCCGCCATCCCCGTGCCGAATCGCCGACCCACTACATCTCGATGGGCATGAACGAGGACCTGGACCTCGCGATGAAGCAGGCCTTGCGGGAAATGATCGCCTTCATCACCGCACGCTCCAATCTTTCGGCTGATGAAGCGTATCAGTTCTGCTCGTTGGCAGTGGATTTTCACGTCACGCAAACCGTCAACGGCGAAAAGGGGGTGCATGGGATGCTGCCCAAGGGGTTGTTGTTTTAAGGCGGTTGTCCACAACATTTATGGGGTCTGGGGATAACCTGACTATCTTTTGCACAGATGATCCGTCTAGCCTTCCTTTGCTCGCAACGCGCAAGGAGGCCCGGAATGGACTGGAACGACGACACAATCGCCCGTTTGCGCGCGTTTTGGGATGAGGGCCACTCCACGGCCGAGATCGGCCGGCGCATGGGCGTCACGAAGAACGCCATCGTCGGCAAGGCGCACCGGTTGGAGTTGCCGGCGCGTCCGTCGCCGATCCGACGGGTGGCGGACGCCGGGCACGTGTCACGGCGGGACCAGGTGCGGCGCGTCAGCGGCCCGACCCTCCCGGCGGGGGATGCGGCCGCCAACGCCGTCCAGAAGGACCCGCCGGCCGATGCGCCTGCCGTTGTCCGTCCAGCGCCGCAACTGCGCGCCGTCCCGCCGCCGCGTCCGGTCGCCCGGGTGTCCACATGCTGCTGGCCCATCGGCGAGCCGGGGACGTCCAGCTTCCGTTTCTGCGACGGGGGCGCGCTGCCCAACAAGCCTTACTGCCAGGAACACGCCTCGCTCGCATACGTGAAGGTGCGCGACCGGCGCGAGGACGCGGCATAGGACACGTCGCAGCGGGCGGGGGTTGCGGCCCTGCAGGGAGTCTCTCGTCCTTGGAAAACAGCTGCGGTTCCGATGTGGTCCACATGGCCGAGGGTCCGGTGCGCCCGCGTCGGGACATGTCCGCAGCACCGGCCCACCGCCTGCCGGGATCGCCTGTTGGTTGCAGCCCCTTGATCCCCGGCCCACCGGGGGCTAGGGGTGGCGCAACATGACAACCCCCTTGCCCGCTCTCGCCCGCGAACGTCACACGGCGCTCGACGCTGATTCTGTCAGGGCGGCCTACCGACGGTGGGCCGGCGTCTATGACCTGGTGTTCGGGGGCGTATCCGCCTTCGGCCGCCGCCGTGCTGTGGAGGCTGTGAATGCCTTGCCTGGCATCCACGTGCTGGAAGTCGGCGTCGGCACTGGCCTGGCCCTGCCGCATTATACGCCGGCGAAGCGCATCACCGGCATAGACCTGTCTGCCGAGATGCTGGCCCTGGCCCGGCAGCGCGTGAAGGATGACTTGCTCGGCAACGTCGAGGCGCTGCTGGAAGTGGATGCCGAGGCAACCGGGTTCGAGGCAGGATCTTTCGACATCGCGGTTGCGATGTTCGTCGCCTCGGTGGTGCCGAACCCGCGGCTGCTGCTGCAGGAGATGCAGCGTGTCGTGCGCCCCGGAGGGCATCTCCTGTTCGTGAACCATTTCGCCGCCGAGCGGGGGCCGCGCTGGTGGGCCGAACGTGCCCTGGCCCCAGCGTCGCGCAAGTTGGGGTGGCATCCGGATTTCGCCTTTGACGCGCTGCTGACGGCCGACGACCAGGCCCGCGCGCAATTCGCGCCAGTGCCGCCGCTGGGCCTTTTCACTTTGGTGCGGCTGCCCAACTAGGCTTTCAGGACGGCGGGCCGGTCATCGGCCGGCTTGATCTAACGCAGCGCCTCCGATACCTCCAAGGGCTTGATGCCCCGGAAGTGAGCCGGGCGCTGCCAGCGGGATGGACGGGTGTGATGCAAGTTCTTCGGCGGCTGCCAGCCGCAGCAATGACATTCACGGGCCTTTGGCTCGCAGGCGCCGGGCCAGCTTGGGCTCAGGCTCCGGCAGGCGGCGAGCTTGGCGCACCGAAACCCTGGCAGCTTGGTTTCCAGGCGCCCCAGAGCAACGTCCAGGCAGGGATCGAGGGGCTGCACTCCCTGATCCTTTGGCTGATGGCGCTGGTGACCGTGTTCGTCGCGGCGTTGCTGCTGTATTGCGTGTGGAGGTTCCGCGAGAGCGTGAACCCGAAGGCCAGCCGGATCAGCCATCATACCGCGCTTGAGGTTGCCTGGACCGTGTTGCCGGTGCTGATCCTGGTGGTGATCGCTATCCCGTCCTTCCGCCTGATCTACTACGAGGACCGGACCGACGCCGCCGACATGACCATCAAGGTCACGGGCCATCAGTGGTACTGGGAATACAACTACCCCGACAACGGCAACGTCCGTTTCGACAGCTACATGATCGCCGAGGATGACCTGAAGCCGGGCCAACTCCGCAACCTGGAGGTGGACAACCGGGTGGTCGTGCCGGCCGGGAAAAACATCCGCATCCTGACGACCTCTGCCGACGTGATCCACAGCTTCTTCATCCCGTCGCTGGGCGTGCAGCGTTATGCCATCCCGGGCCGGACGATCGAGACCTGGGTGCGGGTGGACAAGCCCGGCGTCTATTACGGTGAGTGCAACCAGATCTGCGGCACCAACCACAGCGCCATGCCGATCTCCGTGCAGGCGATGAACGACCAGGATTTCGCGGCCTGGCTTGAGACCGCGAAGACCAAGTTCCCCGGCGGCGCCGCGTCCAATCAGGACGGGCAGGAGCGTCCGACGGCGGTTGCAGAGTTGCAGCGTTGACCCACATCCGGCAGCGCAGGGGAGCATAGGATATGTCGGCTACCACTCATGACCGTGCCCATCCGGAGGGGCACCACGACGCGGACCATCACGCGCACGCGCCGGGCTTCGTCAAGCGTTGGCTGTTCAGCACCAACCACAAGGATATCGGCACGCTTTACCTGATCTTCGCCATACTGGCGGGGATTGTGGGAACTGCGCTGTCCGTCCACATGCGGTTGGAGCTGCAAAGCCCGGGCTTGCAATATTTTGCCAGCGGCCAGTCCTGGAACGCGACGGTGACGGCACATGGCCTTATCATGATCTTCTTCATGGTGATGCCGGCGATGATCGGCGGCTTTGGCAACTGGTTCGTGCCGATCATGATCGGCGCGCCGGATATGGCGTTCCCCCGCCTGAACAACATCAGCTT
>DASWOJ010000307.1:0-2959 GCA_036398775.1 Acetobacteraceae bacterium
GCTGGCGCAATCCCTGGTCAGCGGCCTGCTGATGGGGCTGATCTACGCCCTTGTCGCCGCCGGCCTGTCGCTGATCTTCGGCCTGATGGATGTCGTGAACTTCGCCCACGGCGAGATGATGATGCTGGCGATGTACGCCGCCTTCGTGCTGTTCAGCACCCTGGGCCTGGACCCCCTGATACAACTACCGCTGGTATGCCTGGCGATGTTCGCGCTGGGTTGGGGCGTCTATCGAGGCATCATCGCCCGGGCGCTGGGCGTCCGCTTCAACCGCGGCATGGTACAGATCTTCGCCACCTTCGGCCTCGCCATCTTCATCCGCGGCGCCGCGCAGTTCGTCTTCGGCGGCGACTTCCGCTCGGTGTCCGGCACTTGGCTCAGCGGCAGGACCGCGAGCTTCCTCGGCGTATTCGTGCCGCTGCCGCAACTGGCGGCCAGCGTCGTGTGCCTGCTGGCCTTCGCCGGCCTGCTGCTGATCGGCCGCACCGAGTTCGGCCGCGCCCTGGAAGCAACCCGCGAGGACCGCGACGCCGTGGCGCTGATCGGCATAGACCGCGACCGCATCTTCGCCGTGGGCTGGGGCCTCGGCGCGGCGACCGTCGGCGTCGCCGGGGTGATGCTGATCTCGTTCTACTACGTCTCTCCCAACGTCGGCGCCAACTTCGCGGTGATCGCCTACGTGACGGTGGCGCTAGGCGGCTTCGGCTCCATCCTTGGCGCCCTAGTCGCCGGCATCGTCATCGGCGAGGTCGAGGCCCTGACCGCCTTCGTGCTGGAGCCGTCGCTGAAGCAGGTCGGCATGTTCGCCGTCTATCTCGCCGTGCTGATGGTCCGGCCGCGCGGCCTGTTCGGGAAGCTGTGATGAGCACTACGACCCTTACGGCCCCTATCGCCCCACCCGACGACAACGCCATCCTGCGCCGGCGCCGGCGCGAGCTGCTGGGCGGCGCCCTCCTGCTGATCCCCCTGGCGGCGCTGCCCTTCCTGGTGCGCGACGTTTACGCGCAGAACCTGATCATCATGACCATCCTGTTCGCCGGGCTGAGCCAGGCCTGGAACATCCTGGGCGGCTACTGCGGCCAGATCAGCCTGGGCCATGCGCTGTATATGGGCGTCGGCGCCTACGTCTCGACCCTGCTGCTGGTCAAGGCCGGGATACCGCCGACCCTGGGCATGTTCGCGGCCGCCGCAATCGCCGGGCTGCTGGCCCTCCTGGTCGGCTGGCCCTGTTTCCGACTGAGCGGCCACTACTACGCCATCGCCACCGTCGTCGTCGGCGAGATCGGCTACCTGCTGTTCCTGAACTGGGACTGGGTCGGCGCCGCCTCCGGCCTCTACATCCCGCTGGGCGCCGAGAGCTTCGCCAACCTGCAATTCCGCACCAGCAAGCTGCCGTTCCACTTCATCGTGCTGGCCTTCGCGGCGCTCACCTGGGTGGCCGCCTGGCTCATCGAGGGCAGCCGCTGGGGTTTCTCCTGGCGCGCAGTCCGCGACGACGTAACGGCCGCCCGCTCCCTCGCGGTGCGTGTGTTCCCAAGCAAGATGGCCGCGGCGGCGATCAGCGGCGGCCTGACCGGCATGGGCGGCGCGATCTACGCCCAATACGTCGGCTACATAGACCCCGACAGCGTCCTTGCGGGCCAATGGAGCATCCTGATCGCCCTCCCAGCGGTACTGGGCGGCGTAGGAACCCTCTGGGGACCGCTGCTCGGCGCTGTCGTCCTGATCCCAGTCAGCGAACTCTCCCGCAGCTACCTCGGCGGCTCCGGCCAGGGCGTGGACCTGATGATCTACGGCGGCCTGATCGTAGCGGTATCGCTGGCAAGACCCGCCGGCCTCGTAAGCCTATTCGGCGTGAGAGGCGGATCATGATGCCAGGCCCTGTCATCAAGAATGGACAAGCCCTGCTCCTGCTCCCTCTCCCTCCGGGAGAAGGTCGGGGTGAGGGAAGCGGCAAGAACCGCACCGAAACAAAGAGGGCCCGCGCACTCCGAAGAAGCGCCACGCCAGCGGAAATAAAGCTGTGGCTAGCGCTGCGGAACGACGCCCTGGACGGGACCAAGTTCCGGCGGCAGTTCCCTTGTGGAGCCTACATCCTAGACCTTGCCGCCGTCAGCGCGCGGCTGGCCGTCGAGGTAGACGGCGAGAGCCACTTCATCGCCGACGGCCCGGCGCGGGATGCGGAACGCGGTGCCTGGCTAAAAACCCAAGGCTGGCAGGTGCTGCGGTTCACGAACCCTGAAGTTCTGGGCAATTTGGAAGGTGTGCTCGAAACCATACGGGAGGCGCTGCGGGGGTTTCCCTCACCCCAACCCTCTCCCGGAGGGAGAGGGAGAACAACCATGACCGTCCCTTTAAAGTGCTGCGGCGCAGCCGCGCACGCCGGGGCAGACCCATGACCCCCCTCCTCCAGCTCCGCTCCGTCACCAAGACCTTCGGCGGCGTAGCCGCCAACGTGGATATCACCTTCGACGTCGCCGAGGGCGAGATCCTCGGCCTCATCGGCCCCAACGGCGCCGGCAAGACCAGCCTGTTCAACGCCATCAGCGGCGAGGTCACCCCCGACCGCGGCACCATCCATCTTGCCGGCCAGCAGATCAGCGGCGCCGGCCCGGTCGCTTGCGCCCGAGCCGGCATCGCCCGCACCTTCCAGGTCGTCCGCAGCTTCGACAGCATGACGGTGCTGGAGAACGTCATGGTCGGCGCCTTCTCCCGCACAGCCCGGCCCCGCGAAGCCATGCGGACCGCCCAAGACGTCCTAGCCTTCGCCAGCCTGGACCGCCGCGCCGACGCCCCGGCCCACCAGCTCACCCCGCCCGAAAAGCGCCGCCTGGAGATCGCCCGCGCCCTGGCCACCCGCCCCCGCGTGCTGCTGCTCGACGAGATGCTGACCGGCCTCACCCCCACCGAGGCCGCCGGCGGCGTCGCCCTGATCCGCGCCGTGCGCGACCAGGGCATC
>DASWOJ010000308.1:0-20711 GCA_036398775.1 Acetobacteraceae bacterium
TCGGTTGAAAGTCTGTGGCCCCGTAAGTCCCATTCCCAAGCGCTGAGCCGCCCGGCTTCCGTGGCGTAGCGCAGCCGGGCCTCGCTGTCCTCCTGGGCGCGCAGGCGGTCGGACACCTCCGCCAGCAGGGCGGCATTGCGGAACTCCAGGCCCTCAAGCCGCTCCCGCTCCAGCGTCACGTCCACCTGGCTGGCAAAAAAGTAGGCGACCTCGCCAGCCTGGTCCCGCACCGGCGCCATCAGCAGGCGGTTCCAGAACGGGGTGCCGTCCCGGCGGTGGTTGCGTATGTCTATCTCGATGGCCCCCTGTGCCTGGACCGCCGCGCGGATGCGGGCGACAGTGGCCGGATCGGTTTCCGGACCCTGCAGGAAACGGCAGTTGCGCCCGACGATCATCTCCCGCGGATAACCCGTCAGGCGGCAGAAGCTGTCGTTGACGAACACGATGGGATTGTCGGGCTGCCGCGGGTCGCTGACCACCATCGGCATCCGCGTCGCCCGGACGCACGCCGCAAAGGGGTCGGTGCCGCCGTCGAGCCGCACCAGCTCGGCGCCGATCCGGGCGACGTCGGCGTTCAGCGCCTGGGTGATACGGGTGGGATCGTGCGGGGCCGGACGCGGGGCGGACATGGGATGCATATAGCCGTTTGATCCAGCCGCGCCAGAGTGCCACGCCAGAGTGCCACGCCAGGTGCGCCGGGGGCCAAACCGATGATTTACCGGCGCCGGACGCTGCATCGGCCGCCTCGCGCAGCCTGCTTCACAGGCCTGCGACCCCGCCGAACCCATCCCCGCCCCCGCCGTTCATCCGCCGCACCAACAAGGACCGCGGCACATGAAGGCGATCACCTGGCACGGCAAGGGCGACATGCGCTGCGACACCGTGCCCGATCCCACCATCCAGGACGGCCGCGACGCCATCATCAAGGTAACGGCCTGCGCCATCTGCGGCAGCGACCTGCACCTGTTCGACTGTGTGATGCCCACCATGCAGAAGGGCGACATCATCGGCCACGAGGCGATGGGCGAGGTCGTCGAGGTCGGCCGCGACAACAAGAAGCTTAGGGTCGGCGACCGCGTGGTGGTGCCCTTCACCATCTCCTGCGGCGAGTGCTTCTTCTGCAGCCGCGGCTACTTCTCCGGCTGCGAGCGCAGCAACCCCAACGCCGAGGCCGCAGCCAAGCTCTGGGGCCACTCCCCCGCCGCCCTGTTCGGCTACTCCCACCTGCTGGGCGGCATCCCCGGCGGCCAGGCCGAATACCTGCGCGTCCCCTACGCCGACGTCGGCCCGGCCATCATCCCCAACGGCATCAGCGACGAGCAGGCGCTGTTCCTGTCCGACATCTTCCCGACCGGCTACATGGGCGCCGAGTTCTGCGAGATCAAAGGCGGCGAGACCATCGCCGTGTTCGGCTGCGGCCCCGTCGCCCAGTTCAGCATACGCAGCGCCTTCCTGCTGGGCGCGGAGCGGGTGATCGCCATAGACACCGTGCCGGAGCGCCTGCAGATGGCCCGCGACGCCGGCGCCATCACGATAGACTTCATGCAGGAAGATGTTTACGAGCGCATCCAGGAACTCACGCACGGCCGCGGCGCCGACGCCTGCATAGACGCCGTGGGCACCGAGCCGCACACCTCCGCCAGCTTCGACAGCATGTTGGACCGCCTGAAAGTGGCGGCGTTCCTCGGCACCGACCGGCCGCATGTGCTGCGCCAATGCATCAACAACACCCGCAACTTCGGCATTGTCAGCGTCATCGGCGTCTATGGCGGCTTCGTGGACAAGATCCCGATGGGCAGCGCCATCAACCGCGGCCTGACGTTCAAGATGGCGCAGACCCCGGTGCAGCACTACCTGCCCAAGCTGTTGAAGTGGATCGAGGAAGGAAAAATAGACCCGTCCTTCGTCATCACCCACCGTGCCAAGCTGGAGGACGGGCCGGGGCTATACGAGACCTTCCGCGACAAGAAGGACGGCTGCATCAAGGTGGTGCTGAAGCCTTAGCCACGCCTCTGGCAGCCTGTGCGGCGGCCGGACCAAGCAGGCAGGCATCGCTTAGCCTTGCCAGCCTCCTGCCGTGAATCAAGCAAAGCCTTGAGGCAGCGTGGTCCGGCTTTCAGCCACGGCAGGGTGCCGCAGGGTCAGCGGGCCGGTTGCAGCGCCGCAAGGTCGCGGGGAGCAGGGGTGGTGCCGCTCATTTGCGGCATCCCGAGGATCAGGGCAGCGATCGCTGCGATGACCAGTATGGCCTTTGCCTGATACCCACGGGCGTTCCCGGCAGCGGGCATATCGCTGAAATCGTGCAATTCGGTCGGGCGCAGCGCATCGGGCAGGCGGTTGTTCTCGGTGGTCATGACGGATGTCCTTTATCTGCCTTGGTGTGCCCGCACCGTAGCAATGCCGTCCCGGTCCCAGCGTGATGCGCATCACGCCAAGGTGCCTGTTGAATTACCGGCCCGGCAGATCCCCCGGAAAACGGCCAACGACTGCGCATCTGCAAGCAGAGGAACGTGGCAGGTACGTTTCACGTCCCGCTGCAGGCGGGTGCCGCAACCCGGCCACACGCCAACGGTTCGCGTATCCAATCAACTCTGGACAGTCCGCGTCCCGCCGGTTTGCCGTACGAGACCTCGTCCTGCATATCGCTGATGCGGTCGTAAGCCGGCCAGCGATCCTGGCACTGCCCTCATGCCCGTCGGCCAGACGCCGCCCTCCCATGCAACCGGCGTTGACCTGCTCCCATGACCAGCCTCGGCCTGCCGCAGCGGCGGGCAGCGTGCGCCGCAGATGCATGCAATGCTCCGGCACATGCGCCGGCGGCTCACGCCCGGGGCGCACGATGCCCGCCTCCTGCGGCGCCCGCGCATCACACGCGCCTAAAATCGTTTCGCTCCACTCTCATTTCCCCCGCCGGCAGCCGCACCGCCTGGACACCCGGCGCCCCCCCCACCTATACCGGCCCAAAACCACCCCACCCCAAGCCCGCCACCCCAGGCCAACGCGGCCCCAAGGATGCGATGACCCATATGACCTCTCTGGCCAACGCGGCCCGCCCGGCGTCCCAATCCACCATCGTCCCCGTCATCCTGTCCGGCGGCACCGGCAGCCGCCTCTGGCCGGTGTCGCGCGAGAGCTTCCCCAAGCAGCTCTGGCCGCTCGTGTCCGAACGCTCCATGCTGCAGGAATGCGCCCTCCGCGGCGTCGGCGCCGGCTTCGCCCCGCCGGTCGTCGTCTGCAACCACGAGCACCGCTTCCTGATCGCCGAGCAGATGCGCGCCGCAGGCATCGCCGACGCCCAGATCGTGCTGGAGCCGGTGGGCCGCAACTCCGCCCCCGCCATCGCCGCCGCCGCCATGCTCGTCGCGGACCATGATCCCGACGCCGTGCTGTGGATGATGGCCGCCGACGCCGCGATCCAGCGCACCGACGCCCTGCACGCCGCCCTGGAACTGGCCGCCACCGCCGCCCGCCAGGGCCGCATCGTCACCTTCGGCATGCAGCCGCACCGGGCGGAAACCGCCTACGGCTACCTCGAGGTCGGGCCGGAGCTGGCCGATGCCCCCGGCGTCCACGCCCTCACCCGCTTCGTCGAGAAGCCGGACGCCGCCACCGCCCAGGCCCTGGTGGCCGGCAAGGGCCACCTGTGGAACAGCGGCATGTTCGTCTTCACCGCCAGCACGCTCCTGGCCGAGATGGAGCGCTACGCCCCCGACGTGCTGGCCGCCGTGCGCCGCGCGGTCGAGGGACGCACCCGCGACCTCGACTTCACCCGCCTCGATGCCGCCGCCTTCGCCGCCTGCCCCGACATCAGCCTCGACTACGCCGTGGCCGAGCGCACCACCCTCGCCGCCGTGATCCCCGCAGACCTCGGCTGGTCCGATGTCGGAAGCTGGGACGCGCTGTGGGAGCAGTCGCCCAAGGACGGCGCCGGCAACGCCACCGTCGGCGACGTGCTGCTCGAAGGATCGGAGAACTGCTACGCCCGCAGCGACGGCATCCTGACGGCCGTCGTCGGCCTGCAGGACGTCATCGTCGTGGTGACGGAGGACGCGGTGCTCGCCATGCACCGCGACCGCGCCCAGGACGTGAAGAAGGTCGTCACCCGCCTGCGCGCCGCCGGCCGGCACGAGGCCGTGGCGCACAACCGGGTCTATCGCCCCTGGGGCTTCTACGAGAGCCTGATCCACAGCGACCGCTTCCAGGTGAAACGCATCGTGGTCACCCCCGGCGAGAAGCTCTCCCTGCAGCGCCACTACCACCGCGCCGAGCACTGGGTGGTGGTCAGCGGCATCGCCCTCGTGACCCGCGACGCCGACGAGGTGCTGGTCCGCGAGAACGAGAGCATCTACCTGCCGCTCGGCTGCACCCACCGCCTGGCCAACCCCGGACGCATCCCGCTCACGCTCATCGAAGTGCAGTCCGGCAGCTACCTCGGCGAGGATGACATCGTCCGCCTCGAAGACACCTACGGCCGCGCCTGAACCCTTAGGAACCCAAGCACCCAATGCCCACCGCACTCATCACCGGCGTCACCGGCCAGGACGGCGCCTACCTCACCCAACTGCTGCTCAACAGCGGCTACAAGGTGATCGGCCTGATGCGCCGCTCCGCCTCCTCCGACGTAATCGGCGAGCGGCTGCGCTGGCTCGGCGTGCTGGACCACGTGCAGCTCGTGGACGGCAACCTCACCGACCTCAGCAGCCTGATCCGCATCATGCAGGACCATAAGCCCGACGAGGTTTACAACCTAGCGGCGCAGAGCTTCGTCGCCGCCTCCTGGCAGCAGCCGCTGCTGACCGGCACCGTCACCGCCCTGGGCGTCGGCAACATGCTGGAGGCCCTGCGGATCGCCCGCCCCGAGGCCCGGTTCTACCAGGCGTCATCCTCCGAGATGTTCGGCCTGATCCAGGAACCCATGCAAAGCGAGCGCACGCCGTTCTACCCGCGCAGCCCCTACGGCGTCGCCAAGCTGTACGGCCACTGGATGACGGTGAACTACCGCGAGTCCTTCGGACTGCACGCCAGCAGCGGCATCCTGTTCAACCACGAATCCCCGCTCCGCGGCATCGAGTTTGTCACCCGCAAGGTCACCGACGGCGTCGCCCGCATCAAGCTGGGCCTGGCGACGGAGCTGCCGCTCGGCAACCTCGACGCCAAGCGCGACTGGGGCCACGCCCGCGACTACGTCCGCGCCATGCACCTCATGCTGCAGCAGGACAAGGCCGACGACTACGTGATCGCCACCGGCGTCACCACCAGCATACGCGACCTGTGCCGCAGCGCCTTCGCCCACGTCGGCCTGAACTTCGAGGACCACGTACGCACCGACCCCCGCTTCATGCGCCCGGCCGAGGTGGACGTGCTGCTCGGCGACGCCGGCAAGGCCCGCCAGCGCCTGGGCTGGACGCCGGAAGTCAGCCTGGACGAGATGGTGGGCGAGATGGTGGACGCCGACCTCGCCAGGCACCGCGCCCGCATGGCGCGGTAGGCGTGGCGCCGCGCCGCATCCTGGTCACAGGCGCCGGCGGCTTCGTCGGCACCCACCTGATGCCGGTCCTGGCCGCCGCCTTCCCCGGCGCCGTGCTGGAGGCTGCCAGGTTCGACATCACCGACGCCGCAGCGGTGGCCGCCGCCATCGCCGCATCGCCGCCGGATGCACTGGTCCACCTGGCTGCCGTCGCCGCCATCTCCGCCGCGCGGCAGGACCCGGACCGGGCCTGGCGGGTCAACCTCGGCGGCACGCTCAACCTCGCCCGGGCGCTGCTGGCGCACGCGCCGGGCTGCATGATGGTGTTCAGCAGCAGCGCCGACATCTACGGCGCCAGCTTCCGCAGCGGCCAGCCCTTGGCGGAGGACGCACTGCCGGCGCAGCTCAACACCTACGCCGCGACCAAGGCCGCCGCCGACCTGGCGCTCGGCGCGATGGCGGCGGCGGACGGGCTGCGCGTCGTGCGGGTGCGCGCCTTCAACCACACCGGGCCAGGCCAGTCCCCGGACTTCGTGGTGCCGGCCTTCGCCGGACAGGTCGCCCGCATCGCCGCCGGGCTGCAGCCTCCGGTGCTGCAGGTCGGGGACCTGTCGCCGTTGCGGGACTTCCTGGACGTGCGGGACGTCTGCGCCGCCTACGCCGCCTGCGTGCGCCAGGCCGATGCGTTGCCGCCCGGCACGGTGCTGAACCTCGCCAGCGGTCAGCCCCGGCGCATGGCGGACGTGCTGCAATCCCTGCTTGACGCCGCCGGCATACAGGCGGAGCCGCACACCGACCCGTCGCGGCTGCGCCCGTCCGACATACCGCTCGCCGCCGGCGACGCCGCCCTGGCCCGGCGCCTGCTGGACTGGACCCCCGCCATCCCCTGGCCGCAAACCGTCGCTGACGTGCTTGCCGACTGGCGCAGCCGCGTGCAGCCCGCCAGCGCCGCCCCCGGCGCCGCCCCATGAAGGACCATCCATGAGCCTTACCCTCGACCAAGCCCAGACTATCGTCGCCGCCGCCCTGCAGGAAGCGCGCCGCACCGGCCTGAAGCCGCTGGTCGTCACCGTCCTCGACGCCCGCGGGGCGCCCAAGGCGCTCGCGGCAGAAGAAGGCACCAGCCTGCGCCGGGCCGACATCGCGCACGGCAAGGCGCACGGCGCGCTGGCGCTGGGCATGGGGTCACGTGCCATCGCCAAGCGCGCCGCGTCCGACCCGGCCTTCGTCGCCGCCGTGACCCACACCTCCGGCGGCGCCCTGGTTCCCGTGCCCGGCGGCGTGCTGCTGCGCGACGCCGAGGGCGTCCTGCTGGGCGCCGTCGGCATCAGCGGCGATACCAGCGACAACGACGAAGCCGCCGCCCTGGCCGGCATCGCCGCAGCAGGCTTGCTCGGCGACCCCGGCTGAAGCCAGCCCCCCCACCGCGCCAGCCGCGATCCGCCGGTCGTCCAGTACGGCGGGCGTTCCCGCAGAAGGTCATGTCCCGCGCCCTGTCGAGGTCCGCCATTGCTGCACGCAGCAGCGCGGCACGCCAGTGACCAACCGCACCGCATAGGCAACGCCCCGGGCCGCCATGCCGCCATCACGACGGCAGGCGGCCAGGGCGCACGGCGGGCGAAGTCATGCAGCGTGGCTTCGACCCCGCCCGCTCCATCCCTTGCCGTCCCCGGCTGCTCGCGCCTACGCCCAGGTGAGACGGAGAACGAAGCCCGCAAGGTCAGCACCACGTTCGATCAGGCGGCCTGGACCGGAGCAGCCCCAATCGCCACCAGCACCGCGCGGGGCTCGCAGTAAGTCCGCCGCCCAACCCGGGCTCGGCAGGCTGCTATGCCGCTGGAAGGCGGCGACGTGCGCGGCTCACCGCCGTGCTCCCAATCTTGTGAGAAGCCCAGGCAATCCGATTTCGTTAGCGAACGTTATCGAATCAGCGGGCCGTCCCCGGCGCTGAACCCGGCTTACCGCCCGTCGCGCCGTCGAGTTGCTTTGCCACGGCTCTCTCCGGGGCCGTGTAAGTTATAGTAAACTTGACGCAAGAGAGCGTCATTGTTAACGATGCCCTAGCAAACAGAGGATGACCAAGGGTCCGCAATGATGGATGGCTTTCCTGCCTTGAAATCAAACGCAGGGATCGCTTCCCTCTCATCAGCAGCGCGCAAGGTCTCGACTCCGTCGAACCGCCCGAAAGCGACCGCGCTGCAACGGCTTGCAACCCACATGGACATTGCCTGGGACATGGATGGCACGCTGATTGACCATCCCGCGGCGCCCCTCCTCCACCGCTTCATCCTGGACACCCCGCATATCAGGCACGTCATCGTCACCTTCCGTAGTGCGCGTCAAGGCACTCCCTGGGCGCGGCTGGGCGGCTACTCGCACCGGCTGGGCGCCGAGCACTTCGTCCGGGCCATACATCTGCCGGACGAGCTTTGCGCCGGGTTGTCCGGCGAGACCTCGGCCCGGCGCGGTCGCACCTGGCCGGCTCTTAACCAGTTGATCCGGCCCTGGCGCCGGCCGGCCGGCACCGCACACCGCTCCTGGAAGGGATCGATTTGTCAGCAGGAAGGCATCACCGCCCTGGTGGATGACCTCACGAGCCTGGTGGCAGAGGGTTGCCGCCGCCATGGGGTGGAGTTGTTCCACCCCACCGACTTCCTGCCCAGCCGCTGACAAGCTGGCCATAGCGGCAGCCTTGCAGCCACCACGATGCGGCCGACGCCCGCAGCAACCACCCAGCCGGCAGCAACCGCCTCGCTGACGGATCGCCCCCCTCCTCAATGCTCCGGAGATGCAGGACTCTCCGCGCCGAAAACCTCGCTGACGTAGGGGTGCTCCATCCCGTCGGGAACGACCAGGCGGGTGGCGACCGCATCCTCCCCGAACTCGTGCAGCAGGAAGCCGCAGCAACGCTTCCCTGGCAGGCCAACCTGGTCCGCGGGGTTCACGACAAACGCTGCCGAGGGCGCCCAGGCGTAGCGCACCCGGCCGCGCATTGCCTCATGAAAAAGATGCAGGTGCCCGGACGCGACCAGGCGTAACGCCGGATGAGCCATCACGGCGCCGAGCGGGCCGCGCGCGAAGGGCGGGACCGACCAGTAGTCGAACACGGTCTCCGCCGGGTCGGCGGTGAAGAACGGCTTGTGGATGAACACCGCCAGGCGGCGGTCGCCAAGCGTGTCGAGGGCGTCGGCGATCATGGCAGCCTGCTCCTCGGCCTCGCGGTGTGCGCCCATGACCTGGCTGTTCAGGCCCAGCAGGCGCCAGCCCTCCGGATCCTGAACCCATCGGTCTGGCCCTACCTGGCCGCGGAAACGGTTCAGCCGGGCGTCATTCACCGGCTGATGCGCCGCGCGCTCGGGATGATCGCCCACGTCATGGTTGCCCGGCACGCACAGCACGGTGCCAGGCAGCCGGGCATGGGCCGACGCGGCGCAGGCCAGGTCCGCCTCCCCGTCCGCCCCGTCCATGGACACGTCGCCGGTGTGCACGATCAGATCCGGCCGCAGCCGGTCCAACGCAACCGCGATCCGGTCGAAGTTGGCGCGGAACAGGCGCCTGCCGGCACCCAGATGAGTGTCCGAGATCTGGACCACTGTGACCGGTATGGAAACCTCCCATCAAGACAAACGTTACGCCATCATGACGGACGTTCAAGGGTTCGATGTCAAGCGGTAGCCGCTTGCGTCATCACGTTCCCGGCAATGCCGCCGCACGCGGAACGGCCTAGCCCGCCTGCAGCGGGTCCGCCAGCCAGCGCCGCATGAAGCCTTGAAGGCGACGGCCCCGCGGGCAACCCAGCGGATGTCCCCCCGCGGTCAGTCCCGCAGCGCCAGCGCTTCCCGCACGAACGGGTTGGTTTGCCGCTCCATCCCCACCGTCGAGCCAGGCCCGTGGCCGCACATGAACGCCATCGCATCGCCCAGCGGCATCACCTTGTCCCGGATCGAGCGCAGCAGCGTCGGCCCGTCCCCCTTCGGCAGGTCGGTGCGCCCGACCGACCCCTGGAAGATCACGTCGCCCACCAACGCGAACCCGGCTGCGCGCTGCACGAAGATCACGTGGCCCGGCGTATGCCCCGGCGTATGCAGCACGTCGAAGCGGTGCGTGCCCAGCATGACATGCTCCCCTTCATGGACCCAGCGGTCCGGCCGGACGTTGCGGGCGCCGGGGATGCCGTAGGTCAGCGCAGTCTCCGCCAAGCCGTCCAGCAGGTAGGCGTCACGCTCGTCGGGACCGACGATCTGCGCGCCCGGCAGCGCGTCCCGCAGCTCGGCCGCGCCGCCCGCATGGTCGAAGTGCCCGTGGGTCAGCAGGATCAGCCCGGCCTGCAGCTTGAGGCTGCCGATGGCCTCCAGGATGCGCGGCACGTCGCCGCCGGGATCCACGACGGCAGCCTGCATCGTCGCATCGTCCCAAATCAGGGCGCAGTTCTGCTGGATCGGCGTGACTGGGATGATGGCGGCCTTGAGCGGCATGGGCGGGGTCCTTCGTGCGGACCGGGATGGGGACCGACCGGCCGGGCGCCGTCAAGCCCTGCCGCTTGCGCCGCCGAACCCTCGCCCGCGGCACGCCACGGCTCGTGGACAGCGCCCTCGGCCCGGACCGGGCCGGCCGCGCACCCGGCCAGCCCCCTACTTCACCGAGGAGAACCCCGTCGGCTGCAGCAGGCTGCTTGTGATGTTGCCGACGATCTGCCCATCGCGCTCGGTCCCCGCACGCTTCTCGATCCACTCCGGGTCCGTCTGGAACGCGGCCCACTTCGTCTCCCGCTCCGCCAGGCTGTCCCAGGCCAGCATATAGGTCAGGTCCTGGTTCGACTCGCCGATCACCGTCGTCCAGAACCCGGCCGGCCGTATGCCGTGCCGCTCCCACAAGCCGAGCGTGATCGTCTCGAACCGCTGCAGCAGCGCAGGCAGGCGGCCAGGCAGGCAGCGGTAGATGCGGAGTTCATAGATCACCGGAAAATCCCGTTCGCAGTTGTGCGGGCATCGTGGCCCCGCACGTTCGGCTCCGCAAGGCAACCCGGCCCCGCCGCATATCGTTACCAGCCCATGAGGGAAACCCTGCAAGCCCCGGACACGGCCGCAATACCCATGGCCAAGGCAAAGCCTTCCGCCAAACGCCGGCGCCGCTGGCCCTGGGTGATGGGCGGCCTCGTCGCCCTCCTCGTCGTCGCTATGGCGCTGTTCCAGTGGGACTGGCTGATCCCGTTTGTGGACAAGCAGGCCTCCGCCGCCCTCGGCCGCCCGGTCGCCATCACCCATCTGCACGTGCGTCTCGGCCGCGTCCCCCACATCGTCGCCGAGGGCGTGACGGTCGGCAACCCCGACGGCTGGGAAGGCGGCGGCAACCTGGCGACCGCCGACAAGCTCAGCCTGGACGTGGACGCGATGGCCTACATCCGCCGCCGCCAGGTCGTTATCCCCAGCATCACCCTCGACAGCCCCAAGGTGGACGCCCAGCAACTCGCCGACGGCCGCAACAACTGGACCTTCGCGTCCAACGGCAGCGACGCCCCACCCGACCCCGACCATGCCACGAAGATCGGCGTCCTGCAGATCAACGACGGCCACGCCCACGTCGTCTCCGCCAAGCTACGCGCCGACTTCAACGTGGACATCGCCACCAAGGATGCCGATGGCGACCAGGCCGGGCAGCCCGGCCAGATCGTCGCCTCCGCCAAGGGCACCTACGCCAACCAGCCCATCACCGCCCAGTTCACCGGCGGCGCGTTGCTGACCCTGCGCGACGAAACGCCCTACCCGGTCAACCTGCAGGTCGCCAACGGCCCGACCAAGGTATCCCTGACCGGCACCGTCAAGGACCCGCTGGCCTTCGCCGGCGTCGACCTCAAGCTGGAGTTGGCCGGCCCGGACATGGAGCAACTGACGCCGCTGACCGGCATCGCCTTCCCCAAGACCCCCGCCTACCGCATCGCCGGCCACCTGGACTACCAGGCGGGCTCAGTCAGGTTCACCGACGCCGCCGGCAAGGTCGGCAGCTCCGACCTGGAGGGCGACCTGGCCGTGGACACCACCGCCGCCCGCCCCGTCCTGACGGCGGACCTGCGGTCGCAGCGGGTGGACCTCAAGGACCTCGCCGGCTTCATCGGCGCCGACCCCGGCGACGCCAGCAAGGGCACCAAGGCCCCGCCCGCCCGGCAGGCGGACCGCCCCACCGGACGCGTGCTGCCGGACATGCCGGTGAACCTGCCGAAGCTGACCTTCGCCGACGTCCACCTGAAATACCGCGCCGCCCATATCGAGGGCCGCTCGCAGCCGCTCGACAACATGCGCGCCGACCTCGACATCGTGGACGGCGCGGTGAAGCTGCACCCGCTCGCCTTCGGCATCGGCAAAGGGCAGATCACCTCCACCATCGGCCTGACCCCGCAAGGCAAGGCCGTCGGCGCCGACATCGCCATAGACTTCCAGCGCGTGGACCTGGACCGGCTGCTGTCCGCAACCGGGGTCGCCCGCGGCGCCGGCGCCATCGGCGGCCGGGCGGTGATCCAAGGCTCCGGCAGCTCGCTGTCGCAGATCCTCGGCACCGGCAACGGTGAGCTGAAGCTCTACATGGGCTCCGGCGGCAACCTGAGCGCCCTGCTCGTGGACCTGTCCGGCCTGCAGTTCGGCAACGCCCTGCTGTCGGCCCTCGGCGTCCCCAGCCGCGCCAAGATACAATGCTTCATCGCCGACATGGGCCTGCAGCGCGGCCTCGCCAGCGTGAAAACCCTGTTTCTCGACCTGGACTCAGACCGGGTGATGGGCAAGGGCACCCTCAGCTTCTACAACGAGGCGCTGGGGATGCAGCTGCAGACCGAGTCCAAGCACCTCTCTGTCGGCACCCTCGACGCGCCGATCAACATCACCGGCACCTTTGCCGCCCCAAGCATCCGCCCGGATGCGGCGGTGATCGCCGAGAAGGGAGCGGCTGCCATCGCCCTGGGCGTGCTGCTGACCCCGCTCGCGGCGCTGCTGCCCACCGTCCAGCTCGGCACAGGCGAGGACGGTGCATGCAGCAGCGCGTTGCGCAACGTGCGAACGCCGCCGAAGGTGCCGCCTGCCAGCGCAACCGGGCCAAGGGGGCGCTAACCGTGCCGGGCAGCCCGGCGCCAGGCCAGGCTGGCATCGTTCAACTCCGGCAGCGTCCGGGGATCAGCCGCAATCCCCTCCGCCACCTCCACGGCGGCGCGGAGCTGGTGCAGCTCCAGCCAGCGGATCGCCGGCCGGCGCACCACCTCATGCCACGGCCGTCCCAGGGCGTTGTCCAGGCATACCCGCATGAAACAGTGGTCCCAGCGTATCGGCCACCCCTGCGCCGCGGCCATGCCGGGCAGCACGGTGCATGTCAGCTCCATCCAACGCCGGGCCAGGCGTTCCCGCTCGGCACCAGCCTCCCCGGCCGGCGCCAGGCCGGGCAGCAGCGGAACCGTCATGTCCCAACGGAGCCGCAATGCCGCCGCTGATCCTGACGCTGCGGCTGCATCCGGACGATCAGGCGCGGTTCGACCGGCTGCGCACCCTGCACTTCCCGCCCAGCCGAAACCTGGTGCCGGCCCATGTCACCCTGTTCCACCACCTGCCCGGCGAGGAGCTGGACGCCATCCAGGCCCTGCTCGCGCAACAGGCCGCATCGCTGCCGCCATTCGCCGTCGAAGCATCCGGCCTGCGCTTCCTCGGCCGCGGCGTCGCCTATGAGCTGCGTGCGCCGGAACTGCTGGCCCTGCGCGCCCGGCTGGCCCAGGCCTGGCGGGACCGGCTCACGCCGCAGGATGCCCAAGGCTTCCGCCCCCATGTCACGGTCCAGAACAAGGCGGAACCGGAAGCCGCCCGGGCGTTGCGCGACGCGATGCAGGCGGGTTTCGCGCCGTTCCAGGTGCGGGCGACCGGCTTGCGCCTGTGGCGCTACCTCGGCGGTCCCTGGGATCTGGCAGGCGAGCATGATCTGGCCGCAGCCCCGGTAAGATGAAGCCGGAACCGCTGGCCCAGCGGCCCCTTGCATCACTGACCCCGCCGCGCCGCGCCGTAGCGGGCCAGCCGGACGAGCGCAGGGTGCGCAGTGGGCACGACCATCGCCTCACCCAGCCAGCGGATGAGCCTGCGGGTGGGCCGCTCGATGAGCCAATGGGCCAGCGCAGCCAGCAGCAGGGTCGCCGCCGCATATAGCGCGAGCCTCGCCGCAACCGGCCCCGGGCCGTCCAGCAGCACCGGCAGCAGCGCGTAATGGATCAGGTAGATCGCATAGGACAGCACGCCCAGCCCGTGCACCGGCCAAAGCGTGAACCAACGCCAGGGCCGTCCGCGGCCGCAGTGCAAGCCGGCCACCAGAAGCGGCATCAACGCCAGCACCAGCAGGTCATCCGCCCGGGCCGACATCAGCCCGATCACCAGCAGGAACACGCCCGCCCCCGTCCAGGGCCTGCAGGCCAGACGTGCCGCCGCCGGCGCCCGGCCAGCACGCCAGGCAACCATCCCAAACAGGAACCCGGCAACGCACCTCATCCCCGGCAGCACCGAGTTGTTCATGTGGATGTCCAGCATCCCCCGCCTTGCTGGTCCCACCGGCGGCGCCAGCGCAAGGCATCCTGCCAGCAGCGCCGCCGCCGCAGCGACGCCCAGCACCGCACCCCAGCGCCAGCGCAGCACCGGCCCGGCCAGCAGGGGAAACAGCAGGTAGGCCAGCACCTCCGTGCTGACCGACCAGGCCGGGGCGTTGATCTCGCCGCTGACACCCCACCCCTGCACCAGCAAAAAGTTCGCAAGCGTGAAGCGCAGCGAGGGCAGGGCCTGGCCGGACACCGCCAGTCCGGCGAGCAGCACCGCCAGCACGGCGGCATGCAGCGGCCACACCCGGCCGGCGCGCCGCACCAGGAACACGGCCAGCGACCCGGCCACGTCCGACCTGCGCCCCGGCGCAACCGCGCCCAGCGCTCCCCCGGTGAACCACGATCCGTAAACCATGGACATCACGAAGCCGCTGAGCACGAAGAACAGGTCCACGCCCAAATAGCCATTGCGCAGCAGCCCGCCCGCCCAGGGCAGGTCAACCGCGCCAAGGTGCAGGCTGGCATGGTGCATGACCACCAGCACCGCCGCGATGCCGCGCAAGCCCGTCAGCGCCGGACTCTCGGGCATGCTCGTACTTGGAAAGTCGGATGCCATGCGCCCTGGTAAGCAAGCTGATGCTGCCATGCAACATGAACCAGCATCCCTTTCGGACACGTCTGCGAGGCTGTCCAGCCCTCCGCAGCAATCGCCCCTGCTGCAATCGCCCCTGCCACCGTGTCCCAGCGGTCCCGGGTGCCAGCCTCCGGCGCGGCTTCGTGCAGGCCGGAAGCCATGCCGTCAACAGCAGCCGCGCAGGCTGCCCTACCCTGCCTTGACGGCCAGGCTGCCCGCTGCGCCCCGGCGCATGTCCCGCCATCACGCCCGCACGGGCGCTCCCTCGCCGGCTCCCCTTTCCAGTCCAACCGGGGTAACGTCGGCCGGACGCAAAGCCGGGGTGGACATGGACGGCCAAGGTGACGACTGGCGCAAGGCGATGCAGCCCTCACCGGTGCCGCTGCCGAGCGAAGTCGAGGCATGGCTGCGCACCCTGCAGGCCGCCCAGACGGAGGACAGCGAGGAGTATCCGCCCAAGGTCCGCAAACGCCTGATCTACGTGCTCCGCCGCCTGCCCCACAGCCCCGTGCCGAACCTTGCCCTGGAAACCGTCGAGCTGCAGCGCGACGGCCGCCTGGCCGGACCGGGCCGCCCCTACTACCACCAGCCGCACAGCTCGCAGCAGCCGCGCTTCCTCCGGCCGTCCGACCGCGCCATCCTGCGGATGTTCGCCGTCAACGGCACCGGCGCGGGCTTTGCCGACACCCTGCGCGCGATCATCGGCACCGGCCGGGGCCGCTGGGCATCCTGGGATGGCCCAACACTCCAGGAAGCGGCGCCGATCCCCGGCAGCATCGCCTGGAACCTGGCGCCGGACGGCAGCCAGCGCCCGCATCTCGACCTGCCGCCGCCGCTGCAGCCGCTGATGATCGGTACCCCCTGGTATGCCGATCCCAACACCGGCGCGGTCGGCCAGGTGGAAACGGGGCTGCCGGACCGCATCGTGCAGGCCATGCTGTCCGCCCCGGCGCTGGCCCCCACGGTCGCCGGCCAGGTGGCGGCGGAGATGACGCGCCGCGCCCCGCAGCAGCCGCTGCCGCAGCCGGCACTGCTGGCCCCGCCCGAGCGCCTGCACGCGCCGCTTCAACCCCATCTGCGCCTGCTGGCCGCCCACCTGCCGCCCTCCCCGCATGAATCCTACTCCCGCGCCCACCTGGCCGCGCTCGGACGCCAGGCCATGCTGGGCCATGTGCCGGACGAGCCGGTCCGCGTGCCCCTGGCCCGGCTAAGCTGGCGTTACGGCGGCGTGGACATGCCGGCCGACTCCCCCCGCGACGTCACCGTGCGGGACGGCCGCCTGGTGCAGGTGGTGCGCGACCCCGTGGCGGAGATGTCGGCCGTCACCCGCCTGCGCCGCCTGGGCTTCAGCCGCGCCGGCCACCTGCGCTACCTGCCGCTCAACCACCCCAACGCCCCCGACCTGATGCTGGGGGACCCCGACCCCGACGCCTGGGTCGATGTCATGCTCGACGACGTGCCGGTATTGCAGGACGAGGGCTGGGCAATCGAGGTGGACCCCGATTTCCCGGTCCGCATCGCCCAGGCCACCGGCGACGTGCTGGTCCGCATCGACGAAGGCTCCGGCATAGACTGGTTCGACCTGGACCTCGGCGTGATGGTGGACGGCGAGCGCATCAGCCTGGTCCCCGCGATGCTGGAGCTGATCGGCACCGCCGGGGCGGCCCTGGCGCTGGGAACCCTGGCGCAGGCCGACCCGGACGACGACGACCCGGCCGCGCCCCTGCTGCTGCCGCTCCCGGACGGCCGCCTGCTCGCAGTGCCGTTCAGCAAGCTGCAACCGATCCTGGCGCCCCTCCTGGAGCTGCTGTCCGGCGCCGAGCCAGGCCCGAAGGGCACCCTGCGCCTGTCCCGGCGCAACGCCGCCGACCTGGCCCTGCTGGAATCCGCAGGCGCGGACGCCGGCCTCGCCTGGTCCGGCGGCGACGCCGTGCGCGCCCTCGGCCGCGGCCTGCGCGAGCACGGCGGCATCGCTCCCTGCCCGGCGCCCGCAGGCTTCGGCGCAACCCTGCGTCCCTACCAGGCCGCCGGCCTGGCCTGGCTGCAATTCCTGGCCGCCGCCGGCCTGGGCGGCGTGCTGGCCGACGACATGGGCCTCGGCAAGACCGTGCAGGCCCTCGCCCACATCGCCGTCGAGCACGCGGCGGGCCGGCTCGACCGCCCGGCCCTGGTCGTCTGCCCCACCAGCCTCGCCCCGAACTGGCAGATGGAGGCCGCCCGCTTCGCCCCGATGCTGCGAACCCTGGTGCTGCACGGCCCGGACCGCGCCGCGCGGTTCCCCGCCATCGCCAGCCACGACCTCGTCATCACCACCTATCCGCTGCTGGCGCGGGACCACAAGGTGCTGGCCGCGCAGGAGTGGCACGCCGTCCTCTTGGACGAGGCGCAGACGATCAAGAACCCGCTCGCGGCCACCTCCCGCCTGGCCCGCACCCTGCGCGCCGGGCAACGCCTGTGCCTGTCCGGCACCCCGCTGGAGAACCACCTGGGCGAGCTATGGTCCCTGTTCGACTTCCTGATGCCGGGTTTCCTCGGCGACCAGAAGGCCTTCGCCCGCAACTACCGCACGCCGATCGAGAAAACCGGCAGCACCGGCCGCGCCGAAACCCTGCGCCGCCGCATCGCCCCCTTCCTGCTGCGCCGCACCAAGGAGGAGGTCGCCGCCGACCTCCCAGCCAAAACGGAAATCACCGAGCAGGTCGCGATGGCCGAAGCCCAGCGCGCCGTCTATGAAGGCATCCGCCTCGCCATGCACGCCAAGGTCCGCGCCGCCATCGAGCAACGCGGCATCGGCGGCTCCGGCATCATCATCCTGGACGCCATGCTCAAGCTGCGCCAAGCCTGCTGCGACCCCCGCCTGCTGCGCCTGCAAACGGCCAAGGCGGCCAAGGCAGGCTCCGCCAAGCTGGAGCGCCTGCTGGAGATGCTGCCGCAGATGATCGAGGACGGCCGGCGGGTGCTGCTGTTCTCGCAGTTCACCTCCATGCTGGCGCTGATCGAGGCGGAGTTGGCCAGGCTCGGCATCCCCTACGTGCTGCTGACCGGCGACACCACCGACCGCCGCACCCCGGTCCGCCGCTTCCAGGCCGGCGAGGTCCCGCTGTTCCTGATCTCGCTGAAGGCCGGCGGCGTCGGCCTGAACCTCACGGCTGCGGACACCGTCATCCACTACGACCCCTGGTGGAACCCGGCGGTCGAGGACCAGGCCACCGACCGCGCCCACCGCATCGGCCAGGACAAGCCGGTGTTCGTCCACCGCCTGATCACCCAGGGCACCATCGAGGAGAAGATGGAGCAACTGAAGGCGCGCAAGCAGGCCCTGTCCGACAACATCCTCGGCGCCGGCGCCGGGGCGACGCTCGGCCTGACGGAGGGCGACCTGGAAGCCCTGTTCACGCCAATAGGGGGCTAGGCCAAGACGGAGACATCGGTCCAGCCCACATCAACAGCCCCGTCGCCCCCTACCCGCTGCCTTCCCCCTCTCCCTCCGGGAGAGGGCCGGGGTGAGGAAGGGCAAGCACCCCGCCCCGCCCCATTACAGTTGCATTAAAGCAACAAATTCGGCCACATCCTCGTCAAAACATCGAACGGCCGCCGCGTGGCAAGCAGCCGCCTCCCCCAGCGCCTCAGATGCTCATTGCCACCAGCCCGGCCTTGGCGTAGGCGCCATCACGCCGCCGCAGCCCGGCGCGCCGGCCCACCCTATAACGGAACCCAGCATGGCGCCGCGGCATCCCGCCCATGACCTGCCCAGCCCGCCAGAGTACGACATCGCCATCCTGGGCGCCGGCCTGGCCGGGCTAAGCCTCGCAGTCCGGCTGGCAGCCCCCCGCTTCGCCAGGCTGCGGGTCCTGGTCGTGGAGCAGCGGACCGGGTATCGCCGCGACCGCACCTGGTCCGGCTGGACGCTGCGGCCGCATCCCTTCGCCGCTGCCGTGACAGGCCGGTGGGACCGCTGGTCCGTCGCCTCCGGGGCGCGCCAAGTGGTGCTGGCATCTCCCGGCCTGCATTACGAATCCATCGCGGCGGACGCCTTCTACCGCCTGGCGCTGCAGCGTATCCGCGCCGCGCCGCAGATCGAGCTGCTGCTGGGCGTCCATGCCGAAGCCAGGGACGGACAGGACGCGGCGACGGTGACGCTGCCCGACCGCGTGGTGCGTGCAGGCGCAGCCTTCGACACGCGGCCTTCCCCCGGCATCGGCCGCCACGGGTTGACCCAAGCATTCCTGGGCCAGGAAATCCGCACGGACCGCCCGGTGTTCGACCCCGGCAACGCCATGCTGATGGACTTCCGCCCCCCGCAGCCCGGCGCCGGACCGGCCAGGGCGTCGCACTTCACCTACGTCCTGCCCAGCAGCCCGACCCAGGCCCTGGTGGAAGACACCTGGTTCAGCCCGCCAGGCTTCCAGCCGCCGGACCACCGGAGCGCCATACGCGCCCACATGGCCGCCCGGCACGGAGCGGACCGCTACGAGGTGCTGTTCGAGGAAGAAGGCGCGCTGCCGATGGACCCGGTGTTCCAACCGCGTCCGGGCCATCGCCTGCTGCCCCTGGGAACCGCCGGCGGCGCCACCCGGCCCAGCACCGGCTACGCCTTCAACGCCATCCAGGCCCGCTGCGACGAGATCGTGGCCGACCTGGACGCCGGGCGCCGCCCCAGCCCGGCCCGGCCGCGCCCCGCCGCGATCCGCATGATGGACCGGGTGCTGCTGCACCTGCTGGAGCGCCGTCCCGACTTGGCGCCGCACGTCTTCACCACCCTGTTCGCCCGCTGCCCGCCCGCGGCGCTGGTGCGCTTCATGAACGACGCCGCCGGCCCGGCGGACCTGGTGGCCGTCGCCGCCGCGATCCCCTTCCTGCCCACGGTCGGCGCGGCGCTGCGACTGGCAGCCGGCGGGATGGAATGGCCGCGCCCGGTCGCCGCAGGCTAGCGCAGTGCCATCGCCCCCTCCCGGCCTGGGCAGGGCGATGCGGGTGCAGTCCGTCCTCGCGGCGCTGCTGATGGCCGGATTCTGCGCCGCGGCGCTGGCCGGGGTGCGCTTCGGCCCGGCCTCCCAGGTGGGCGTCCTGCTCGCCGGGATCGTCCTGGTGGGCTTCCCGCACGGCGCCTTCGACCACCTCGTGGCCCAGCCGTTGCTGCGCCCGCGGCTGGGCCGGGCTTGGTGGGTGCCCTTCGGCCTGGGCTACCTCGGCCTGGCAGGACTGGTGTGGCTGGCGTGGATGGCGGCGCCGGCGCTGACCCTGGCCGGGTTCCTGGCCGCCTCGGTGCTGCATTTCGGCCTGGGCGACGTGGAGGACGGGCTGGCGCCGCGCCGGGTGCCGGTCGCCCTGTCCGTGCTGACCTACGGCGCCCTGCCGGTCCTGCTGCCGGCAGCCCTGCACCCGGCGGACGCAGCGCCCGTGCTGGCCGCCCTGGCAGAAACACCGGTCGCCGCCATGCAGGACGCCTTGGGCGCGGCAGCCTGGCTGCTGCCCGTCTGGTGCGCCGCCTTCGCCCTGGTCGTGCTGGCCGCCGTGCGGGAAGGCCGCGGCGTCACCGAGCGGCTGGCGATGGCCGCCGGCTTCGTGCTGCTGCCGCCGCTGCTGGCCTTCGGCATCTACTTCGGCGCCGGGCACGCGGTCCGCCATGTCCTCCGCCTGGGCGCATGGCACGGCGGGCCGCCACGCGCCGCGGCACGCTGGCTGGCATCGACCATGCTGCCGGCTGCCGCCGTATGCGCTGCCGGCCTTGGCGCGCTGGCGCTGCTGGGCCGGGACACGGCATCGGACGTGCTGGCGCCGATGTTCCGCGTGATCGCCGCATTGACCCTGCCGCACATGGTCGTCACGGCATGGCTGGATGCGGACGGAAAAGATCACTGACACCGGCAGTCCTTGACGCCCGCACCCCGACAATGTTCTTGTTCCGTTCATGTCCGAAGCAGCAGCCCAGGCCACCCCGCACGACCCCGGCCCGCAGGCCGCAGACACGCCCTACTACCGCAACATCCTGCACGCCATGATCAACCGGGGCGCCGACCTCACCCGCATCCTGCACGAGCTGGCCCTCGCCCACGCCGCGC
>DASWOJ010000309.1:0-12713 GCA_036398775.1 Acetobacteraceae bacterium
ACGCCGCGGTCGTTAAAGTGGATTTGCAGCGGCACCAGCGTCAGCCCGTCCCGTGTCGCCGCGCCGATCAACTCGCCCATTTGCTTCTTCTTCAGCAGCAGCTTGCGCGGCGCACGCGGCTCGAACCGGGACAGCACGCCGGCCTGATACTCCGGGATGTAGCAGTTAAACAGGAACAGCTCCCCTTCCCGCTCCCCGGCCCAGGCCTCGGTCAGCGTGGCGCGGCCGTGGCGGAGGGACTTCACCTCCGGCCCCTTCAGCACCAGCCCGGCCTCCATCGTCTGCTTGATCGTGTAGTCGAAGCGCGCCTTGCGATTCTGCGAGGCGATGCCGTGGCTGATCAGGCCGGACTTCTTCTTGGTCTTGTTGTCCGCCAATTCACCCGTCCTAGTTCAGCAGCCCGGCAGCCTGCATCGCCGCCCGGACCTGGGTGCGCGTCGCCTCCGCCACCGGCGCCAGCGGCAGGCGGCAATGCTCCGTGCCGTGCCCGAGCAGGCTTGCGGCATACTTCACCGGGCCGGGGCTGCTTTCGACGAACATCGCGTCGTGCAGCGCCAGCAGCCGGTCCTGGATCGCGATGGCGCGGTCGGTCATGCCGTCCTGCCAGGCCCGGTGCATCTCGCTGCACAGCCGCGGCGCGACGTTGGCGGTCACGCTGATGCAGCCGTGCCCACCCGCCGCCAGGAACGACAGCGCGGTGTGGTCCTCCCCCGACATCTGTATGAACTCCTTGCCGCAGGTCCGGCGGGTATGCAGCGGACGCGCCAGGTTGGCCGTCGAGTCCTTCACGCCGACGATGTTCCGGTGCTTCGCCAGGCGGCCCATCGTCTCGGGGGTCATGTCCACCACGCTGCGGCCCGGGATGTTGTAGATGATGACCGGCAGGTCCACCGCGTCGGCGATGGCGCTGTAGTGCAGCACCATCCCCTCCTGCGTCGGCTTGTTGTAGTACGGCGTCACCACCAGCGCCGCGTCGGCCCCGGCCTGCTTGGCATGACGGGTCAGCTCCACCGCCTCGGCCGTGCTGTTGGACCCGGCGCCGGCGATCACCTTGACCCGGCCGGCGGCAACCTTCACCGCGGCCTCCACCACCTGCCGGTGCTCGTCATGGGTCAGCGTCGGGCTTTCGCCGGTCGTGCCTACCGGGACGATGCCGTGCGTACCTTGGCCGATCTGCCACTCCACGAACTTGGCGAAGGCGTCCAGGTCCACTGCGCCGTCCGGCTGCATGGGCGTAATCAGGGCGACAAAGGATCCGTTGAACATAGTGTTCCTCAGCGGCAACGGTGGCGGACAGCGAAACTAGGCACATGGGGGATGCGCCGCAAGCCTGCGGCAGGGTAGGATCGCGCCATGCGTGCGACCGCCATGTTGCTGATGCTGCTGGGAGCGGCGCCTGCCCGAGGGCAGGACGTCCTGCAGGCCATACGCGCCGACCATTGGACCGAAGCGGAGGCAGCGGCAACGGCGCTGCCAGACCCGCTGGCCCGCAAGCTCGTCCAATATTTTCGCGTGCTGACGCCTGGCGCCGCCACTGCCGGAGAAATCGCCGTGTTCATGGCGGAGAACCCGTCATGGCCGCAAGGACCACTGCTGGCCCGGCGGTTGCAGGATGCCGCCACGGCCAGCGCCGACGCGCCACCGGCGTCCGCCCCGTGCCGCCTTCAGGCCGCAGCGGGCGGGCGCTGCCCCAAGGACGCCGCGGAAGCGCGTGCGGCCTGGATACGCGGCGTGGATGGCCCGGCGGAGGCCGCCTTCATCCGCCAATGGGGCCGGGTCCTGACGCCCGAGGACCAGTGGAGCCGCTTCGACCGCCTTGCCTGGACCGACAATGGCGCCCCCGGCGGCCCGGCCGCGCGCCAAGCCATGCGGTTGAACCCCGCTGGCCAGGTTGCCGCCCAGGTCCGGCTGGCGCTGCGCCGGGATGATCCGACCGCTCCTGCCCTGGTCGCCGCACTGCCCCTAGCCGCGCGGATGGAGCCGGCGCTGGTGCTGGACTTGGCCCGCTGGTATCGGCGCGCCGGCCTGGACAAGGATTCCACCGGCGTTTGGACCACCCTTGGTACGGCGGCAGAGGCCGCGGCCCCGCCCGACCGGCGCTCCGCGTTCTGGAGCGAGCGCAACGAGCTGGCCCGCCGCCTGCTGCGCTTCGGCAATCCGGCCGACGCCTACGCCGTCGTCAACGGCGCCGTGCGCGCCGGAGAGGCCGGGCTGGATGCCGAGTTCCTGGCAGGCTGGATCTCGCTGCGCCGGCTGGATCAGCCAGAGGTTGCGGCCCGGCACTTCGCGGCCTTGGCCGGGCTGTCCCGTGCCGCCATCACCCAAGGCCGTGCAGGCTTTTGGCTGGGCCGCAGCCGCGCCGCTGCGGGCGACCCGGAGGGCGCCCGCGCCGCTTACCTGGCCGCCGCCGCCTGGCCGATGACGTATTACGGCCAGCTCGCCGCGTCGGCGCTTGGCGAGGACCCGCTCGCCCTATCGCAACGCATCCTGTCCGAACACGGCCCCGGCTGGACCGAGGACGCGGCAGCGGCCTTCGCCGGGCAGGAGCTGGTGCGTGCGGCGGCGCTGCTGGTGGCGTGGGGCGAGCCGCGCCGGGCACGGCCCTTCCTGCTCCGCCTGGACGACCTGGCGGACGGGCCGGGGATGCGGGCGCTGGCCGCGCGCTTTGCCGGGGACCTCGGCCTGCCGGACCAGGCCGTCGCCATCGCCCGCCGCGCCGGACGGGACGGCGTGGTGCTGGGGGCAACCGGCTGGCCCCGCCCAGTGTCGCCGCCGGAGGGAGGTGTCGAGCCTGCGGTCGCGCTCGGGCTGATCCGGCAGGAAAGCAGCTTCGACGCCGGCGCCGGCAGTCCCGTTGGCGCACGCGGCCTGATGCAGTTGATGCCGGCCACCGCCGCCGCCGTGGCCCGGCGCTTGAACGAGCCGGCCAGCGTGCCCGCCCTGACTGCGGACCCCGCCTACAACATGCGGCTGGGCACGGCCTACTTGCGAGGCTTGATGGATCAGTTCGACGGTGCGCTGCCGCTGGCCTTGGCCGGCTACAACGCCGGGCCGCACCGGGTGCAGGCCTGGCAGACGGCGCAGGGCGACCCGCTTGCAGGCGGGGTGGACATGCTGGACTGGATCGAGATGATCCCCTTCAACGAAACCAGGAACTATGTGCAGCGCGTGATCGAGAACATTGTGATCTACCGTGCCCAACGTGGCGACACGGCGCCGCATCCCTTATCGCGATGGCTGGGATGGGCTGCGGCGACGCAGGCGGCACGGTGACGGCGGACCTGGCCGTCGCCGCTGCCGACGTGCTGAATCGGCTGCGCGCACGGGGGATGATGGTGGCTACGGCCGAAAGCTGCACCGGTGGGCTGATCGCGGCGGCGCTGACCGCCATCGCCGGGTCGTCCGATGTGGTGGACCGGGGTTTTGTCACCTACTCCAACGCGGCGAAGACCGAGATGCTCGGCGTGGACCCCGCACTGATCCGCCTGCACGGCGCCGTCAGCGCCCCGGTTGCGGCGGCGATGGCTCAGGGTGCGCTGCAGCGGTCACAGGCTTCGTCCACGATCGCCGTGACCGGCGTTGCCGGACCTGGCGGCGGCACGCCGGACAAGCCCGTGGGAACCGTGTGGTTCGGGCTGGCAACCCGCGGCGCGGCGGTGCAGACGGAGGTCAAGGTGTTTCCGGGGAACCGTGACGATGTGCGGGCGGCCACAGTGCTGCATGCCCTGCACATGCTGAGCCGGGCGTGTGACTCTGGGCGGGATCACACCAGCCCCGCCAGAACCCTGTAGCAGCAGTCGGTGGGCACGCCGTCCCGCATCACCGAGCTAGGGTGTCCGTGTGCGACATGCGTATGGGGCAGCACAGAGCGGCTGATGCGGTCTAGCCGGCATTGGGAAGTCGAGCCGGACCCTGTGACCTTGCGAGGCTGGGCGCTGACGTAGGGCAACAGAGCCGCAAGCACGATCTGCTTCAGCCGCGGCAGCATGGTGGGGAACTTTATCTTGGACCTCAGCGCCTGCACAAGCGCTGGAGTCCGAGATGCGTTATAAAAATCCTGGCAAGGCCGGGAAACGCCAGCCCCTATGACGACGTGAATTTGTATTCCACGGCATTGAGACGAATGTCATCACTCCATCGTTGGCGCGAGTTTCTGCACTGAAGCGACATCTTCGCCCAGCCACTTCGAGTTCTTGGCAGTGCCATCAAAGGTCGCACTGGTCTTGAACAACTCGTATTTCCCTTGCAAGGCATGGGGCTTGCTGCGTGCCAGCAACTCCGCCACCTTCGCCTTGTCCATCGGCTGGAATGTCCGGGCCGCCGTGAACGCTTGATCTAGGTCGCGCTGGCTCTCGACACCGGTGATGACCACCGACGTCGGCAGGTTCAAGCAATAGTGCAAGTACTCCAGCGGCTGGATCGGCGCATTGCTCTTGAGCAGCACGCTGTCGCCGAACGTCTTCATTCCCAGCACTGCGATGCCCTGCTCCACCAGATGCGGCAGCACGCCATGGGCAAAGGAACGGAAATGCGCGTCCATCACGTTGAGCGGCATTTGGCAGGAGTCGAACTGGAAGCCGCGTTCAGCGGCGACTGACAGCATCTGCAGGTGGATGCGCGGGTCCTTGTGCCCGGTGAAGCCGATGTAGCGCAGCTTGCCGGCCTTTTTTGCCTCCAAGAAGCCCTCCATCGCCCCGCCCTCCGCGAACACGCGGTCCGGATCGTCGAAACGCAGGATCTCGTGATGCTGCACAAGGTCAATGTGGTCAGTCCGCAGGCGCTTCAGCGAGGTGTCAATCTGGTCCAGGGCTTCTTTCTTGGTGCGCCCGTCCATCTTGGACATCAAGAACACCTTGTTGCGGTAGCCGCCCTGCTCCAGGGCGACGCCCATCCGCAGCTCGGAACGGCCCTCGTTGTAGTCCCAGCAGTTGTCCATGAAGGTTATGCCACGATCCACGCCCTCGTGGACCAGCCGCACCGCCTCGTCGTCCGTCAAGACGCTCTTGCCGAGGTGGAAGCCGCCCATGCCGATGGCCGAGATGCGCTCTTCCGAGCGGCCGAAGCGGCGATAAAGCATGTCGCCGCGCCGCTCCCCGGGGTCGGACACGAAAAGAAGATCGGCCGGGTCGGCCACGGTATTGCCGGGCAGGGACGTGAGCGGGGCTGGGGATGGCGCGGCCTGCGCCACGCCTGCCGCCGCGGCAACGCCGCCGCCCAAGGCTGCAGTCTGGATGAAATCGCGGCGGTCCATGGCAGGCTCCTCTGGTCATGTCATCTCGGTGATGCGGTGGGCGGCACCCAGCAGCCGCAACGCCGCACAGGCGGCGCCGTAGCCGTTGTCTATGTTCACAACGGTGATGCCCGGCGCGCAGGAGGACAGGATTGCGTCCAATGCTGCGCGCCCGCCAGCGGCCACACCATACCCGACAGACGTCGGAACCGCGATCACGACACCCGGAACAAGTCCCGCGAGTACGCTGGGCAGGGCAGCGTCCATTCCAGCGGCGACGATGATGACCGGCGTCGCACGGATTTCTTCCAGCCGCCGGGTCAGACGCCACAACCCGGCAACGCCCACATCGGCGATCAGCGCCGCCGCTTCTCCGTGGAAGGCCAGGGTCCGCACCGCCTCCCGGGCAACCGGGACATCGGAAGTGCCAGCGCAGACGACTGCCACCCGCCCCTTGAACGTCGCCTCGGGCTGGCCGCCGAACACCGCGGTTTCCGATACCGGACAGTAGTCGAGCCGGTCACGGAGGCCTGCGTCCAAGACAGCGAACTTGGCTGGGTCTAGCCTCGTCAGCAGCATGGATGCGCCCCTTGCCGCAGCTTCTGCGAGGATGGCGTTGATCTGGGAGGGGGACTTCCCAGCGGAGAACACCGCCTCGTCCAATCCGATCCGTTCCCGGCGCCCAAAGTCCAGCACGAATTCGGCGGCAGCGGCACTCATGCGCCCGGCACCAGGAAGGCGCTGCCCACGCGATAGGGCGCGAAGCCGATTGGGCGTCCGGCCAAGCCCGTCGGCGCCGCCCCTGCAATGAGCCGCCCCAACGCCGCCCGTTCCGCCGTGTCGAACTTGACCAGACTCGCGGGATCGAGCTCGATCACCACGCCTGCCGCCCGCACCCGGCACCGGACAGACCGTGCGGCACCATCCCCTGCACCAAGCCGCTCGGCCACCAGACGTTCGGCCTCGTGCACGAAGGCGAGTACTTCCGGTTCAACCCGGATGCCCGTTTCGATGCGGCTGGACAGGCAAGGCGCTGACGGAAGCTCGGCTATGTCCCGCAGTCCCAGGGTGCGCGCCAGCGCCCTGACCGCCGACTTGCTGTATCCGGCCTCCACGAAGGGATGGCGGACGGCATGGTTCCGCGCAGCGTCCAAGCCGGGGCGATACTCGCCGAGGTCGTCCATGTTGGCGCCGGACACGACCTGCCATGACGTTTCCGCCGCGATGGAGCCATACAGGTTGGTCTTGCAAAAAAAGCACCGGTTGACGGGATTGGCGCGATAGGCCGGGTCAGCGAACTCTCCGGCATCAATCACCCGGAGCTGCCATCCCGCCCGTGCCGCCTCGTCATGGACGCGCGCCGTCGCCTCGGCCGGAACGGCGGGCGACGTCGCGTGGACGGCCAGCACGGCATCCGGGCCGAGCAGCCGGTGCGCGAAGCTTGCCAGCGTCATGCTGTCCACACCGCCGCTGACTGCGACGCCCACCGGGGCGGCGTCGTGCAACGCCTGCTCGAGCAGGCCTACCGCGGCGGTCAAAGCGCGTCTCCCGCAAGAACCGCCTGTTCGGCCTCCCGGCGCAGGGCGGCCCTGGCAGCGTGCCCGTCCTGCCCGAGCACGTCATCGGATTCCGCCTTGGCCGTGCGCCCGCCGGGGCGGTCCACCGATTTCACGCGCACCGTCCGGCCACCCACCTCCACGGCGTCCGACCGCCTGTCCAGCGCAGCGCCGGACACGCGATGGTGGCGCAAGCCGATCGTGGTGGTTTCGCGGAAGCACGCACCGATCGTTTCATCCAGGGCGTCCGCACGGACCAGGGCGCGCACATGCGTCATCATGCGGCCCTTCTTGCCGAACACCGGCATCTGCACGACATCGAAGATGTCGGGATGGTTCCGCAGGCGGTCGAGTCCCATCGCCAGCTCCTCAGCCGACTGGTCATCCACCTCGAACTCGATGATCCCAAGGTCCCGGTGGCCCTGCGTCACCGGCATTGGAATGCCGGGCGTCTGAGCAACGGGCACCTGAATGAAGGCGAGAAGGCGTACGCAGTTTGGAATGCCCGGTAGGGTGCGGGTCCCAAACCCGATCCCGGTGCGATGGAGCCGGCGGACGTCATGCGACGGCAGGCTGTTGCCGCAAAGGTGCCGCAGGATCGCGGCGCCAGTGGGAGTGACCCGCTCGCCGCCCACCCCGTCATCCATCGTAGCAAAGCCCTGCAGCAGCAGCGCGGTTGCCGGCGCGGGGATTGGAAGCCAGCCATGGGCGGTGCTGACGCGGCCGCTTCCGAGGGGCAAAGGCCCTACAGTCCACGTGGCGGGGGAAAGGACGGCGGCGAGGTGCGCCGCTGCCACGACGTCGGCAATCGAGTCCCAAGCGCCCACCTCGTGGAACGCCACCTCCGCCACCTCGATGCCATGCACCCGCGCCTCCGCCCGCGCGAGGTGCTCGAAGATGGCCAAGGCGCCGTCACGCACTGCCGGGTCAAGCTGTGCCTGTTCGATCAGGGCACGTATCCCCGCCCAACTCTGGTGCGGGTCGTGCCTATGCTCGTGGTGGCCATGATCGTGGCGGACGTGATGGCCATGCTGGTCGGGGCCGTGGTCATGGTGCCCCACATTCTGCGTGCCGGGCAGTTCCACGCTGAAACGACGGCCTTGGAGCACGCCGTCATGGTGCGGGAGCAGCCGGCACTGCACCGGCTCCGACCCTGTAACGGCTGCCACGCTGGCCAGGGTGCCCGCCTCATGCTCCGGAAACGCGTCGAGCACGGCGGCAGTGAACATGTCGCCCGCCATTCCGCCGAGAGCGTCAATCTGTAGTTGAAGGAATTCTGGGACGGTCTTGGACATGCAGCGCGAACGTGCGGCCAGACCGGAAGGTTCATCCCGGGTGCGGTAAATCTAAGGAGTCGAACGGCATGGGAGGATCCTGCTGATCTCCGGTATCGTGCCGGTCGCATGGCTGCGCCGAAGCAGTCCGCGGGGTGCAGCTTCAGCTTTGGACGCTTCGTGGAAATCCGGCTTGACCAGGCTTGCTCAAGCCCAAACGTGCACACATCCTATGTGGCAGCCGGCGCAAGCGTGCATGTGAAACAGCATATGACGATTTGGCAGGCCAGGCGCCTGGCCTGGTTACCCGGCGCGGCATTGCTATCATGGCTGCCGCTGACGTCCTGGACGGAACACCACATGCTGCGCGCATCAGCCGCTGCCAGTTAAGCCGCTGGCCCGTGCCCGCCCGGCAGGCCCCGTCTGCCGGATGCGGCTACCTTGGCGTTGCCGTCCGTTTTGCCTGACGAACAGCGCGGCGGTGTGCCCTGATGTCATCCAGCGTCACATAGCCGCGCTTCGCCGTATCTATCGCCGCAAAGTCCCGGACAACCGAGTTCATTCGGCCGGCACGAGCCTGTTCCAGCGTCAGGTGTCCGTCATGGGTCGTATTCGCGGTATCGAAACGCTCCTGCATGGTGCGGCGGCGATGCGCTTGGGAGGCACCCGATGGCGAAGGGGCTGCGGCCGTAGCTGGCCGGCCTGAACGGGGCGCGGCAGGCTGCACGGGCTGGCCGGCAGGCTGCTCAGGCTGTGCGGGCTGTGCCAGAACTGGGCCGGCCAGCAAGGCCAACGCGGCAGCAATCACTGTCAAACGCATTTTGAAATCCTCCGAGCGACTTGGATCAGGCCGCGGCAGCTTGGCGCAAGACTGCCACTGCGTCATCCACGTCGCGGCTGCCGACGTCCAGATGCGTGCAGGCCCGTGCCCGGAAACGGCCCATGACGGAAATCAGCACACCTTCCGCCCGCGCCCGCACCGCCAATTCTTGTGCGGGCATCCCCGCTGCGGCGGTGTCTATGTAAACCAGGTTCGTTTCTGGCATCGTGACGCCCAGCCCACGCACCTGCGCCAGTCCCCGCGCCAGGACGCGCGCATTCGCGTGGTCGTCCGCCAGCCGCGTCACATTGTGATCGAGCGCATAGAGGCACGCCGCGGCGCACAGGCCGCCCTGCCTGAGCGCCCCGCCCATCCGCTGCTTCCAGCGCCAGGCGGCGTCAATCACCTCGGCCGATCCCGCCAGCACCGCGCCGAGCGGCGCACCCAAACCCTTGGTGAAGTCCAGCCAAACCGTGTCGTAGCCGGCCGCCATCTCCGCCGCGGACACGCCGGACGCGACCACGGCGTTCATCAGCCGCGCCCCGTCCATGTGCGTCACCATGCCGTTGGCCCGTGCGGCCTCGGCGACCCCGTTGAGCGCGTCGAGGCTCCATACCGCTCCGCCTCCCAGGTTCGCGGTCTGCTCGACGGCGACCATGCGTTGGGTCGGCGAGTAGCGCGACACCGGACGTAGTGCCGCCTCCAGCGCCGTTGCCGAGAAGATGCCGTCCGGCCCGTCCAGCGGACTGACCTGCACGCCTGCGAGCGCCCAGGGCGCCCCGCCTTCGGACGTGCTGATATGCGCCGTGTGGTGCGCCAGGATCTCGTCGCCGGGCCGGCACTGGGTGAGGATCGCTACCTCGTTGCACATGGTGCCGGTGGGCAGGAACATCGCCGCCTCCTTGCCCAGCATCGCCGCCATGCGGTCGCATAGCGCGTTGACGGTGGGGTCGGACCCGCCCTGCTCGTCGCCGACCTCCGCCTCCATCATCGCCGCCTTCATGGCGGCAGAGGGCTTGGTCTGGGTGTCGGAATAAAGGTTGATACGGACGGGGACAGACGTGTCGAAGCGGGGAGGCGCATACATCGGGATCAACCTTTCGCTGGGACCGTCGCCGGGCTGACGGCAATCGTCGCAGCCGGCTGGCCATATACATCCCGCGCCCGCTTGAGGAACGAATTGACCATCACCCGCACGGCCTCGTTGAACACGACGCCGATGGCGGCCTGCAACAGCCGGCTCTTGAACTCGAACTCCACGAAGAACTTCACTTCGCAACCCCTGGGGTTCGGCTCGAACGACCACTGGTTGTTCAGGTAGCGGAAGGGGCCGTTCTCATATTTCACCTGGACCATGCGCGGCCGGTCCAGGCTGACGCGGCTGGTGAAGCTCTCGCGGAACATCTTGAAGCCGATGGTCAGGTCGGCCACCAGCAGGTCCTCGGTCCGGCTCCGCACCTTGGCGCCGGCGCACCACGGCAGGAACTCCGGATACTTGCCGACATCAGCTACCAGGTCGAACATCTGCTCTGGCGTATAGGGCAGCACTTTCCGCTCGGCGTGGGTGGGCATTCCTCAGGCCACCACGGCGGCAAGCTGCCGTGCGCGGGCGTTGCGCAGTTGCGCGAAGTCGGCATCGGCATGATAGGAGCTGCGCGTGAGCGGAGTGGCGCTGACCATCAGGAAGCCCTTGGCGCGGGCCATCGCGGCATACTCGCCAAACTCGTCCGGCGGCACGAAGCGGTCCACCGCGGCGTGCTTCACCGTGGGCTGCAGATATTGGCCGAGCGTCAGGAAGTCCACGTCCGCCACCCGCAGGTCATCCATCACTTGCAGAACCTCCATCCGCTGCTCCCCTAATCCCAGCATCAGGCCGGACTTGGTGAAGATGGTGGGGTCCACCAGCTTCACCCGGTCCAGCAGCCGAAGCGACTGGTAGTAGCGCGCGCCGGGCCGGATGGTTGTGTAGAGCCGCGGCACCGTTTCCAAGTTGTGGTTGAACACGTCCGGGCGCGCCGCCGCGACGACCTCCAGGGCACCGGGCTTGCGGAGGAAGTCAGGCGTCAGCACTTCAATGGTTGTGCCTGGCGCCGCGTTGCGGGTGGCGCGGATCACTGCTGCAAAGTGGGCAGCACCCCCATCCACCAGGTCGTCGCGGTCCACCGACGTGATGACGATGTGCTGCAGGCCGAGCTTGGCGACCGCGTCCGCCACCCGCGCCGGCTCGTCGCCATCCAGCGCGTCCGGTTGGCCGGTGCGGACGTTGCAGAAGCTGCACGCACGGGTGCAGGTGTCGCCCATGATCATCATGGTGGCGTGGCGCTGCGACCAGCACTCGCCGATGTTGGGGCAAGCCGCCTCCTCACATACCGTCACCAGCCGGTTCTCGCGCATCAGGGCGCGGGTTTCGTGGTAGGTCGGATGGTTGGGCGCACGGACCCGGATCCAGTCCGGCTTGCGCTGGATCGGGTTGTCAGGACGGTTCGCCTTTTCCGGATGACGCGGGGCGTCGAGGCGGTGATCAATCAAGACGCGCGTGGCCATGGGTGACTCCTGCGGAGCAATGCTGGGTCTGCACGTCTCAGATGATGGGGCGGCACAATCCAGTCAAGCAACCACGAACTGGGGCGTTGCCCTCTTACTCCCTCTCCCGCCGGGAGAGGGTTGGAGTGAGGGGGTCTTGGGTGCCGAGTAGGGCGCCGGTGGCATTACGGAACCAAGGCCGCATACGCAAAACATGGCGCTTGCCGACCCCCTCACCTCAACCCTCTCCCGCCGGGAAAGGGAGCAGGAGCAGGGAACCTCTGCTAGAAATGGATGGCCCGGCCCCAGGCGCCCAGCACGGACTCGTGCATCGTCTCGCTGACGGTCTGGTGCGGGAAGACGGTGTGCATCAACTCAACCTCCGTCGTCTCCAATGTGCGGGCGATGGCGTAACCCTGGATCATCTCCGTCACCTCGGCGCCGATCATGTGCGCGCCGAGCAGTTCCCCGGTCTTGGCGTCGAACACGGTCTTGACCATGCCCTCCGGCTCTCCCATCGCAATGGCCTTGCCGTTGCCGATGAACGGGAAACGGCCGACCTTGACCTCGTAGCCGGCCTCCTTCGCCTTCGCCTCCGTCATGCCGACCGAGGCGATCTGCGGACGGCTGTAGGTGCAGCCGGGGATGTTGCCGACGTGCAGCGGCTGCACGTCGTTCTGCCGGGCGATGGCCTCGACGCATATCACGCCCTCATGGCTTGCCTTGTGCGCCAGCCAGGGCGCCCCGGTCACGTCGCCGATGGCATACACGCCGGGCTCGCCGGTGCGGCAGTACTCGTCAATGACGATGTGGCTGCGCTCGACCTTCACGCCGGTGCCTTCGAGGCCGATGTCCTCGACGTTGCCGACGATGCCCACGGCGGAGATCACCCGGTCCACCGTCATCTCGGTCGTCTTGCCGCCGGCCTCGATGGTGGCGGTCACGCTGTCGGCGTTCTTGGCCGCCTTCGTCACCTTGGCGGCGGTCATGATCTTGATGCCCTGCTTCTCGAACGCCTTGCGGGCGAAGGCGCTGATTTCCTCGTCCTCGACCGGCAGGATACGGTCCAGCAACTCGATCACCGTCACCTCGGCGCCCATGTTGCGGTAGAAGCTGGCGAACTCGATGCCGATTGCGCCGGAGCCGATCACCAGCAGCGACTTCGGCATCGCGGACGGCACCATCGCCTCGCGGTAGGTCCAGATCAGCTTGCCGTCGCCCTCCAGCCCCGGCAGTTGCCGGGCGCGGGCGCCGGACGCCACGATGATGTGCGGGGCGGTCAGCAGGGTTTCCTTGCCGTCCTTCGTCAC
>DASWOJ010000310.1:0-57546 GCA_036398775.1 Acetobacteraceae bacterium
ACTCGGTGGGCCAGCATCGCGGCGCGCTCGGGGTGCGGGACCATGTTCCGCGCGCACGTCTTGCCGTCGCAGCCGGCGCAGGGAGTGGCGGTCTCGGCGCGTCCGCAGCGCCCGCCGAAGGTCATCGGCGCCATGCCGCCATCCAGCTCCGGCAGGGCCACCATCATCGTCGCTTCCACCGGCAGCAGCCCGCGCGGGTCGGACTGCCACTGGTCCAACGTCTGGAACTCGACGGGATGCGCGGTGACATAAGGAACATCCAGCCGGGCCAGGATGTCCTCGGCGGCGCGGCTGTCATTGTAGGCGGGACCGCCGACCAGGCTGAACCCGGTCAGGCTGACCACCGCATCCACCGCCGGCACACCGTCCCGCATGAAGAACCGCTCGATGGCCGGGCGCGCGTCCAGGCCGCTGGCGAAGGCCGGCACGACGCGCAGGCCGCGGGCCTCCAGGGCGGCGATCACGCCGTCATAATGCGCGGCGTTGCCGCTGATGAGGTAGGACCGCAGCAGCAGCAGGCCGACGGTCCCCGCCAGGCCGGCGCGCGGCAGCTGGTCCAATTGCTCCACCACACGCCCCGGCGCCTTCGGGTGATACAGGCCCACGTCCGGGTACTCGACCGGGGCCGCGGCCTGTACCTTGCCCGCCAGCGCCCGGCGCTCGCCGCTAGCGTAGCGGCCGACCAGCATCCGCACCAGGTTGGCCAGGTTCTCGTCCGACCCGGCGAGCCAATACTGCAGCGCCAGGAAATAGGTCCGCACGTCCTGCGCGGTGCCGGGGATGAAGCGCATCAGCTTCGGCAGGCGCCGCAGCATCTTCATCTGGTCCTTGCCGCTGGACGCCGTGCCGGATTTGCTGCCGCCGCGCAGGCGCTTGAGCATCGCCAATGCGCCCTTGGCCTCCTGCGACATGTCGAAGCGGCCGAGCTTGGTCAGCTTCGTCACTTCGCCCGCCGACATGCAGCACAGCATGGCGTCGCAGCCGTCGCGCCGGGCCTGCAGCGCCGGCAGGACGGGGCGGATATGGTCCTCCAGGAACAGCATGGTGGCGATCACGATGTCGCCTGCGGCGATGTCCCGGTGGCAGGCCGCGAGGGCTTCGGCGTCGCCGCCCCACTCGTCGGCGGCATGGACGACGACGCTCAGGCCGGGGGTCTCCTGGGCCAGCGCGGCTTCGGCGCGCGCGACGGCGCCGCTCAGGTGGCTGTCCATCGTCACGATCACGACACGCAGGCTGGGGTGCATGGGGGCGTCCATCTCAGCGGCCGAAATGCGCTTTTGCATCGTAGAGCGTCTCCACCGTGATGACCGCCACGCCCTGCTCCTGAGCGAACCGCTCGGTGTTCCGCCGGGCCTTGCCGCGGACGAAGAACGGGATCTTGCCCAGCTCCTTGTCGGCGTCGGCGGCCCAACTGATCGCGGAGGGGGCTACCGGTTCCGGTGCCCGGGCCTGCTCAGCGGTGCCCAGGTGGCCCGGGGCGGCGGCGCCCAGATGGCTCGGCGCGGCGTCGCCGCCGAACTCGAAGTCGCCGCGGAACATGCCGACCAGATGCTCCTCCAGCCCCATCATCAGCGGGTGGACCCAGGTGTCGAATAGGACGTTGGCACCCTCCCAGCCCATCTGCGGGGCGTAGCGGGCGGGGAAGTCCTGGACGTGCACCGGGGCGGAAATCACCGCGCAGGGCACGCCGAGCCGCTTGGCGATGTGCCGCTCCATCTGCGTGCCCAGCACTAGCTCGGGCTGTAGGGCGGTCACCGCGGCCTCGACCTCCAGGTAGTCGTCGGCGATCAGCGCCTCGATTCCATACAGCTTGGCGGCGGCGCGGACCTCGCGGGCGTATTCGCGGCTGTAGGTGCCGAGGCCGACGACGGTAAAGCCGAACTCCTCCTGCGCGACACGGGCGGCGGCGACCGCGTGGGTGGCGTCGCCGAACACGAACACCCGCTTGCCCGTGAGATAGTTGCTGTCCACCGAGCGCGAGTACCAGGGCATCCGGCTGGGCGCGCCGGCGAGCGCAGGGCCTGCGTCCACGCCCGCGAGCGCCGCCACTTCCTGCACGAAGTCGCGCGTCGCGCCGATGCCGATCGGCACGACCTTGGTCGCCGGCTGGCCGAAGGTGCGGGTCAGCCAGGCCGCGGCGGTGCCCGCGACCTCGGGATACAGCACCACGTTGAAATCGGCGTCGCCCAGCCGCGCCAGGTCGGCCGGAGTCGCCCCGGCAGGCGCCGACACGTTCACGTCCACGCCAAGCTGCGCCAGCAGGCGCGCGACCTCGGCCACGTCGTCGCGGTGCCTGAAGCCCAGAGCGGTCGCGCCCAGGATGTTGGCCCGCGGACGCGCGCCGCGCTCCCGCTTCGTGCCCGGCAGCGGCGCGTGCGGCCCGGCGCAGGCACGGACGATCTGGTAGAAGGTTTCCGCCGCGCCCCAGTTCTCCTTCTTCTGGTAGGCCGGCAGCTCCACGGCGACGACCGGCACCGGCAGATGCAGCGCGCGGGCGAGGCCGCCGGGGTCGTCCTGGATCAGTTCCGCCGTGCAGCTTGCGCCGACCAGCATCAGGTCGGGCTTGAACCGCTCATAGGCGTCGCGGGCGGCGGACTTGAACAGCTCCGCCGTGTCGCCGCCGAGGTCGCGGGCCTGGAACGTCGTATATGTGACGGGCGGGCGGGTCTGCCGCCGCTCGATCATGGTGAACAGCAGGTCGGCGTAGGTGTCGCCCTGCGGCGCGTGCAGCACGTAGTGGACGCCCTGCATCGCGGCGGCGACGCGCATGGCACCGACATGCGGCGGGCCTTCGTAGGTCCAAAGGGTCAGTTGCATGAGTAGGTGCCGTTCTGCTTGTGAGAAGCGGGCGAGATGGCCGCCTGCTCCCTTTCGCTCCGGGAGGGGGTTGGGGTGAGGGAGGCCGCAAGAACGGAGTCTTGAGCCATTGAGGCTGGGATTTCATAGGGCCATGGCTGGCGCTGCGTGGCCTCCTTCACCCCGACCCTCTCCCGGAGGGAGAGGGAGCAGGGGGCACTGAATATGCGGCCCATCATCCCCTACACCCGCAGCTTCATGCGCCGCAGCAGCGGACGCGCGAACAGTTCGGCCAGGTCGGCGGCCTGGTCGTAGCCCTGAATCGGGGTGAACAGCAGCTCGATGGACCACTTGGTGCCAATGCCCTCGGCCTCCAGCGGGTTCGCCAGCCCCAGGCCGCACACCACCAGGTCGGGCCGGGCGGCGCGGGCGCGGTCGAGCTGCCGGTCCACGTCCTGGCCCTCGCTCAGCGCGGTGCCGACGGGCAGCAGCGCCAGCTCCTCCGCCAAGTGCGTGCGGTGCAGATAGGGAGTGCCGACCTCGATCAGCCGCATCCCCAGCTCCCGCGCCAGCACGCGGGCGAGCGGGATTTCAAGCTGGCTGTCGGGGAAGAAGAACACGGACTTGCCGGACAGCTCCGCGCGATGCCGGGCCATGCCGGACTCGGCCCGGGCGCGTGGGGCGGCGACGGCGGCCTCGAAAGCGGCGCCGGATACGCCGAATGCGTCCGCCGCGGCGCGCAGCCAGGCCGTCGTGCCCTCGGCACCCAGCGGAAACGGTGCCGGCAGGCGGGCGGCGCCACGGGCGTCCAGGGCGCGTGCGGTGTCGGCCAGGAAGGGCTGGGCCAGCAGATAGACCGTGCCAGGCCCCACCGTCGGCAGGTCAATGCCGCTGCGGGGCGGCAGGAACCGCACGTCGCCGATGCCCATCGCCAGCAGCAGGCGGCGGAACTGGTCCTCCACCACGTCCGCCAGGGCGCCGACGACCAGCAGGGACTTCGGCGCCCCGGCAACTTCCCGCGGCAGGATCGGCGCCAAGGCGGCAAGGCAGGCGTCCTCGCCTTGGGTGAAGGTCGTCTCGATGCCGCTGCCGCTGTAGTTCAGCACCCGGACCTGCGGCATGTGCTGCGCCGACAAGCGCTCGGCGGCACGCGACAGGTCCAGCTTGATGACCTCGCTGGGGCAGGAGCCGACCAGGAACAGCAGCCGGATGTCCGGGCGGCGGTCCAGGAGCTGGGACACCACCCGGTCCAGCTCCTCGTTGGCATCCGCCAGCCCGGCAAGGTCGCGCTCGTCAATAATCGCGGTGGCGAAGCGCGGCTCGGCGAAGATCATCACGCCGGCCGCCGACTGGATCAGATGGGCGCAGGTGCGGGACCCCACCACCAGGAAAAACGCGTCCTGTATCTTGCGGTGCAGCCAGATGATGCCGGTCAGGCCGCAGAACACCTCGCGCTGGCCGCGTTCCCGCAGCACTCCGTCGTGGAGGCCGGGCGCATCGCCGCACCCGGCGGACGCGGCCAGCGCGGTGCTCAAGATTGCAGGCCCATGCCGGCGGGTGCGGACCAGGCCGCTCCCTGGCGCCGGGCGGTGCGCAGCTTGATGACGAACTGCGCGGCGTTGACCACGTAGGTGGCATAGGCCAGCAGCGCCAGCCACATCAGCCGGGTCGCATCCACCTGGCCGGACAGCAGCGCCACCAGGTAAGTCGTGTGCAGCGCCAGCACCAGCATGCTGACCACGTCCTCCCAATAGAACGCCGGGGCGAACAGGTAGCGGCCGAACACCTCACGTTCCCAGATCGCGCCGGTGATCATGATGACATACAGGAACAGGGTCTTGGCGACGACGGAAGCGATGGCTGCCCCCTCGCCCGCACCGGTCTGCAGGTAGCGCGCCACCAGGAACAGGCTGATCAGGAACACCAGGAACTGCGCCGGCGCCAGCACGCCCTGCACGACCGTCCAGGGTGACGCGTCACGTCGGATCCGCTCCTCCGGCGTGTAAAGCGTACGGTTTTGCACCTTGGAATGCGGGAAGCCGCGCCCTACTGCGCCGCCCCAGGGACAGCAATCAAACTGGTCCAATGCCCGGTTGATGAGTTGCGTAAACATTGCTTGACAACGCCTCCCCTGAGCGGTGCGGTGCCGGCTGTGCTCCGGGTCACCATTCCGGGAACACCGGAAGCACCGTCTGCTACGTGCACGTTCCGCCTGCCTGGCCGTCCGACCTCCGCCGTGGGGATCGCCAACCGTCAGGAAAGCTAAGACGCTGCCGGATGAAGTGTCAAGCGTGCGTTACGTAAATGAAGGTTGACACAAGGGGCGATAAAGCCCCAGGGTCGAAGGGAGCAGGGTATGAGGCCAATGGGACCAGCGTTCGCCATGCAGAACATCCGGTCGGAAAGCGATGCGCTCGGCGCCGCCCGGCAGCAGGGCCTGCGTGCACGTGACCAGCGCCGCCGGGCCATCCTGACGCGGACGGTGCAGTTGGAGGTGATCCCGCGGTTGGCGGCGGCCCGTGCGGCCGCCTCGGCGCCCGCGCTTGTCGCCGCCCCGGCGCCTGAGCTTGTCGTCGCTCCGGCACCTGAGCTTGTCGTCGCTCCAGCCCATGTGGCGGAGCTTGCCAAGCTGGTGCTGGCGCGCGGCGAGTCCGACGCCGTGGCTTACGTCGAGGCTATGCGCGGCAATGGCGCAAGACCCGAATCTCTTTATTTGGACCTACTCGCCCCCGTTGCCTGCCGGCTGGGCGTGATGTGGGAGGAAGACACCTGCGACTTCACGGAGGTGACGGTCGGGCTATGGCGCCTGCAGGTGGCGATGCGGGAGTTGAGCCCCTCCTTCCTGGACCAGCGCACGAGCCGCACCGACGGCCTGCGCATCCTGCTGGTGCCGCTGCCAGGCGAGTCCCACACCTTCGGCCTGTCCATGGTCTATGAGTTCTTCCGCCGCGCCGGCTGGAACGCCTGGAGCGGCCCGGTCAGCGACACCGCCGAGTTGGCCTGGCTGGTCGGGCGCGAGCGCGTGGACGTCGTCGGATTCTCCCTGTCCTGCGACGAGCGGCTAGAGACCGTGTATTCCGAAATCCGCGCGGTCCGCCGCGCGTCCCTCAACCCCGGCCTTGCCGTCATGGTCGGCGGCCCCCCCTTCGTCGGCAACCCCCTGCTCGCCGCGCAGCTTGGCGCGGACGGCACGGCAACCGACGGGCGGCAGGCGGTCGCGCAGGCGCAGGCGCTGGTCGAACACAACCGGGCGCGCGAGTGACAGCGCACTCCCAATGGCATAGGACGCAGCCGCCCCACCCTGGCCGCAACGGCCACCAGGCTACCGTGCGCCCCCGGCGCACGGCAACGGTTTAGGAAGGGGCGATGTCCGTGCACTGGGGGATCTCGGCACTCGTGAAGACATTCGTTTCGCCGCAGACATCGCTCGGCGACCTCGACGCGGCGTCTGCCGCAACGCTGATCGGCGCGGCGTCCGACATCACGCTGGTGCTGGACGGTGCCGGAGTGATCCGGGACATGGCCGTGCAAAGCGGCCAACTGGCGGATGACCTGCCGGACAGTGCCGGGTGGCTCGGGCGGCCCATCGAGGCGACGCTCGCGATTGACAGCCGCCCCAAGATCGCCGCCCTGCTGAGCGACGCCGCAGCAAATGCGGAGCCGCGCTGGCGTCAGGTGAACCACCTGGCTCCGGACGGGCGCAGCGTCCCCGTGCTGTATTGCGGCGTCCAGGTCGGCGGGGATGGCCGCGTGGTAGTGTTCGGCCGCGACCTGCGCGCCATGTCCGCCCTGCAGCAGCGCCTGATGAACGCCCAGCAGGGCATGGAGCGCGACTACGCCCGCCTGCGCGACGTGGAGATGCGCTACCGCCTGCTGTTCCAGTTGTCCGGGGAGGCGGTGCTGATCCTTGATCCTGTCAAGGGCCGCGTGACCGAGGCGAATCCGGCCGCCAAGGCCCTGTGCGGCAGCGGCGCCGCGGACGTGACCGGGCGGGCGCTGGCCGACCTGCTCGACCCGGCCTCCCTGCCCGTCGTTCAAGCCGGGATGGACGCCATTCGTGCCGGCGGACGGGCAGAGGACGTGACGGCGCACCTGGCCGGGGGGCACAGCACCGCCGTTACGCTCCGCATGTCGCTGTTCCGGCAGGAGAATGCGTCGCTGGTGCTGATGCGCATGACGCCGGTCCAGGTCCCCATCCATCCCGGACGCCTGCCGCATCCCAAGCTGACGCTGCTGCGCGCGGTCGAGAGCGCGCCGGACGCCCACGTCATCACCGATGACGACGGCGACATCATCACCGCCAACACCGCCTTCCTGGAACTGGTGCAGTTGAGGCACGAGGACGAGGCGGTGGGCCAGCCGCTGGACCGCTGGGTCGGCGAAAGCGGCGTGGACCTGAGCGTGCTGAACGCGAACCTGCGCAGCCGGGGCGTCGTGCGCTTCTTCAGCACCACCATCCACGGCGAGCACGGCGCGTCGGCTCAGGTTGAGGTGTCCGCCGTCGCGGTGCCCGGCGAGGGACAGTTGGCGCTGGGCTACGCCATACGAAACGTGAGCAGCCGCCTGAACATGGGCCTGCATGTCGCCCCATCCCAGCACGGCGCCGCCACGCACGCCGGCAAGGCCCTGCCACGCTCGGTCGAGCAGTTGACGGAGCTGATCGGCCGGGTGTCGCTGAAGGAGTTGGTGCGGGAAAGCACGGAAGTGATCGAGCGCCTGGCGATCGAGGCTGCGCTGGAGCTGACCGGGGACAACAGGGCCTCGGCGGCGGAGATGCTCGGGCTGAGCCGGCAGAGCCTGTATGTGAAGCTGCGCCGCTACGGCATCGGCGACCTGACTGGGGCGGAAGTGGAATGAGCGGCGCCGCCCTGCCTGCGCCTGCCGCCGGACGGGCCGACTGGCGGGCCATCGCAGAGCTGCTGCATCCGATCACCTGGTTCGCGCCGATGTGGGCATTCGGCTGCGGCGTGGTGTCGTCCGGCGCCCCGCTGTCCAGCCGCTGGCCGCTCGCGCTGGCCGGCGCCGCCCTGGCGGGTCCGCTGGTGTGCGCGACCAGCCAGGCGGCCAACGACTGGTTCGACCGCCACGTGGACGCGATCAACGAGCCGGACCGGCCCATTCCCTCGGGACGCATCCCCGGCCGCCGCGGGCTGCACATTGCCTTGGCCTGGACCGCCATATCCCTGCTGTGGGCAGCGGCGCTGGGACGCTGGGCATTCGGCGCGGCGCTGGTCGGCATGGCGCTGGCCTGGGCCTACAGCGCGCCGCCGCTGCGCCTGAAGGGCAACGGCTGGCTGGGCAACGCCGCCTGCGGCGCGTGCTACGAGGGGCTGCCCTGGTTCACCGGCGCCGCGGTGATGACGGGCACCCTGCCGGATTGGCGCATCATCGCCCTGGCCGCGATCTACAGCCTTGGCGCACACGGGATCATGACGCTCAACGACTTCAAGTCGGTCGAGGGCGACAGGCAGACCGGGATCAACAGCCTGCCGGTGCTGCTGGGCGTGGACCGGGCGGCACTGCTGGCGTGCTGGGTTATGGCGCTGCCGCAGGTGCTGGTGACCGCGCTGCTGCTGCGCTGGGGCCACCCTTACCACGCTTGCGTGATCGTGCTGCTGCTGGCGGCGCAGGCCATCCTGATGCAGCGGTTCGTGGCTGCGCCCCGGCGGCTGGCGCCCTGGTACAACGGCACCGGCACCACGCTTTATGTCATCGGCATGCTGGTCAGCGCCTTCGCGCTGCGGGCAGGGATGTGATGGCGCCCCCCGCATCTGCACCGCCCGCATCTGCACCAATCGGCTGGCTGGGAATCGCCCGGCTGGGTCTGGTGCAGGCGGCGCTCGGCTCGATCGTCGTGCTGATGACCTCGACCCTCAACCGCGTCATGGTCGTCGAGCTGGCGTTGCCGGCGATCATCCCCGGCGTGCTGGTGGCGCTGCACTACGCCGTGCAGGTGCTGCGGCCGCGGCTGGGCTACGGCTCTGACGTGGGCGGGCGGCGGACGCCGTGGATCGTCGGCGGCATGGCGGCGCTGGCGCTGGGCGGCGCGGGCGCGGCATCGGCGACGGCGCTGATGGCGGTGAGCCTTGCGGCCGGGCTGGCGCTGGCGCTGCTGGCCTACACGCTCGTCGGGCTGGGTGTGGGCGCGGCCGGCACCGCGCTGCTGACGCTGCTGGCCAAGCGCGTCTCCCCCAGCCAGCGTGGCCCGGCGGCCACCGTCGTCTGGATCATGATGATCGCCGGCATCGTCGTGACTTCGGTCGCGGCCGGCAAGTTGCTGGACCCCTTCTCCACGGGCCGGCTGATCGCCGTGATCAGCGGCGTGTCCCTGCTCGGACTGGCCGTGTCCGTCCTGGCAGTGTGGGGCATGGAGGGCGAAGCGGCCCCAGTTCAGGCCACGCGCGCCGCCGCGCGCCAACCCTTCGTCGCTGCCCTGCGCGACGTGTGGGCGGAGCCGCAGGCCCGGCGCTTCGCCGTATTCGTGTTCGTGTCCATGCTGGCCTACAGCGCGCAGGAGCTGGTTCTGGAGCCGTTCGCCGGCGCAGTGTTCGCGTTGACGCCGGGCCGCAGCACCGGACTGACGGGCATGCACCATGCCGGCGTGCTGGCCGGTATGGGACTGGTGGCGCTCGGCGGCGTGCTGGGGATCGGCGCGATGCGGACCTGGACGATGGGCGGCTGCCTTGGTTCCGCCGTCGCGGCTTTGGCATTGGCGGCCTGCGCACTGGGCGGGCCGGAGTGGGCGATGCGCGTCGCCGTAGTGCTGCTGGGCGTGGGCAACGGCGCCTTCGCGGTGTCGGCCATCGGCGCGATGATGGGATTGGCGAGCCAGGGCCGGGCTGCGCGTGAGGGAACGCGGATGGGCCTGTGGGGTGCGGCGCAGGCATTGGCCTTCGGCGCCGGCGGCCTGCTGGGCACCGGCGCCAGCGACCTGGCCCGCGCCGCCCTGGGTGCCCCGGCCCCGGCCTATGCCGCGGTGTTCGTCGGCGAGGCGGCGGTGTTCCTGCTGGCGGCAAGGCTGGCCGCCGGCGTGTTCGGCAGGGTGGCGCGTGCGCCGTCCGGCGCGGTGCAAGCGGCATGACGGCCAACATGACGGAGGGTGCGATGACCGAAACATGGGATGCAGTCGTAGTCGGCGGCGGGCCGGCGGGAGCGACCGCGGCGGCGGACTTGGCGCGCAACGGGCGCCGCGTGCTGCTGCTGGACCGCGGCGGGCGCATCAAGCCCTGCGGCGGCGCCATTCCGCCCGTGTGCGTGCGCGAGTTCGCCATCCCCGACAGCCAGATCGTCGCCCGCGCCACCGGCGCCCGCATCGTGTCGCCGACCGCCAAGGAGGCGGACATGCCGATCACCGGCGGCTACGTCGGGATGGTGGACCGGGAGCACTTCGACGAGCACCTGCGCGAGCGCGCCGCCGCGGCAGGCGCGGAACGCCGCACCGGCACTTTCGAACGCGTCGGCCGCGACCCGGACGGCGTTGCCGTCGTCCACTTCAAGACTCCGGACGGCCCCGGCCAGGTGCGCGCCCGGGCGATCATCGGCGCGGATGGCGCGAAGTCCAACGTTGCCAAGCAGTGCGTGAAGGGCTGGGAGCGCGTGCGCTACGTGTTCGCCTACCACGAGATCGTCCGCTCGCCGCGCGACCCCGCCGCCTTCGACCGGAACCGCTGCGACGTCTACTACCAGGGCACCCTGTCGCCGGACTTCTATGCGTGGATCTTCCCACACGGCGACACCATGAGCATCGGCACCGGCTCCGCCCGCAAGGGCTTCGGCCTGCGCCCGGCTATCGGCGCGCTGCGCAAGGCCGCCGGGCTGGACGGGCTGGAGACCATCCGGCGGGAGGGTGCGCCGATCCCGCTGCGCCCGATGCGCCGCTGGGACAACGGACGCGACGTGGTGCTGGCCGGGGATGCCGCCGGGGTGGTTGCGCCTGCGTCGGGCGAGGGCATCTATTATGCCATGCTCGGCGGGCGGCTGGCGGCGGAGGCCGTCGAGGCGCTGCACGCCACCGGGGACGTGCGTTCGCTGCGCCTGGCGCGCAAGCGGTTCATGAAGGCGCATGGCACGGTGTTCTTGGTCCTCGGGATTATGCAGTGGTTCTGGTACTCGTCGGACCAGCGGCGGGAGAAGTTCGTGCACATGTGCCGGGACCCCGACGTGCAGCGCCTGACCTGGGACAGCTACATGAACAAGAAGCTAGTGCGGCGCGATCCCCTGGCGCACGTGCGCATCTTCCTGAAGGACACAGCGCAGTTGCTCGGCCTTGCCCGCGCGTGACACGGGGGTGGCCGGCCTTCCTGCGGAACCCGGTTGTTGTCGCGGCGCTGGCGGCGGTCGTGGTCGCCGGGCTGGGGGCGTCGGCGACGGACATCGGGCCGTGGTACTACGCGCTGCGCAAGCCGAGCTGGCAGCCGCCGGACTGGCTGTTCGGCCCGGTGTGGACGCTGATCTACGCCTTGACCGCTCTGGCTGGGATCATGGCATGGCGGGCCGCGCCGGCCGGGCGGGTACGCGGCCGCATCCTGGTGCTGTTCGCCGCCAATGCGCTGCTGAACGTGCTGTGGAGCGAGTTGTTCTTCCATTTCCGGCGACCCGACCTGGCGCTGATGGAAACGGTGGCGTTCTGGGCGTCCATCATCGTGCTGATGGCCGCGGTGTGGCCGCTGTCGCGTCCGGCGGCGTGGGTGCTGACGCCCTACTTGGCTTGGGTGACGTTCGCGAGCGTGCTGAATTTGGCCGTGGTGCGGCTGAATGCCCCGTTCGGGGCCTGAACCGACTGCAACGGCGCGGCCAACGCGCCGGGAAACATGGGATCGAGAGGAAGCGGGCATGGACATGATGACTGGACCGGTTGTTGCTGCGGCCTGCACGCGCCAGGTGGCGCCTGCGAAGCCTAGCGTCCGGCCGCACAGCCACCCCTTGCCGCTGCGCGTGGGCACCCGGGCGTCGCCGTTGGCGCTGGTGCAGACCCGCGCCTTCCTGGGCCTGCTCACCAAGTTCTGCCCGGTGCTGCGCGGCATGGACGTGTTCCAGGAGCACGCCATACGCACCACGGGCGACGCCACCCAGGCCACCGGCGAGCGCCTGGCCGACATCGGCGGCAAGGGGTTGTTCTCCAAGGAAATCCATGAGGCGCTGCTCGACCGGCGGATAGACTTTGCGGTGCATAGCCTGAAGGACCTGGAAACGGAGCTGCCGCCGGGCATCGCGCTGGCCTGCGTGCTGCCGCGCGAGGACCCGCGGGATGTGCTGATCCTGGGCACGGACGCGATGATCCCCAGGGGCGACGACCCCTACGCCACCCTGCCCCGCGGCGCCGTGGTCGGCAGCAGCAGCACCCGGCGCGCGGCGCAGTTGCTGCACGCCCGCCCGGACCTGCAGATACAGAATATCCGCGGCAACGTGCATGGGCGCCTGGACAAGGTGAAGCGCGGGGACTACGCAGCCAGCCTGCTCGCCCTCGCCGGAATGCGCCGGCTGGGGCTGGAGGATGAGGCATCGGTGGTGATTGATCCCGAGGTGATGGTGCCGTCGTCCTGCCAGGGCATCGTCGGCATCACCGTGCGCGCGGGCGATACGGAAATCCGCGACCTGCTAGGTGCCATCGAGGACAAGCCGGCCCGCATCATGGCCACTGCCGAGCGGTCGCTGCTGGGCGCGTTGGACGGGTCCTGCCGCACGCCCATCGGCGGGCACGCGCAGTTGCTGCCGGACGGGCGGATGCGGCTGACAGGGCTGGTGGCGCGCGCGGATGGCAGCTTCGTGCTGAAGCGTCACCTGGACTGCTTGCAGGCGGATGCCGGGTGTGCCGGGCTGGCGCTGGGCGATGAGCTGCGGGCCGACAGCCCCCGGGACATCTTTGCGTAGCTTGCTTCTCCCTCTCCCTCCGGAAGAGTGTTGGGGTGAGGGGGTCTTTGGGCACGAATCCCGGCCATCGGATGGCTGCGTTCATCCGGCACGGACCATAACCCGCTCCGCAGTCAAGACCCCCTCACCCCGGCTCTCTCCCGGAGGGAGAGGGAAAAGAGCAACATGACCTGGTCCCTTGCTGTCGCCCTGCTCGGGGCCGTGCTGCTGTCAGCGGCTGGCGGACTGGCGACCAGCATCGGCCCTTGGTACCGCAACCTTCGCAAGCCCACGTGGCAGCCGCCGGACTGGCTGTTCGGCCCGGCGTGGACCATCATCCTCGGCCTTGCCGCCTGGTCCGCTTCCCTGGCCTGGGATGCGGCGCCCAGCCCGGACCTGGCCCGGAGGGTCGTGATCCTATTCGGCATCAATGCGCTTCTCCATTTCGCCTGGTCGCCGCTGTTCTTCCGCCTGCGCCGGCCGGATTGGGCATTCTATGAGGTGACGTTCCTGTGGGCGTCGGTGCTGGCGCTCGTGATCGGGGTGGCGCCGCTGTCCGTGCTGGCCGCTTGGTGCGTTGTGCCTTACCTGCTGTGGGTGACGTTCGCGGCTTACCTGAACCTGACGGTCGTGCGGCTGAATCGGCCGTTCGGCGCCCGAGCCCAGGCCGCGCCGGGCAAAGGCTGACAACTGATGACACAATCCAGGATGGCAGCCGCCGCGGCCGCCCAGTAACCCACGGGGCATGAGCGGATACGCGATTGGCTCGCCCCACCTCCCGGTCCCGCGGCAGTCCATCCTGGGCATCTGGTCCCTGGACAGCCGGCAAACCCAGCTCCTGGTCTGGCCGGTGCTGATGGGAGCCTTCGGGTATGCCCTGCTGCAATATCACTACTCATTCCTGGCGCAGGACTTCTTCGCGCTATGGTCCTATGGCCGCCTGCTGAGGGACCATGCAGCATCCGAGATCTACGATCCGATCCGGCTGCATGCCTTGCAAGTCGGGCTGGGCATGGACCCTGACTGGGACGCGCCGTTCCCTTATCCGCCCATCTTCCTGCTGCTGGTCTGGCCGCTGGGACTGTTGCCGCTGCGCCTTGCGTATCACGTCTGGATTGGGCTGGGCCTGGCGGCCTTCCTTTGGGCTGCTACGGGACCGCGGCTGCGGCCGCTGACCGCCGCTCTCCTCGCCGCGCTCCCGGCCTCCTCGGTCTGCATCTCCGCCGGGCAGAGCGGCTTCCTGACCGGGGCGCTGCTGCTGGGCGGGTTGCGGCTGGCCGTGGCGCGGCCTTGGCTGGGCGGATTGCTGCTGGGCGTGCTGACCTTCAAGCCGCAACTGGGGTTGATGGTGCCGGTGGCTCTGGCGGCAGCCGGGGCCTGGCGCGCGTTCGGCGCCGCCGCGGCCGTGACGGCGGCGCTGTCGGCGCTGACGCTCCTTGCATTCGGCCCTGGCGCCTGGGTGGACTGGCTGACCACGCTGCCGGGCTACCAGAGCCGCTTCGACCTGAACCTGGGCAACTTGCACCTGCAGCCGACGGTGACGGCAAACCTAGCCATGGCCGGGGTGCCAGCCGGAGCAACCCGCGCCGTCCAGGTCTTGGTGGCGGCGGTCATGGCAGCGCTGGTCTGGATGTCCTGCCGGCGCGGGCTGTCGCGCACGGCGGTTGCCGTGGCCGCAGCGGCGACCGCGGCAGCCAATCCGCACGCCTTCTTCTACGACCTGCCGATGCTGACGGCAGCGGCATTGTTCCTGGGGCAGTCCCGGGTGCAGGCTGGCGGCCGGCTCCATTGGGCGGAGACGGCGCTGCTGCTCCTGGTGATATGCCTGCCGGCTGTGATGCTGTGGGTGGATCTCCCAGTCAGCCTGCCGGTCGTGCTCCCCTTTGCACTGTGGGCAGGCTGGCAGGGGCTGCAGGCCGCAAAGACCTGGCCAGGCCGTCAGGCCGTTGCGAACTGCAACTCCGCCAGCCGGGCATACAGCCCTCCCTGACGCACCAGCGCATCGTGCGTACCGGTGGCCACCACCTGCCCGGCCTGCATGACCACGATGCGGTCGGCCCGGCGCACCGTCGCCAGGCGGTGAGCGATCACCAGCGTCGTCCGCCCTCGCTCCAGCACGGCCAGGGCCTGCTGCACCGCGGCCTCGCTCTCGGCATCCAGGGCGCTCGTGGCCTCGTCCAGCAGCAGCAGCGGTGCGTCGCGCAGGATGGCGCGGGCGATGGCGACGCGCTGGCGCTGGCCGCCGGACAGCCGCACCCCACGCTCCCCCAGGAAGGTGCCGAAGCCCTGCGGCAGGTCGTCCAGGAACCCGGCTGACGCGGCGCGGGCGGCGGCGCGCACCTCGGAGTCGGATGCATCCGGCCGGCCGTAGCGTATGTTGTCCCACACGTCCGCGCCGAAGATCACCGGGTCCTGCGACACCAGCCCGATCCGCCCGCGCACGTCAGCCGGGTCGGCATCGCGCAGGTCCACCCCGTCCAACCTGACGCAGCCGGCGTCCGGGTCGTAGAAGCGTTGCAGGAGCTGGAACACCGTCGTCTTGCCCGCGCCGGACGGGCCGACCAGGGCCACCGTCTCGCCAGGCTCGATCCGCAGGTCAAATCCCTCCAGTGCCGGGGCGTCGGGGCGGGACGGGTAGTGGAACTGCACCGACTCGAACGACACCTGGCCGGACGGCGCCCGCCGGGTAGGCGCCGGCAGCGGCACGGGGCGCAAGGGTGGCGCGATGTCCGGCTGCTGCTGCAGGAGTTCGCTGATGCGGTCGGCCGACCCGGCGGCGCGCTGCACTTCCGCCCACAGCTCGCTCATGCTGGCGGCGCTGGTTGCGACCAGGATGGCGTAGAACACGAAGGCTGAGAGCTGGCCGCCGCTCATCCGGCCATGCACGACCTCCAGCCCGCCGACCCACAGGCTGAGGGTGATGGCGCCGAAGCCCAGCAGGATCACCAGCAGGATCAGCCCCGCCCGTACCCGCGCCCGGCGCAGGGCGGCGCCGATGCTGTCCTCCACCCGGATGCCGAAGCGTGCGCGGTCCTCCGCCTCGTGCGTGAAGGCCTGCACGGTGCGGAGCGCGTTGACGGTTTCCTCCGCATACGCGCCGAGGTCGGCGAAGCGGTCCTGCGCCGTGCGCGCCAGGCGCCGCTCCCTCCGGCCGAACACCACCAGGGGAAAGACCACCAGCGGAACGACGGCCACCACCAGCAGCGCCAGCTTGGGGCTGGTGACGAACAGCATCACCAGGGCGCCGCCGGCGATCAGAGCGCTGCGGAGCCATTGCGACACGGCGCTGCCGATCAGGTTCTGCAAGGCAGCGGTGTCGGTGGTGAGGCGGGTCAGCACGTCGCCGGTCCGCATGGTCTCGAAGAACGTCGGCGATAGCCGAAGGATGTGGTTGAACACCGCGGCGCGCAGGTCCGCGCCCAGCCGCTCGCCAAGCCAGCTCATCAGGTAGAACCGCGCCCCGGTCGAGACGGCCAGCGCCACCACTACGCCGAACATCGCCAGCGCCGCCGCATTCAGGTGCGAGCCATCGCCGGACGCGAAGCCGCGGTCAATCAGCCCGCGCAGCCCCTGCCCCAGCAGCAACACCAGCCCGGCGGCGAGCGCCAGCATCAGCGCCGCCCCGATGCTGCGCCCGGCGTAGGGCCGCAGGAACGGCATCATCAGCCGCAGGGCGGACAAGCTGGCGCGGCGCGGGGCGGGCGTGAGGTCGGTCAGCGTTTCAGCTCCTGAAGGGTGATAGGCCGGAAGTCCCAGGCGTCCACGCCCACGTCGAACTGCCGGGTTTGCGGGCGCAGGCGGCCGTGGCTGTGGCCATGCAGGTTCAGCGCGCCCTTCGACATGCCGTTCCAGGTGCGGAAGGCATAGTGGCAGAGTACGAGCGCGATGCCGTCCACATCCAATTCCATATAGGGCGGCACGGACGCCCAGCCAGGCAGGCCTCGCACCGCGTCCGGGTCGTTGTTGCCGGTCACAAGGTGCTTGCGCCCGTGCAGCCGGGCCAGGAGGGCGCCGGGGTCCGGGTGGCGGACGGCGAAGTCGCCGAGGTGCCATACCTCGTCATCGCCGCCGACCCTGTCGTTCCAGCGGGTGACCATCGCCTCGTCCATCTCGGCCACGGTGGCGAAGGGACGGCGATACAGCGCGCGGGCGCCGGCATGGCCGAAGTGCGTGTCGGCGGTGAAGAAGGTCGTCACGTGAACACCGCCGCCGTACCCCCATATCCGCCCCCATGCCTGAGCAGCAGCCCGGCGCCCGGCGCGCCGTCATCTCACATGTGGACGACCTTGGCGCCACCCAGGGCGCGAACGCGGCCTTCCTGGACCTGGCGCGGCGGGGCCTCGTCACCTGCGGCAGCGTCATCGTCCCTGGCCCAGCCTTCGCCGAGGTCGCCGGGGAGGCCGGGCCGGAGATGGACCTGGGCGTCCACCTGACGCTGACCAGCGAGTGGGCGCACCACCGCTGGGCGCCGCTGTCCACCTGCAGCTCGGCATCTGGCCTGGTGGACGGCGACGGCTATTTTTGGCGCAGCGTCGCCGATGTCGAGCGGCATTTGGTGCCGGAGGCGGCGGAGGCCGAGCTGCGCGCGCAGGTCGAGCACGCCCTGGCCGCCGGGCTGCGTCCGACGCACCTGGACGCGCACATGGCTGCGGCCATGCTGCCGGCACTGCTGCCCGCGCACGTGCGGCTGGCGGAGGAGTATGGGCTGTGGCCGGTGCTGCCGCGCTCGATCCGCTGGGCGCCGGAGCCGGGCGCCTATGCCGCGGCCGTGGCGGCGCTGGACGCGGCGGGGCGTCCGGTGGCGGACCATTGCCGGGGCACCCTGCCGGTGGAGGCGGAGGCGCTGGCGCCGGGGTGGGCCGGCGTGATCGCAGACCTGCCGGCGGGCGTCACCCACCTGGCGCTGCACGCGACGGTGCCGGGGGAGTTCGCTCAAGTGGCGCCGGATCATGCGGGATGGCGGTTCCGGGAATACGAGTGGCTGGCGGGTGGCGGGCTGGCGGCGCTGTGCACGCGGTATGGGGTGGCGGTGATGGGGTGCCGGGAGATGCAAGACCGGTGGCGAACGACGGCGCCTGGGCTGCGTTGACGCGGCTTGGAGGACAACATGGACGCATCCCGGCTTTGGTTCCCGGCTCTCGGCGCCGCCTTCGTGGTGGCTGGGGCGGATAAGATCATCGGCAACCGCGGCTACAGCCGCATGTTCCGCCATCTCGGCTGGAGCGCGACGAGCAAACGGGTCGTCGCCGCGGCGGAGATGGCCGGGGGTGCGCTGCTCGCCGCACGCTCGACGCGCATGCTGGGCAGCGCGGTGCTGGCAGCGACGTCGGCAACGGTGCTGGCCAGCGAGGTCCGGCATGGCGACGGCAAGCTGGCGCTGCCGCGGGCGGCACTGCTGATGGCGGTGCTGACGGGGTTCGCGGGGCGGCGGTAGCACAACCGCCGGCACCTGGCGACAAATCCTAAACAGCCGGGACCTGTCCGGTCCCGCAAGTGGCAGTTAATGGTCCGCAATGAGCAGTGCGGGCGCAGCGAGCATTCCCCAGACGGCTGCGGCGACGCGGCTTCCTGCCTTGCCTTGGATGCTGAGTCTCGCGGTCGGACTGGCGGGCGCTCTGGCGCTGCTCCCGGTGCAGGTGCTGCTGGGGTTTTCGCCGTTCTGGGATAGCCCGCGCGGCATTGTCGGCGGAGCCTGGGCGGACATGCTGACGGCATCTTCGGGCTACGTTGCTTTTGTCCGGGATAGCTGGCGCTGGCCGTTGCTTCAGGTGGCAGGACTGGGGCGCGACGGGTCCAATGTCCTGTTCACGGACTGCGTGCCGGCCGTTGCATTGGTGGGCCGGCTGCTGTTCCAAGCGACGGGCCGCGTCGTGCCGCTGTATGGACTTTGGTCCGGGCTGTGCATTGCAGGGATGGGATTGGCATTCACCGGGCTGGTGCGGGCGCTCGGCGCACGCAGCCTGGCTGCAGCCGTGGCTGCGTCGGTGATCGGGGTGTCAATGCCGGCGCTCATCGGCCGCTGGGGGCACTTGTCGCTAATGGCCCAGGCGCTCGTGCCGCTGGCGCTGGCCATCTATGTCCGGCTGCATGCTGCGCCCCGGCTGCGCGCTGGTGCTGTCCTCGCATGGTCGTCGGGCATTTGCATCGGCAGCCTGTTGGTAAATCCATACCTGTTTCTGATGGTGGGTGGGATCACGGTTGCGGCCATCCTGCAAGCCGGGACGGACCGCCGGCTGCCGCGATGGTCCGCCGCGGCAGTGCTGACGGCGCTTGCAGCCGTGACAGCCGGCGCCATGCTCGCACTCGGTTATGGAGCATCGGGAGGAACAGCGTCCGACACGGGGTTCGGCATCTACTCGACCAACCTGCTGTCGCCGATCCTGCCTTATGATTTCGTGCTGCCTGGCGGAGCCGCCTACACCGTGGACGGCACCGGCGGGCAGTACGAGGGTGCGGCCTTCCTTGGATTTGGGGCGCTGCTGCTGATTGTTGCCGGGTGGCGAAGCCTGGCCGGGTATTTGACGCAAGCGGCGCGGCGTCACCCCTGGCTTCTCACGGTCACCACCGGGTTCCTGCTGCTGGCCGTATCGAACGAGGTTTACCTCGGCAGCGTCCACCTGCTCAGCATACCCTTGCCCAAAAGCGTGCTTTGGGCGGCTGGCATCTTCCGGTCGAGCGGACGGTTTGCCTGGGTGGCAACGTATCTCGTCACAGCCCTTGCCATTGCCGCAGCCGCGCAGCGGAAGCAGAGCGGGCTGGTCCTCTTGCTGGCAGCGGCGATCCAGTGCGTCGCCGTGATGCCGCTGCGCCAGAGGGTCCGCGAGTCGGCTGCTGGGATGCCGGAGCCGGTGCTCGACCGGGCGGCCTGGCTGTCCGTGCTGCCCGGCGCTGATCAGCTTGTGGTGGACCCGCCCTTTGGCTGCCTGCCCAAGGAGCCATCCAGCCTACCGCTGATAACAGCCGCGGTGGAGCTGCAACTGATGGCTTCCCAGACAGGCGTGCCGACCAACACGGTGTATGCGTCGCGGACGGCGCCGGACTGTACGGTGCCAGTGCTGAACAGCCGGTCCCTGGTGGCCTATCTGCGCCCGGTGGTGGCACGTCCTGAGTTGACATGCCGGGCTGGGCTGCTGATGACGGTGTGCAGCGCCAGCCCGCAAGCCCTGCCGGCATCGCTGGCCACGATAACACCAGACGATAAGCCTTGATCTCCATTCGCCCCGTTCACCGCTGCCAACAAGCCGCCAGTCCGGCCATGTCCGGCGGAGTGATGGTGGGTGCCGGCTTGTCGAAAGGCAGTTCCACCGCGGCGGACACACATTCCGGCGACATGTGCGCCCACTGGTTCACACCCGCGCCTATCTCCCTACGTGTCCGGCATGAAGCGGCGTCGGGACGGAACGAAGGCATCATGCGATCCCATGGCGCAGGACATGCCGCAATCCTGCGTCCTATGCGGCCGGAACATCCCGCCGCAGGCCCGGTCGTCCAGGCACCACCTGGTCCCGCGCCTGAAGGGTGGCACGCATCTGGGCACGGTGCGGCTGCACCAGATCTGCCACTCCGCCATCCACGCCCGCTACACCGAGACCGAGATCGCCCGCCGCTTGGCCGACCCGGCGGCGCTGCGCGATGACCCGGAGTTGGCCCGCTTCGTCGCCTGGATACGGACCAAGCCGGACGACTTTCATGCGCCGACGCGGGCGAGCCGAGGACGGACGTTAAAATGGAAGTAGAGAAACCCGGCGCGCATCCTGGCGGCATTCCCAAATGGTTCAGGACCGGGTCGTAAACGAACGGGAACGAGACGGTCTGCAGCGGTGGCACCGGCCCGGCTGAGAACAGTTCGCGCTTATGCGTCAAGCGCGGCTTGGGCTGCTGCACACTGGCCAAGGTCCGCAGGGATCATTGCTAAGCCAGTGCCGGCAAGGCGACGTCCTGCAAACCATCGCCGTCCGGTTCAAGAAGGAATCCGCAGTCTTCGGGAGGCGCAAGCGTCTCCGAGACATGGAAGCGGGGCCGGCGCTTGGTTTCGAGATAGATCTTCCCGATATACTCGCCGATCACGCCCATGCTGAGGAGCTGCACGCTGCAGACCAGGTAAACCGGGATGACCGTTGAGGCCCAGCCTGGCACCGTGGCCGCGAACACCAGCCAGGCCAGCGTGGCCCAGGCCGTCAGTCCCAGGGCAAACATGGACATCAAGCATCCCAGCACCGTGATGACCCGCAGCGGGCGGGTGGAGAACGAGGTGATCCCCTCGAATGCAAGGGCGAGCATCTTGCCAAGCGGATACTTCGATGTCCCCGCAAACCGCCCGGCGCGTTCATACGTCACGACCTGAGTCTTGAACCCCAGCTTTGGGATGAGCGCACGGAGGAATAGGTTGACCTCGTCGTATCCGCGCAACGCCTCGATTGCTCGGCGCGTCATCAGCCGGAAGTCGGCGTGATCGAACACGATCTCGACCTTGAGCGCACGGAGCAGGCGGTAATAGAGCCGAGCCGAGATGCGCTTCGCGGCCGTGTCGCTTGCACGGGCGCTGCGCACGCCGAATACGATATCGGCGCCGTCGTCGCGCGCCTGCAGCATCGCGGGGATCGCCTCCAGGTCGTCCTGGAGGTCAGCATCAATTGATACCACGGCATCGCCCCGGACGCTGAGAAGCCCGGCCATGAGCGCCGCCTGATGGCCGCGGTTGCAGGACAGCCTGACTCCGCCGAAAGGGCCGGCACCGGCCTGCAAGTTGCGGATGATCGCCCACGTCCGGTCAGTCGAGCCGTCGTCCACGAAGCAGGCGTAGCTGCCGGGCGCGGCCTTGCCATTCCGGATTAGGCGCTCGATGAGCTGCTGCAAGCGCCGGGCGGTTTCCGGCAGCACCTCCGCCTCGTTGAAGCAGGGGACGACAATTGCCAGCAGCGGGACGTGCCTGGTCACGTTGCTTTGGTCCGGGACCCTTGGGTGCCCGCGCGGAGGGTGGAGAGATGCCGGACCGGGCAAGTTCCACCCGCATATCCTGCAATGCCGGGGTCCTGTGTCCGGGCGTTCATCAATGGCGCTCCGCAGCGACAGAGTACTGGGCGCCGCATGGGACAAAGGACAGCCACCGTTCCAGTGGGCGCAGCGCTGCCATTGCACGGGGAAAGAACAAATGGTAGCGCACCCGGGGCCGCCGCCATCCCGCCTGCAAGCATAGCCTCGCCAGGCGCCCGGCCCCAATCAGGCGGGCGTTGACGTCGAAGGGACAGGTGTTGACAGCGTGCCTGGTCAATGGATTGAGTGGATTGTGCTCGAAGACTGAAAGCAGGCCGCCGGGCCGGGTGACGCGATGAAGCTCCCGCAGCCAGCTCACGTGCTCCTCAGGCGCGATATGATGAAAGACGCAGGCCGAGAAGGAGAGGTCAAAGGCCTGATCCTCGGCAGGCACCTGGCTGCCTGCGATCCTCATGCCGACTCCGAAACCTGGGAACCTTAATGCCGCCACGTCCAGACTGCGTTGGGACACGTCGGCGCACGTCAGACGGGCAGCGGGGAAGCAGCGACGAAACGCGGGAATGGAGCTTCCAACTCCCGATCCGAAATCAAGGATGCGCCGGGCATCCAAATCATGGGCCGATGCTGCTGCAAGGAGCAGGTCAATCTTGTAGTTTGCGAAGTACTCCGGCGCCTCACCCGTGATTGCTATGTTCGCACGATGGATGTCGCGATACTCGTCAGCGAAACGGTCGAACTCGGACAGATCCACGCTACCGGTTTCCTAAGCAAATCTCTGGAGGTTTGCGCACAGATGGAAAAACTAAGCAGGCTTATGCGGCCTGGCACGGCCGCAGGCCACCTGTGTGACAGGCCGCATAAGCCTGCTTAGAGCGAGTCGTTTTGCTTCACACATTCAAGTAGCAGTATTGGCACGGGCGTCATCAGACAGGATTCGTCAGCGATTGTTCGAGGCCGCCATCGCCTCCTTGCACCAATGTCTTCGACAACGCAGCCCACGCCCGCACGCTCGCCGCGTTCACGAGAACCGCAACCTTCATGAGAACGGGATGACATTCGATCACGCCCGGAGTGCCAAGACGGCCTTGGCAAGATGCAGGCGCGGGATCAGTCCCGCGCCTGCATGCGCAGGGCCAGCACGTCTGCGCCGTCCCCGTGCTGAACGCGGTGAGTCCAGCGGCAAAGCCCATCACCGTCAGGCAATTTCATCAGCCCCCACGATAGGCCAATTGAGCATAAGCCCGGTCCCCGCCCCAACGCCTACAAATAGGGCAGCATCAGCCGAACGGCATGGTCACGCAGCCGAACCGGCAGTGAACGCCGGTCCAGGTCCGCCTGCGTCAGCGCCGCGCCGCGGCTGGCGAGCATCAGCGACGCAAGCTGCCCGGCCAGGCCATCGTCGAGCACCTCCAGGCACAACTCGAAGTTCAACCGGAACGAGCGGATGTCCCAGTTGCAGCTTCCGACCAGGCACCATTTCCCGTCCACGACCAGGAGCTTGGAGTGGCGGAACGGCGGCGGGCAGCGCCAGATGCGTACACCTTCGTCCAGGAGCGGGCCGACATTGGCCCGGGTGGCCCAGTCCACGAAGCGGTGGTCGCTCCGCTCGGGGATCACCACATCCACCGAGACCCCGCGCATTGACGCCAGGGCCAGGGCGGTCGTCAGCCGCTCGTCGGGCAGGAAGTACGGGGTCATCACTGCGATGCTGTCCCGCGCGCAGGCAACGGCCTGCAGGACCGCGAACTCGATCTTCTCAAGGTCCTTGTCCGGCCCGGACTCCACGACCCGGGCCGGGGCGCCGTCCCCACCGGACAGGTCAGGGAACCAAGCGGCGCCTTGCAGGTCCTCGTCCGTGACGGCGACCCAGTCCTCCGCGAAGTCCTCGGCAATCTGGGCGACGACCGGCCCCTCGACCTGGAAATGGGTATCCCGCACCGGCTGCCGCGGATGGGTCGCCATGACGTTCTCGTCGGCGATGTTCATGCCGCCGGTGAAGGCGACCGTCCCGTCCACGACCAGCGTCTTCTTGTGCGAGCGCAGGTTGATGAACGGCATGCGCCAGGGCAGCAGCGAGTGCATGAAGCGCGCGGCCGGCACGCCCTGGCGCCGCAGCCGGTGGTAGGCGCGCGACAGCAGCCAGCCGCCGCCGATCCCGTCAACCAGGACCCGCACCGCAACGCCGCGCTGGTGGGCGCCAGCCAGCGCGTCGGTGAACCGGCTGCCCCAGGTATCGGTGCGGAAGATATAGGAGGACAGGCACACGCTGTGCCGCGCCGCCGCGATCGCCGCCAGCATCGGCGGGTATGCTTCGTCGCCGTCCCGATAAACCTGCACCAGGCCGGGCAGGAGCCGGCTGCCGGTGATGCGGCCGATGCCCCGCTCCAGCGGGCGCAGGTGGCCGTCGCTGCTGGCTTCGGGCTGGTTGGGCTGGCCGCCCCGCCTGTCGCCGGCCGGACGGAGCCGTCGTGCCCGGCGCTGCACACGGTTGATGCCGAACATCAGGTAGAGGACCGTGCCCGTGAGGGGCGCCAGCCAGGCCAGGCCGATCCAGCCCGTGGCCGACGCCACGTCGCGCTTGCGCAGCAGCGCGTGCGCGGTGACGAGCGCAGCGAGCACGATGTCGAGTGCGAACAGCGCCTCAGGCCGAATGCGGAGCAGGTAGGCCGAAAGGTCGTTCATCATGACGCCGCCACCCTGCCCCGGCAGGCGGCCCTTTCCAAGCCGAGACGCGGCCCTGTTGTCGCGGGGGAGCGATCCGCACCTGATGGAGGGGCTGGTCCGCCGCTACCCGTTCGCCTATGCCACCCAGGCGATCAACGGCAGCGACACCGGCGAGGTCGTGCATCCGATCCCTGGCATGACTTGACCGGCGCACACGCCACCCGCCTCACGCCTCGCCCGTGGCGACCGTTTGGTTGAACAAGATACGGCGTTCATCGTCCGTGGGTGATGACGTGCGCCGCAACTCCTTTCCCAGGTCAACCCCGCGCCGGACGGCTGGACGGTCCTTGATGGCGTTCCGCCAGCGCGACACGTTCGGGAATGGGTCAAGCGATTGGCCCAACGGCTTGGCGATCAGCACCCAGGGCCACGACGCCATGTCCGCGATCGAGTAGTCACCCAAGATGTATTCCCTGTCCCCCAGGCGCTGCTCAAGCACGCCCAGGCAGCGGGCATATTCGCCGGCGTAGCGTTGCTTGGAATAGGGATGCTCGCCCTGCGCGTAGTTGACGAAGTGGCTGAGCTGTCCCGCCATCGGCCCAAGGTTGGCCATTTGCCAGAACAGCCATTCCATCAACGCCACCCGGTCCCGGGCGCCGGCCGGCGCGAACCGGCCGGAGCGGTCCGCCAGGTGCAGCAGGATGGCGGCAGACTCGAAGATGGCGAGCGGGCCGCCGGCGGCATTGTGATCCACGATCGCCGGCATGCGGCCATTGGGGCTGATCGCAAGGAAATCGGGCGCGTGCTGCTCGCCACGGGCGATGTTGACCGGCAGCATGCGGTAGTCCAACCCCGTCTCCTCCAGCATGATGGCGACCTTCCAGCCGTTCGGCGTCGGCCAGTAATGGAAATCAATCATGCCATCTGCTCCAGGCCCGGCCCGAAGGCGCCTTGCTGGCGCAACGCGGCGACGTCCGCCTGCGTCAGCCCAGCCTCAAGCAGAGCGGCCTCGGTATGCTCCCCATAGCCGGGTGCTGCGGTGCGGATAGCCTGCGGGGTGACGGAAAAGCGTGCGGCCGGGCGCCCCTGCCGGATACGGCCGGCGGCGGGATGCTCGGTCTCCACCACGATGCCGTTCGCGCCGACCTGGGGATCGAGCAGGGTTTCCGTGCGGGTGAGCACCGGCGCGCACGGCACGCCGGCGCGGGTCAATGCATCCAGCCACTCCGCCGCCGTGCCCGTGCGGAGCACCGCCTGCGTCATGGCAAGGCGCTCGTTGATGTGCTGCTGCCGGAGCGCGGGCGTGCGGAAGCGGGCATCCTGCAGCCAGCCGGGCTGCGCCAGCGCGCGGCTCAATGCCTCCCATTCATGGTTCGATTGCACGGCGACGCTGATGGGCTTGTCGGCGGTCTCGTAGATCAGGTCGGTGAAGCTGGCCGCCTCCTGCTGCGGCAGGTCGTCGCCGACGAAGGTCTGGCTGCCCATGTCGGACGACCACAGGAAGGCGATCACTGCCTCCAGCATGGACAGGCGGACGTGCTGCCCCTGCCCGGTCCGTGCCCGCGCCAGCAGCGCCGCAGTGATCGCCTGGGCGGCGACGATGCCCGTCAGCTTGTCTGGCAGGATGGTCCGGACCAGGCGTGGCCGTTCCTCGTCGGACCCGGCCTGCACCGTGGCCAGGCCCGACATGGCTTGCACCAGCGGGTCATAGACCGGCTTGGAGGCAAATGGTCCGTCCTCGCCGAAGCCGCTGATCGAGACATAGATGATGCCGGGCGCGGCCTGGCGGATCGCGGCTTCGCCGACGCCGATGCGGTCGGCGACGCCGGGGCGGAAGTTCTGCACGAACACATCGGCCCTGGCCGAGAGACGCAGCAACGCGGATCGCCCGGCTTCGGTCTTGAGGTCCAGCACGACCGACCGCTTGTTGCGGTTGTTGTTGAGGAACGAGGCCGACATGCCGCCCCGGCGGTTTGCGCCGGCCCGCGTGTGGTCGCCTCCGCTGGGGTTCTCGACCTTGATTACGTCGGCCCCCTGATCGCCAAGCATCATGGTGGCGAGCGGACCGGATATCATCGAGGTGAGATCAATCACCGTTATGCCGTCGAGCGGGCCGGGCATGGGCTGTGCCTCCGTAGCCGAATGGATGGATGGACGCCGGGCGCCTGTGGACGGACCGCCAGTGGGAATGCCCGTGGGGGTGCCGGTGGGGGTGATGGGGGACTCGTCAACCAAGCCCCTCCTCCCGCCCGGGAACCGACACGTCGTAGGCATTGAGCATGACGGACACCAGGCAATAGCCGCCAATCAGGTAAACGAACTCCGCCGTGCCCTGATCGCCGAAGGCCTCGACGGCCGCCTGGTAGGTCGCCTCGGGCAGCGGCCCTCCCCGGGTCAGCGCCGCGGCAAGATCGTAGGCAATGCCCTCTTCGGCCGTCAGGTCGGCCGGCCGCTCGCCTGCCACGATGGTGGCGACCTTGGTCTTGGAGAGACCCGCCGTCTCGCCGACACGCTCATGGGCATAAAGCTCATAGCGCGATCCGAACCGTGCGCCGGTGACGAGGATCGCCACCTCGTGAGCGGGCTTCGGCAGGGTCGAGTTGTCAATAAGCGCCTTGGTATAGGCCCAGGCAGGCTGCCCGAATTGCGGGAAGTGCAGCATTGGGTTGAACGGGCCGATCAGCGCGCCGTCCACCCGCTTCGACACGAAGCCCTTGAGGTGAGCCTCGATCCCTTTCAGCATGTCGTCGTAGAACAGCTTGAGTCCGGGCGGGAGTTGGTTGGGCGGCAAGGGCGCAAGACGCATGGAGGCCTCCATCATGGGGTTCCGTCCAACGCACGATGCGGTGCGATAGTCCTCTTCAGTGTTTTGCGATCATGCCGGCGGCTCTGTTCGCAGGATTTCGCCGCCAGAAGGAGGAAAGCGTCCGGCGCCCTGGATGCCGGTTATGGGCAGATGGCTCTGCCCGATATTTGCCCGGCGCACGCCGTCCGGCGCCAGCTCGTTCCCCCCGGCATGCTCGCCGCGGTCCTTGCCGCCACGGGCAGCGAACTCCCACTCGGCCTTGGTCGGCAGCGGCTTGCCGGCCGAGGCGGCAGAGGCGGCGTGGTGGACGACGGGATGGTCGGGGCCGCACTCTCGCGCCGGCCCTTGGGACCGCCGCCAGTATTCTTGAAAGGAATGCTCGCGCCTACCTGCCCGCCGCGGAGACAATCCGGGAACAATGTCATGCTCGGTTCGCAGCGAACGTTCAAGGAATTGAGAAAAGGTTGAAGAAGCTGCCGCTGTGCAGCAGCGTCAGCCCTGGCGGAACCGGCCGGTCATGGTTGCCGAAGTGCATCCAGAGCAGGTATCCGTTCTGCGGCAGCATGTCGGACGTGACCAGGTGCGCGGGCCACGGGTCCTCGTCAGTAGGAAGGTTGCCCCGTAACGCTACTGAGGTGACACGGGCAAAGAAACCCGGACTGTAACCCGACCGTTCCAAGGTAATCAGCTGTGGGATATGGTCATAAATGCGCAGGTTGCTGCACCGTACGCCGGGTGCCGGCAACTCGACCTCCTCAATGGCAGTCAGGATGGAGCCGCGCGGCACTGCACGCAAAGCTATACGGATTTCACTGTAATGACGGTCGCAGGCGCGCATCGCCGCTCCTGCGGACCCAACTTGAACCAATGTCGCCGCGACGAGCAGCACTCCCAACGGCAGCAGCCGTCTGTTGGCGCCGGGCACGATCTGCACTGCAGCGATGGTCAAGCAGGCAGTCGCTACGGGGAAGCGCAAATCTACGATGAAGACGCCGAACATTTGGGTCGGCAGAATCAGGCTCACAAGCGCAAGCACGGCCACCATGGCGCCCAGCCCGCAGTTCCAGCGGAGGAGGCCACTGCGGGTCGAACGGACCAGCAAGAACAGACACCCGACGCAAACGGCCATCCCAGGGTCCAGGCCACCTGACGCTCCGGCGAAAAGGAACGGCGACGTCAGCAACCGAAACTTTGCTTCCGGAAGCCAGTACGTGCCGCTTTCCGCGCCAGGCGGCATCGCAAGCTGCAGCCACAGGATTGCTGCTGGCAGGAACTGCGCGGCCAGCAGCATCCAATCCCGCACCGGGGTGCGCCAGGGCCGGCCGCGGCCGAACACCTCGTAGGCGCCCAGCATCACGCCATACAGCGCGAGGGCAAACAGGTGGACGAAATACATCAACGTCGCCACCATCGTGAACACGGCCAAGCGCAGCAGCCATCGCTGCCCGCGCAACCTGTGCCAGGCGGCCAGGCCCAGCAGGGCGCCAATGACACCCAGTGCGTAGTTCAGCAAGCCCCAGCCCAGGAGCGCGTTGTAGCTGACCAGGCCCATGAGCAGCGGCTCGAACCCGATGCGCCCGGTGAACGTGCGTTGCAGGACCAGCACCGCACCGACCAGGCCCCACAGCAGCAGCACGACGGCAATCCGCCCCACAACCAAGATCGGCATCACCCGCGCCAGCGGCGTCAGCAGCCAGTCCAGCCCCATGTAGGGCACAAGCACGTCGCGGATTTCAAATAGCCGGGCCAGGTCGGGGTCGTCCGCGATATGCGCCCGGACGTGGATACGGGCGAGGTGGTTCAGGGTGTCCCCTCCGAGCGGGACCTCGACAGCGAGGAGGGGCGCAGCGAGAAGCAGCGCCAACAGCGCATACGCCGCAACCAGCACGGCCGGTCCAGCCCCGATCCGCCGTGACCGGGGGACGGCCAGACCTTCATGGGAGGCTGCCGCGACGAACTGTTCCATCATCGTTGCACAGCTTCGATATCGCCCTGGCCGGAAGGAACCGCTGGGACAGGCGTGCGATGGATCGGCAAGCCTGCCAAGCGACGCCATGCGCCGGCAGGGCGCTGGACAGCAAGCGCCGCCGGCGAATGTCCTGCATGGGCCATGCAGCAAGGCCGGCTGTGGCGCGTCAACGCTGCGGCTCCCCTGCGGTCGAGAACAGGTCGAAGAAGCTGCCGCTGCGCAGCAATGTCAGTCCCGGCGGCAGCGGCCGGTCATGGTTGCCGAGATGTATCCAGAGCAGGTAGCCGGTTTCCCGCAGATATTCGGATTTGAAAGACTCTGTGAACAGCATTTCCAGGAGAACGGGTAGGCCGCTTCGAACGTTCACGGCGGTTGCAGGGGCAAAAAAGCCCAGGCTGTAGCCTGACCGCTCGACAGTGACCAGTTGCGCCATATGATCATATACCCGCAGGTCGCTGCAGCGGACGCCAGGTGCCGGCGCATTTTGCTCCTGTGCAGAAACCAGGATGGCTCCACGAGGGATGGCCTGCAGGGCGGCGCGAAGCTCTCCATACTGGCCGTCGCACGCGCGCATCGCCACCGCGGCCGACCCGACCTGCATCATTATCGCCGCCGCCAGCAGCATTCCTAGGGGAAGCAGCTTTTTGCCTGTCCCCGGCACGACGCTTACGGCTGCGACAAACATGTAAGCAGCGGCAGCCGGCAGGCGCATGTCGCCCAGCAGCACGCCATCCATCGAGGTCGGCACCGCCAGGTTCATGAGCATGAGTCCAGCAGCAGAGGCTGCCAGCTCGCGGTTCCAGCGCAGCACACCTGTAAAACTCAAATAGATCAACAGCGACGCACACCCGATGAAAACGGCCAAGCCAACGCTTGCGCCGCCCATTGCGCCGGCGAACAGGAACGGAGACTGTATCCCCAGGATTTTGAGCTGGAAACTCCACTCTGCCTCGACCGGCGCCCCTCCAAGCGGCAGCATCGCGAGCCGCTTCCACAGCAAAGCGGCTGGAAGGAACTGCGCAGCAAGCAGAACCCAATCGCGGACCGGCGTCCGCCAGGCCCGCGGGCGGCCGAACACCTCGTAAGTTCCCAGCATCGCGCCATACAGCACAAGGGCGAGCAGGTGGACGAAATACATCGCTGTCGCCACGGCCGTGAACACGACCAAGCGGAGCAGCCGCGGCCGGTCCCGCATCATGTGCCAGGCCGCCAGGCCCAGCAGCGCGCCGATGACTCCCAGGATGTAGTTAAGGAAGCCCCAGGCCAACAGGGCGTTGTAGCTGACCAGGCCCATCAGCAGCGGCTCGAACCCGATGCGCCCGGTGAAGGCGCGCTGCAGCACCACCACCGCACCGACCGTGCCCCAAAGCAGCAGCATGATGCCGACCCGCCCCGCCACCAGCGTCGGCATGACGCGCGCCAGCGGGGTCATCAGCCAGTCCAGCCCCATGTACGGCACAAGGTAGTTCCGTATCTCGAAGAAGCGGGCCAGATCAGGGTCGTCCGCGATGTGTGCCCGGACGTGGATGCGGGCAAGATGGTTGAGGGTGTCCGAGGCTAGCGGAACCTCGACCAGCAGCAGCGGCACCGCAAGGAGGGCGGCGAGCGCAAGATAGGCGATCCACAAGGCGGTCGGGCGGGACATGGCCCGGCACCGGGCCACGAGGTTTAAGCTTGCCTCTGCCTTGTTTGCGGATGAAACAATCATGGCAGGCTAGACACCTCCCCAGCCAGGATGACCCGCGTGCACGAATACGGCAGCACCTTCTACTCCTTCCTCGACTCGTTCGCAGCGCGGTCGGCCAGCCGAATCGTGCCGCTGGTCGCGGCGGCCCTGCCGGTTGCCAGCATCGCGGACTTCGGCTGTGGCCAGGGCGCCTGGCTGCGGGCCTGGCAAGGCGCCGGGGCGGAAATCCTCGGCCTTGATGGACCCTACGTGGACCGCAGCCGCCTCCTCATCCCGGAAAGCGCGTTCCTGCCATCCGACCTGGCCGCTTCCATTGACCTGAACCGCAGGTTCGATCTGGTCCAAAGCCTGGAGGTCGCGGAACACCTGCCGCCCGCCTGCTCCGATGCATTTGTCGGCACCCTTACTCATCATGCCGACGCGGTCCTGTTTTCTGCCGCCGTGCCGGGGCAAGGCGGGGAGCATCACGTCAACGAGCAGCCATTGGCGTTCTGGCGCGGGCTGTTTGCCGCCCGGGGCTACCATGCCGTGGACCTGGTCCGGCCCGCCGTAAAGGGGGATGCGCAGGTGCAACGCTGGTATGGCTGCAACATGATCCTGTATGTGAGCGACGCTGGCGCAGCCCGGTTGTCTCCCTCGGCAGGGGACGCCGTCATCCCGGACTCGCAGCCGCTTGCCACCTATTGGACGCCGTCCGAGCGCCTCCGGCAATCGGTGGTCCGTATCCTGCCCGTGTCCGTGGTGGACCGCCTGTCCAGCGTCAAAGCAACCTTTGCTGCCCGCCGCACGGCCGGTCGTTGAGGGGGAAGCACCGGATCCAAGCAGGCTCAGCGAGGTCTGCGCATCAATAGGACCCAGGCAGGCTTGGGCCGCCTGGCTTGACCGCAGGCCGCCTGAGCGCCGCGCCGCGCAAGCCTGCTCAGGGCTAGCCGATCCTGCCAATGCGATGACGCTGGCCGGTCCTAAAAAAGCCGGCCTGCCCATATCCGCTAGGCTCCGCCCGGCTTCGTGCCGATCGCAGCCCAGGACATCTCGTTCACCCAATCCAGCCGCACGTCCTGCAGCCCGGCCCGATCCATCAGCGCCGCCACCTCCGCCCCGGTCCAGTAATGGGCGATGCGCGGCAGCATCTGGTCGAACACGATGGACCGCAAATGCGGGAAGCCGAACCTGGCGATCAGGCGGAAGTAGCTGATCGGCCGCACCCCCAGGCGCAGCAGCAGCCATAGCAGCCCCGCCGGATACAGGGACAGGTGATGCACCAACCCCAACGGCAACCGGCTGAACAATGCCCGGCGCAGCGGGTTCAACCCGGCCGTCAGCCAGCGGTTGTTCTCCGCGCCATACACCCAGACCATCACCTGTCCGCCGGGCCGCGCGGCCTGCACCATGCGTGACAGCGCCAGGCCGGGGTCCTGCAGGTGGTGGATCACCCCAATGGAGAACACTATGTCGAAGCGGTCCTGGTAGGGCAGTTCATATGCGCTGGCGCGCACGACGTCCACTGCCGGGAACCTGGCCAGCGTGTCCCGGGCTGCTGCCAGGGAACGCTCGTCCAGGTCCGCCGCAACCCCGCCGGCAGCGCCATACGTCATTGGCCAATGGCTGTTGCGCCCCATGCCGCAGCCGACATCCAAGAAAGTCTTGCCCGCCCAACCCTCCGGCGGCACCCCAGGCGTCCAACGGCGGAACTGCTCCTCATGAACCGGGAGAAGGTCCGAATAGGAGTCCCACTCATAGCCGAACCGGTCGGGCGAGCCGGCGGTGTCCCGACGGGACGGCACTGCAACAGACGCGGTCATATGCCCAACTCCGCCAGGGGCCGGTCCGCACCCATCAAGGCCGGCGCGGTACCCGGAGACCCGCGCCGCCTGCCTGCGACGGTGAACAGCACATGCAGCGCCCATAGCGGCTTGCCGTGGTCCCGTTCGCCGGACAGGTGCATCTGCACCAGGCGCTCCAGCTCCTGACGCCGGAACCATGCCGCGGCCGGGTTGCTGCGCGACAGGACGGTGTCGCGCAGGCGCCCCTGCAGGGAAGTGCGCAGCAGGGGGCCGATTGGGATGCCGAAGCCATGCTTGCGGCGGTTCACGATCCCGTCCGGCAGGTAGCGGCGCGCCACCTGCTTCAGCGCCCACTTGGCCGTGCCGCCGCGCAGCTTGTGCCGGGTGGGCAGGGCGCAGGCATACTCGGCGAAGGCGCGGTCCAGGAACGGCGCCCGTACCTCCAGCCCATGAAACATCGCGGCACGGTCGGTCTTCATCAGGATGTCATCCGGCAGGTAGCCCGTCAGGAAGCCGTGCAGCAGCCCGTCCACGCCGCCGCCGGGCTGCGGGCCGAGCGCCGCGAACGCGCCGTCCCGCAACGCATCCTGGTCCACGTCCGCCGCCCATAGCCGGGCCATGCCGGCCCGGCCGAACGGCGCCATCCAGTAGGCCGACTGCCGCGCCGGGACCTCGCCGAAGCCCTGGGACAGTTGCGCCAGCCGGAACGGCAGCGACATGTATGCGGCCTTCGCCGGCAGCCGTGCCAGCGCAGCGGACAGTGCGGCGCCGGAAGCGGCCGGCAACCATTGCATCAGCCCGGCCAGGCGCTGCACCTGGAAGTTGGGGTAGCCCGCAAACACCTCGTCCGCGCCATCCCCACCCAGCGCCACCGTCATCCGCGTCCGCGCCGCCCGGCACATCAGCCAGGCCGGCAGCAGGGAGGGGTCGGCCAGCGGCTCGGACAAGGACGACTCCACCCCGGCAGCGGCATCCTGCACGTCCGCATCCCCCAGCCGCACCACCTCATGCGCGACCCCGAGGTGGCGGGCGACCGCGGCGGCATGGGGCGTCTCGTCATAGCCGCGCCCGCCGACCTGGACGGTGAACGCCGTGATCCCCGGGTTGCAGCGCGCCGCCAGCGCCGTCAGCAGGCTGGAATCCAACCCGCCCGACAGGAACACGCCGAGCGGCACGTCGGCGACGCATTGCCGTGCGACCGCGTCCTGCAGCAGGGCGTCCAGCCGGTCCGCCGCCTCCCCGTCGCCGACAGCCGGGCCGCCCCCGACCTGCGGGCACCAGTATTCCGCCAAATTGGCCCGTCCATCGGCGAAGTGCAGCATCGTGCCGGGCCGCAGCTTGCGGATGCCGGTCCAACCCGACAACCCGCCGGGCACATACTCGAACTGCAGAAGCTGGTAGGCAGCGGCAAGGTCTGGCGCGGCGTCCCGGAACGCCGGATGGGCCAGCACGGCGCCAGCCTCCGATCCGAACACCAACTGCCCCTTGGCGACGCCATAGTACAGCGGCTTCTCGCCGTAGCGGTCCCGGACCAGGTAGATGTCGCCGCTGCGGCCATCGCGATAGGCGAAGGCGAACATGCCGCCGGCCTGCTCGACAGCGGCCCGGATGCCGTCGCGCCGGATCAGCTGGAACAGCACCTCGGTGTCGCACCGGTCGCGCAGGGCGACGCCGGACCGCAGGAGGTCGTCGGCCAGGGCGCGATGGCCGTAGATCTCGCCATTGAAGGTCAGCGCGTCCCCGGACGCTGCGTCAACCCGCGGCTGCGCGCCGCCAGCCGGGTCTATGACCGCCAGACGGCAGTGACCGAGCGCCACTCCTTCGTCCACGAACAGCCCGGACCCGTCGGGGCCGCGGTGCGCCACCGCGTCCAGCATGGCCTGCAGCTGCGGCCGGGCGTTCCTGCCCGGCGCCGAGAACCCGGCGATGCCGCACATCTACCAACGGCTCACGGCGACAAGGCGCGGCGGCGTGGCCTCGTGATGCGTGACGGACCGGATCTTGTACGGCGCCTTGCCCTGCGCCTCGAAGTAGGTGCGGCTCATGATCTCCGCCATGATGCCCAGCAGCAGGAACAGCACGCCGGACAGGCCGAGCGTTGCGGCCAGCAGCGGCAGCGGTGTCTGGATCAGGGACGTGCCGCCAAGGCGCAGCATCAACGCCCAACCAAATGCCAGCATGGAGGCCGCCAAGGCGCCGACGCCGACCTTGCCGAAGAACTGCATCGGACGGTCCAGCGCCCGGCCGATGAAGAACAGCGTCAGCAGGTCCAGCAGCACCCGCACGACCCGGCCCAGGCCGTACTTGGAATAACCGAACCGCCGGGCATGGTGCCGCACCGGCACCTCCGCCACCCGCGCACCCTCCCACGATGCGAAGATCGGGATGAAACGGTGCATTTCCCCATACAGCCGCACCCCCTCCAGCACGTCGCGCCGGTATGCCTTCAGGGTGCAGCCATAGTCGTGCAGGTGCACGCCCATGACGGCCGAAATCAGATGGTTGGCGAGGACGGACGGCAGGCGCCGCGTCAGCGCCTTGTCCTCCCGCTGGCGCCGCCAGCCGGACACCACGTCGTAGCCTTCATCCAGCTTGCCCAGCAGCAGCGGGATGTCGGCCGGGTCGTTCTGCCCATCGGCGTCCATGGGGATGATGACGTCGCCGGTCGCGTGCTGGAACCCGGCCATCATCGCGGAGGTTTGGCCGTAGTTGCGGCGCAGGCGGATGACGCAGATACGCGGGTCGGTGAGCGCGAGGCCCTCCAGCAGGTCGGCGGAGCCATCGCGGGAACCGTCGTCCACGAACACGACCTCGGACGGGTGCGGCAACGGGTCCAGCGCGGCGCGGAGCGTAGCATAGAGGGAGGGCAGCCCCTCGACCTCGTTGAACACTGGGATGACTACCGAGACCTTCATGCCGCCCACTCCCGCCGCAGCCCGGGTAAGGGCGGGCACAGGTAAAGCGCTACCATGCAGAGGGATACAGGGCCTGTGGTGAAAGGTCAGGAACAGTCAGGAATGCGGAGATGCTGCACCTGCCGGTGCGATGCATCGGTTTCAACCATTCGTTTCAGACCCATCCTCAATGGAATGGAGCGGCAATACAGGATGGCGGAACACCCGGCCGACAACGGCAGCGGCGGCACACCCCCCGTCGGCGGCATCGAGAGCGGCCGTCACCGAGGGCGGCGATGACCAGGGCCGCGCACCCGTCCATTGATGCAGGATGCGCCGCAGCCTGCGTGGCCGACGCGACACGGGGTGTCCTGGGCAACCCAGCAGAACGGGAACGCCGCCGCACTCTGCTGTCCCTGCCCCACCTCGCGCCGCTGGCCGCCTATGCCGCCGGGTTGCGCCGTCCGGATGCGATGGTGCCGGATTTCGACCCGCTGGACGGCGGCATGGCGGCGCGCGTGCTGTTTCTGCTGGAAAAGCCGGGGCCGGGCATCCACCCCGGCGGCTTCGTCAGCCGCGACAACGACACGCCCACGGCGGCGGCGATCCGCACTTTCATGGCGGAGGCCGGGCTGCCGCGAAGCGAGACGGTGCTGTGGAACCTGGTGCCCTGGTGGAACGGCACCACGGCAGTCGCAGGAGTAGAGCGCGTTGCGGGTTTGGCAGCATTAGCCGGGCTGCTCCCGCTGCTGCCCGCACTGGACACGGCGGTGCTGGTGGGGCGGACGGCAGGCGCGGCGCGTGGCGTGCTGGGCGGCCTGCGCGTGCTGGAGAGCGCGCACCCCAGCCCACAGGTGCGGGCGGGGTTCAGGGACAGGTGGGATGCGATCCCAGGGGTTTGGCGCCAGGCAATACGGCAACCAGCAGAGCCCGGAACACCGCGGTGAACGCCTATTGACGGCAGTCGTTGCCGCTGCGGTTAAAGGCCTGCACCCGCCCGTCCCGGATCACCACCTCCGTCTTGCAGTGGAAGGAGTAGGTCCGGGGGAACGGGCCAAGCCTGCTCGGCTCGTTGGCGCGTGTTGCCTGCCCGCTCCGGTCGCCGATCCGGCCGGCGTCCAGCGTTTCGTAGAACAGCCGCTCGCCATCAACGGTCGTGACCGCGTCGGAGGGCGGGCCGAGGCGCCGGATCACCTCCGCCTTGCTGCGGCCGACCAGGCCGGACAGCACCTCGCGGGTGTCGCCGCGCGCGGCCGGCACGGACGCTGCTGTCAGCCCCAGAGCCAGCAGTCCGCACGCAATGCGACGGCTGTGGGCCGCGAGCCTGCGTGGCGCCTCTCCCTTCACGTGTCCAACGCCAGCAGTGCGAAGCTGGCGAGCCAGTGCTCCCCCATGTAGTCCCCGGACACGTGCTGCAGGCTGGCGTCCAGGTGACGCTCCGCCGCGTCCCTCATGATGCCTGCCCTGGCGTCCCCTGCCGGGAGGGCGCCGGCCAGGGCGCGGAAGCACCAAGCGCGGCTGAGGTTCAGGCCGTCGAGGTGGGCGATCTTGCCGTCGCTGCGGTCGGTGACGGCCGCCGGCCTGAACAGCGTCGCCGGCTGCTTCTCAGCAAGCCGCGGCAGGAAACGCTCGAACCACGGCAGGAAGCGCCCGGGCGGGAGCAGCCGCCTCATGCATTCGGCCTCGATCAGCGCAGGCGATTGGAAGTCGTCCCCGCCCGGCTCATCCCAGGCCGGGCAGTCCGCATCGGTCCCGTACCAGCGCTCGGCGGTCTGCACCAGCAGCGGCAGCAGCGCGGCGTCGCCCTTGCCCTCGGCATAGTCGGCGGCCATGCGCAGCCCGAAGGCCGTGTTGAAGTGGGTGCCGACCCGCACCGGATAGGCCGCGTCCGGCAGGAAATCCCGGAAGCGCCCGGCGAACGCGTCCGCCAGGGGCGCCAGCGCCCCAGCCCACCGCGGGTCCGGCAACTGCCGCAGCTCGTCCGCAAGCTTCAGCAGCCAGGCCCAGCCATAGGGCCGCTTGAAGCCGCGGGCAGTGGGCGCAGCCAGGTAATCGCACTCGGCCGCGACCTTCTCCGGCACCAGTTGCTCGTCGAACAGCGCGCGGATGCGCGGAGCCGGCGGCATGTCCGGGAACAGGCGCAGCAGACGCGCCAGCAGCCAGTAGCCGTGCACGCAGGAATGCCAGTCGTAGCTGCCATAGAACACCGGGTGCAGCGAGGACGGCGTGCGGGCGTCCTGCGGCCCGGCCAGGGTGTGGTCCGGCTTGTTCGGATACTCGCGCCGCACGTGCCCGAGCGCGATGCCCGCAAAGCGTGCGCCGAGGTCCGGGGTCAGCGTGCGCGGCATCGCCGGTCCGGTCCTGGTTTCATCGGGAAGGTCCATGCGTCTCCACCTCAGCCGGCCCACCTGGGGGCGGGCACCGTTCCTGCAACGCGGGGGAGCGCCGGTGGCTGCACGTGCGGCCCAGCCGAAGACGTGCCGGCGAGGCTGCTATCCCAGCTCGGACGCCCCAGGCACGGTTGGCAGGCCGGGTCCGCTGATGCCTTTGGCCGCGAGCACGGCGCGCAGAACGGCCGAGGCCGTAACCCTGGCGGCCAGCACGCCGAGCGCCACCATGTTGCCGGGCAATCCGCTGCGGCCCGTCGCCAGCGCGAACAGAGTGTCCCCGTCCCACAGCGTATGCGACGGCTCAATCGTGCGCGCCAGGCCGTCATGGGCCATCCCCGCCAGCTTGCGCGCCTGCGCCTTGGTGAGCTGGGCGTCGGTCGCCACCACGCCGATGGTGGTCGCCATGCCCGCCTGCAGCGCGGGCGGCACGTCGCCACTTAGGATCGCCTCGACAGCGCCTGGCCCGCGCCGTCCGTCCATGGTCCGGGTGCCGGCGACGACCCGGCCCGATGCCGGGTCAATCACGTCGCCCACGGCGTTCACCGCCACGATGGCGCCGACCGTGACGCGGCCGATCCTGGCCGAGGCGGTGCCGATGCCACCCTTCATCGCGCGTCCCATGCCGAACAGCTTGCCGACGGTGGCGCCGGTCCCGGCGCCGACCGAGCCCTCCGCCGGGGCGTCCGCGCGAGCGGCCTCGCACGCCGCGTAGCCTGCAGCGGCGTCGGGCCGTATCTTGGGGTCGCCCACGCCGAGGTCGAACAGGATGGCGGCGGGCACGATGGGCACGCGGACGGGACCGGCGGGGTAGCCGATGCCATGCTCCTCCAGCCAGCGCATCACGCCGCCGGCGGCGTCCAGGCCAAAGGCGCTGCCGCCGGACAGCAGGATGGCATGGACCTGCTCGACCAGGTTGCTGGGATCGAGCAGGTCGGTTTCCCGAGTGCCCGGCGCGGCGCCGCGCACGTCCACGCCGCCCACGGCGCCGTCCCTGGTCAGGACCACGGTGCAGCCGGTGGGCCGCCGGCTGTCGGTGAAGTGGCCGACCTCCACGCCGGGCACGTCGGTGATGGCGCCGCCCAGGGTCGCGGGCCCGGCTGCCGGGGCGCCCTGCGCCCGCACCGGACTGCTGACGGGGATGGCGGCCCAGCCCAGCCCGAGCGCTGCGGTGGAGGCGAGGTTGCGTCGGTGCATGGTGTCGGCGTCCCACGAGTTGCAGACGGGCAGCATGGCACGACGGCATCAGGGGGGCGAAGCGCGTTGTTGCGGGGATCGGCGCAAGGCGGGGCTGGTCCGTCCCAGGCGCCATAGAGTCAGGCCAGCCCTTCTGCTAGAAGGCCGTTCGCCGGAACCGCTGGGGACGGCGGTCAACTGCCAGGCGGGCTTGCTGCCTTCAGCGCACGGAACGTCTGCACGATTGCATCCGCATCCCGCAGTTCCGTACTGGCTGCCAGGGGACCGCAGGTCGTTTCGGGAGCCTTCTCCGCGAAATCTTCCGTCGCCTCGGTATCGGCGTAGCCCAGCGCGCCCTGGACCAGGGCGCTGCCGGGCGCCGTCCGCAGGGCGCCGTCGTCCGGCCGGTTGGTCCTGGTCGCGCGCAGGATGGCAGCCCGGCGCAGGTCGAAAGCCCACGGCTCGTCCCGCAGTCCGCACAAGGGCGCCAGCGTCGCCGTGGTGCCGAGCTGCACCGCATCATCCAGCGCCGCCTGGTCCGGTCCCGCCGCCAGTGCCGGCGCGGCGCCAAGCAGAGCCAGCATCCCGATCAGCACACGCATCCGCAGCTCCATTGACACACGCGACGATTGGGGGAGCATAGGCCAAAACGTGGGGAGTCCGTCCATGATGCGCGCCGCCTTTTCCGCCCTGCTGCTGCTCGGCAGCGCGGCCCATGCGCAGACCACCCCGCCGCAGATCCCATATACCGCGGATGCCGAGTTCCTGAAGCTGCCCGACACCATGTTCCTGGGCGAGGTGTCGGGCGTCGCCGTGAACGCAGGGGGCCATGTGTTCGTATTCAACCGCGGCAACACGCGTGGCCCGGCCTACGCCGCCGCCGCCGCGCAGTTGCTGGAGTTTGGACCGGACGGCGCCTTCATCCGCGAAGTCGGTCCGAACCTTTATGCCTGGTCCTTTGCGCACGATGTCAAAGTTGACCGGGACGGCAACGTGTGGGCCGCCGACAAGGGATCGGATCAGGTTGTGCGGTTCAACCCGGCGGGACGGGTGACCATGGTGTTCGGACGCAAGCAGGAAGCCTCGGACGAGGACACGAAGCCGCTGGAGCACCCGAAGCCGCCGAAGCCGCCGATTGACGGGTATTTCCGGCAGGTGACCGACATCACCTGGGACAGCAAGGGCAACGGCTACATCAGCGACGGCTACATCAACAGCCGGGTCGCCAAGGTGTCGCCGGCCGGCGAGTGGCTCGGGTCATTCGGCACGCCCGGCGATGGGCCGGGCCAGCTCAACACGCCGCACAGCATTGCCAGCGACGCGCAGGACCGCATCTACGTCGCCGACCGCGGCAACCGGCGGGTGCAGGTGTTCGACGCGGACGGCAACGTGCTGCGGCAGATCACGATTGACGTGCCGTTTGACCCGGCCACGAAGCCGGCGATCGGGAACAAGCCGGACCAGAACCCGCCCGTCGGCACGCCGAAGACGCAGGTGGCGGGCGCGCCCTGGACAGTGTGCATCACTCCACCGCCGAACCAGGTACTATATGTGTCCGACGCCTACCCCGGGCGCATCTACAAGCTGAGCCTGGATGGGAAGGTGCTGGGCTACCTCGGCAAGTCGGGCAAGATGCCCGGCGAGTTCGGCTGGATACACCAGATTGCCTGCCCCTCGGAAAACACGCTGTTCGTGGCGGAACTGCTGAACTGGCGCGTGCAGAAGCTGGAGCTGAAACCGCAGTAGCCCGTTACCGGCCCGCCGAGGGCGTTGAGGCACGTATCGCGGCCTGCTGCCCTGACGCCGGCGTTGCCGACCGTCATTCCATGCTTCCACTCACCTCGACGATGCGGCCGGTGTCCGGACTGCCATGCCGTAAGCAGGGGCACTCAGACGCAGTGGACCGCGCAGGTTCGGGCTGACATTGCCCGTCTCCAGCCATTGAGACTGCCGTAGCCTTCGATGGCCCGTCAGTACGTTGGGTGGACCCTGCAGCGATCAAACAGCAGCATCACGGCGGAACGAGGCTGCCTGGCCCAGCTCTATCCCACAAGCCGGCCAGCAGCCAAGTTGGCGATGCCTCAGCCGGCGCGGAACGTGCCGCGCGCCACATCGGGTATGTCGGCGCGGCTCATGCCGAGGTCGGTGAGTTGGCGGTCCGTGTAGCTTTGCAGCTCCCGTGTGATCCGACCGATTTCCTGACGCTGCGCCCTGGCGCGCTGCCAATGCATGCCGAGCTTATGCACCATTGTCCCAAAGGAAGCGCGGCCACGAACTTGGGCAGCGGCAAAGCCGAAACTGGATGAAACGCTCATGTGAAACTCCTGTCATGTTGATGGAGCTCCTCCCTAGTAGCCTGCTATGTGTGAAGACCGCGGCAACGCCGTCCGTCCTACCTCTATTGTGCAGTGCAGCATAAGGTAGTCAAGGCCAGCGGCTTCTGCGACGGTGATGGTCAACACGATACCGGGAACAACGTTGCACAATGGCCATGTTTTGCGGCCTAGGCGCATCTCGGCCCTGATGTCAGTGCCGACGTGCAAGCAGCCTTCTGAGCGACTGACCACCCCTTCCAACGAATTTCCGGCAGCAAGGGCTTCGCAGGAACGGCCATTCCGTCGAACCGTCTGGTTGCGTTTGGCCCTGGACTGCCGCACGCTCGAAGAGGCAGAACGGGAAGCAGAGAACACGGCGCAACCGGTCCACGGAAACCGTGCAGAATTATCATGAACGCGATTGATGCGATGGACGGGACCACTCTGCCGCCGGGGATCGCCGCGCGGCTGGTGGAGAACGGCAACGGGCTACGCATGCACATGCTGGAGGCGGGCTTTGAGGCATCGGGGCGGCCCTGCCTGCTGCTGCTGCATGGCTTCCCGGAGTTGGCCTATAGCTGGCGCAAGGTGATGCCGGCACTGGCCGAGGCCGGCTACCACGTCGTCGCACCCGACCAGCGCGGCTATGGCCGCACCACCGGCTGGGACCCGGATTATGACGGCGACCTCGGCAGCTTCCGCATGCTGAACCTGGTGCGCGACATGCTGGGGCTGCTGGACGCCATCGGGCATGCCCGGGTTTCGGCGGTGGTCGGCCATGACTTCGGCGCCTCGGTGGCGGCCTGGTGCGCGCTGCTGCGCCCCGACATCTTTCCCGCCGTGGCATTGATGAGCGCGCCGTTCGCCGGTCCGCCGCTGCTGCGCCGGCCGCCGCAGCCCGACATCCACACGGCGCTGGCGGCGCTGCCGCGGCCGCGCAAGCATTACCAATGGTATTACTCGACCCGCGGTGCCGACACCGACATGCGCCACGCGGCCCAGGGCCTGCACGACTTCTTGCGTGGCTACTACCATCACAAGAGCGCCGACTGGCCCGGCAACCAGCCGCACCCGCTTGCCAGTTGGACAGCGGAGGAGTTGGCGGAGCTGCCGACCTACTACATCATGGACCTGGGCGCCGACATGGCCGCCACAGTGGCAGCCGAGATGCCGGACGCCGCCCAGGTCGCTGCCTGCCGCTGGCTGCCGGAAACGGAACTGGCGGTCTATGCTGCAGAATACGCCCGCACCGGCTTCCAGGGCGGGCTGCAATGGTATCGCTGCCGCACCTCCGGCCGCTTCGACGCCGAGCTGGAGGTGTTCGCTGGCCGCAGCATTGACGTGCCGTCCTGCTTCATCTCCGGGGCCGCCGACTGGGGCATCCATCAGGCGCCAGGGGCGCTGGAGCGCATGCAGGGCACGGCCTGCACCCGCATGGCGCCCGTCGCCCTGATCCAGGGCGCCGGCCACTGGGTGCAGCAGGAACAGCCTGACGCGGTGGTACGCTGCCTGCTCGGCTTCCTAGGCAGGCCAGTGTAGCCGTAGCCGCCCGCTTCATTTGCTGATCAGACGAGATCGGCATGTCGCCACGCATCGCGATTGGCGACCTGCACCCGGTAGATCGGCTTGGCGCGTTCCGTCGCGTCCTGCTCGAAGTTCGCTTCCGTCCTCTCGGGACACTAGCCGCGCCACAGCCAAATGAGCGGCTCCGGTAAATCCATGCCGCCTTGCGCGCTGGAGTGCGCCGCCATGCCGAAACGGAAGTGGAAATCATAGGCGCGGGTCTCAACCTAAATCAGAACCGCTTCAACGCCATCGGCCTGTACATTGCAAAGCAGGTTTCCCAGACGCATGGGACGGATGCATCCGTCCCATGCGTCATCCGCAAACGGCTGGTGCGGGCGAGGTTGCTCAAGTTCTCCGCCGCCCAGCCGCCATGCACGGTGGCGATGCAGGCCAGCGCCGGGGCGCATCGCTAAGTGCGTGAGCTCGGCAGGCCATCGGCGCCTTCCAGGCGCTGAAAGCCCAGATCCAGAGCCTGGATGCGTAGATGCCGTCGGGGACGCCCAACTCCATTGATGCCGCGCATCTCTCAAGCCAGCACACCGTCCACCAACCCGAGGCCAGCCCGATCCCACCTCCGATGCAATGCTCAAGCGTGGACGAGCGGGCAGCCTCCCTCCGCCATCGGACGGAATGCCTGTTCGGCGGGGATGGTGCTCAGCAGGTTGTACAGGTCCCACTCCCCCTTGTTCTGGCCAGGCGTTTTGACCTCGAAAAGGTAAGCGTCGTGGATCTTGCGCCCGTCTTCGCGGATGCGGCCGATGCCCAGCCCGTCATCGTCGGTCGGCATGGCCTTCATCTGGGCGACCAGCGCCCGTCCGGAAGCGAGATGCTCCGTCCCACCCATCGCCTGCACCGCCTTCAGGCAGTGCAGGACGGCGGAGTAGGCGCCGGCGTGGTTGGTTGATGGATAAAGCCCGTTCGGCATCTGCGGCAGCACCTTGGCCGTGAAGCGCCGGGTGCGGTCATTTAGGTCCCAGTAGAACGGTTCGGTCAGCAGCATGCCTTGCGCCGCGTCCAGCCCGGCGCTGCGCACGTCGTTCAGCAGCGCCAGCAACCCCGCCAGCCGCGTGCCGCCGCCGGGCCGCGTCAGGCCGAACTCGTGCGCCTGCTTGACCGAGTTGGTGATGTCCGTCCCGGCGTTGGCCAACCCGACGACCTTGGCGCCGCTCGCCTGCGCCTGCACCAGGAAGGACGAGAAGTCGGTGGTGGCCGGGAACGGGTAGCTTACCGCGCCCAGCACGGTCCCGCCGGCGCGCAGGACCGCGGCCGAGGTGTCGCGCTGCAGCGCCTGGCCAAACGTGTAATTGGGCGTGAGGAAGAACCAGCTTGTTCCGCCTGCCTTGACGCCCGCGGTGCCGGTGCCGTTCGCCAGCATCCAGGTATCGTATGTCCAGTGGATCATGTTGGCATTGCAGCGCGGCCCGGTCAGGTCGGCGCTGGCCGGCCCGGTCGCCAGGAACACGCGGTCGCTTTGCGCGGCAAGGGTGGCGACGGCCAGGGCGATGGCCGAGTTGTTGACCTCCAGGATGACGTCCGCCCCGCCGCTGTCGAACCATTGCCGGGCGATGGCGCTGCCCACGTCCGCCTTGTGCTGGTGGTCGGCCTGGATGACCGTCGTGGGAACGCTTCCCCCGGCAGCGGTGAAATCGGCGATGGCCTGGTTGACGCAGACCAGCGTCCCTGGTCCGGAGAGGTCACGGTAGGGTCCGGACAGGTCGCCGAGAATGCCGAAACGCAGCGGCCGGAGTGCCTGCGCCCTGGTCGCCGCCGGCAGGATGAAGGGCGTAGCGAGCGCCGCAAGCGCTGTTCGGCGACCCAAGGACATGGACGTCTCCCACGCGCGGTTCATGCGCTGAGGGCCAGCTTCGGTCTCCAAGCAGGACTACGTCAACGGGTCGCGCCATCTCGGAGGCGCCGCTAGGGATCGCGCCAACGCCTCTGGTTGGACGGGTTGGTCCAAAGGCTGTTCTACAGCGGGAGCGCGGCCGCCCTTGCCAAGTCAACCAGCGCCAGCGTCGTATTCATCACCGGCCCCTGGCCTCACCAAAAACGGAGGAACCGCCGCAATGCAAGCGTTGCAACATCCAGCTGCGACGCAGGAAATCCGGCGGGTCGGTATCCGGATGCTCTGACCAGCGGTCGGTGTGGCCGCTTTCGCCACGCCTGCCACGATGACGTGACCTGGCCGTGCCCGCCAACCTGACGATGCCCGCCACCCCTTATTGCGCCCAAATGCAACCTCGGTGCCGCAAGGTGCCAATGCCCGTGAGACTGCCGAACCGCAACTGGCCCACAAACCCTCGTGACGGCGCAGCTTCTTTGGTGTGCTATGGCGGTCGTAGCCTCGCATGGACTGCCCAGCCAACCTCGCCCCAGCAGCTTGCATGAGCAAGCCCCACTCAGCCACACCGACCCCATGCCAGCACGTTTCAGATCCGTTCAACCAAGCGGACGCCGAGTTCAGGGAGCAAGCCCATGAAGCACCTACTGTTGTTCGCAGGAACGCTGTTCAGCCTGTCAGCCGCCGCCCAACCTGCCTTGGCAGCCGACCCGCCGCACAACGTCGTCCTGTTCGTCGCCGATGGGCTGCGCGGCGCCATGGTGGACGATGCCACCGCGCCGAACATGGCCCAGCTTGCCCGGCAGGGGGTCCATCTCCGCAACGGCCACTCGCTGTTCCCGACCTTCACCACCGCCAACGCCTCGGCGATGGCGACCGGCCACTACTTCGGCGACACCGGCGACTACAGCAACACGATCTACACCGGCTTTCCCGTGCCGGGCGCCGCGGGCAGCGTGACGCCCTTCATCGAGAACGATCAGGTGCTGGGCGACATAGACCAGCACTTCGGAGACTACCTCGACGAGCCGACCATCCTGCAGCTTGCCCGTGAGGCAGGCTACGGCACAGCGGCCCTGGGCAAGCTCGGCCCGACCCTGATCTTCGACCATACCGACCGCACGGGCAGTCCCACCATCATCTTCGACGACGCGACCGGCACCGAGCGGGGCATCCCGCTGGCCCCCGAGGTCGCCAGCCGTCTCGCCGCGATGGGCTTGCCCGCGGCCACGCCGGGGCGGGGCGACAACGGCAAGGCAGGCAACGCCACCACGGCGGGCACCCTGTCCGCCAACGTCACCCAGCAGGACTACTTCGCCGCAGCCGCCACCCGTGTGGTGCTGCCGATGCTCGCCGAGCGCGGCAAGCCCTTCGTGATGGTCTATTGGTCCCGCGATCCCGACGGCAGCCAGCATAACACGGGCGACAGCCTCAACCAGCTCGTGCCCGGGGTCGCCGGGCCGACGTCGCTGGCCGGGATACGCAATGCCGACGAGAACCTCGGGCGGCTGCGGGCGGCCCTGGACCAGCTTGGCCTGTCCGCGACCACGGATGTCGTGGTCACCGCGGACCACGGCTTCTCGACCATCTCGAAGCAGAGCGCGACCAGCCCGGCGGCCCGGGCGAGCTACGCCGACGTGCCCGCCGGCTTCCTGCCGCCGGGCTTCGTCGGGATTGACGTCGCCCAGGCCCTAGGCATGCCGCTGCGCGACCCCGACAGCGGCGGGGCCGAGATCAAGCCTGGCAGCCACGGCAAGTTCGCCAACGCGCTGATCGGTGATGACCCGGCCCATCCCAAGGTAGTGGTCGCCACCAACGGCGGATCGGACCTGATCTACATCCCGGACGGCGACAAGGCGCTGGCGCAGAAGGTCGTGGAGGCGCTGCTGGCCCAGGATTACACGAGCGGCGTGTTCGTGGACAGCAAGCTTGGCTCGATTCCGGGCACCCTGCCCTTGTCCGCCATCGCGCTTGAAGGTGCGTCCGTCCTGCCTCAGCCCTCAGTCGTGGTCAGCTTCCGCTCCTTTGACACGGTATGCGGAGATCCCATGCGCTGCGGGGTGGAGGTGGCCGACACCTCGTTGCAGCAGGGCCAAGGGATGCACGGGTCGTTCAGCCGGTCCGACACCTGGAACTTCATGGCGGCAACCGGGCCGGACTTCCGCGCCGGCTTCGTTGACCCGGCGCCGGCCAGCAATGCCGATGTCGGCCGCACGATCGCCCACCTCATGGGCTTGCAGCCGCGCGACAAGGGCAAGTTGATCGGCCGGGTGCTGGGCGAGGCGCTGCATGGCGGGGCCGTGCCGGCCGTCACCCGGCGGGTGACGGCGTCCGAGCCTGGGCGCGGCGGCCTGGTGACTGTGCTGAACGAGCAGCTCGTGGGCGATGTCCGCTACTTCGACGCGGCCGGGTTCGTGGGCCGGACGCTCGGCCTGACACCGCCGCAGCCGGAGTCTGCACGGCCGTGATCCATCGGAGGCAGATATGCAGCGCGCGGCGCGGAGGGTGGAAGCCGGAGTTGAAATGATCTCCGGCCGGCCATCGCATGCGGCTTCCATTCATCCAGCCGCAGCGTGCGCCATGGTGGGCGATGAGCGGGCCAGCGGGCCAGCGGGCGGAACGGCGCGGTTCCCGGCCGGGAGACAGCGTTGGCCTGCATAGTCGAGAGGTCCTGCGTTGTTTAACCTGACCGGACAAAGCTGGATTCAGCTTGGAGAGTTGACGCTGGCGTTCGTCCTCTCGGCCCTCGTCGGCCTAGAGCGCGAGATGCGGCAGAAGAGTGCGGGTCTGCGGACCTACACCCTGGTCGGCGTTTCCGCGGCCCTGTTCATGCTCATCTCCAAATACGGGTTCATGAACGTGCTGGATGCCGGCCGGGTGGTGGTTGATCCATCCCGGGTCGCCGCACAGATCGTCTCAGGGATCGGCTTTATCGGCGGCGGCGTCATCTTCATGCGCCGCGACGTCGTGCGCGGCCTGACGACGGCAGCGTCGGTATGGCTTACAGCTGCGCTCGGCATGGCTTGCGGCGCGGGCCTGCCCATCCTGGCTGTCGCCACGGCGGTTGGCCACTTTGTCATCATGTTCATCTTTCCCAAGCTCGCCGCCCGCTTGCCGCGGGAACGGCGCACGGCGACGAAGCTCAGGATTTTCTATCACGACAGCCCCGAGCCGCTGCGGATGATCCTCATCGCCTGCACGACCCTGCGTTTTGCCATTGATCATGTGGACGTGGATCGGGACGCCGGAACGCTGCCATCGCACGAGGAGGCGCAGGACCAGGCTGACCTCGAAGGTGCCGAGCATGAGCGCCTCGGCCGGAACATCGTCGCCCTGACCATGCAGGTGAAGGGCAAGCGGCCGGTCTCCCACCTCATTGCCCGGTTGGCAGCGATCAGCGGCGTCGTCCGGGTGGGAAGCATCGGAGACGACATGGAGCTTGAGTAGGATATTCGCTCGCATCTTCCAGGTGAGGCCGCGGCGGCTTGGCCGTTCAGCCGAACGCGGCCCACAGGAAGAACGCACCGGAACAGAACAGCAATCCGTCGGGCAGGTGCTGGCAGGTGTGCAGGCCCATCCGCTGCATATGGTCTTGCCAGCGAACAGGCCTGCCATGACGGATGACCCGCCGATGCCTGCACGACCTGAAACGCCGTAACGCCACCAGCCGCGGAACGTCGGCCAAGCCCCGCGCGTATGTTCCGAACCGCGTCCATGGCTGGACGCCACCTTGGATAGAATGCCCATGTTTCTCCGCGCCTTCCGCTCCCTCATGCCCCGGGACGAGCGCTTCATCGAACGGTTCAGCGCGCACTCCCGCCTGATCGTGCCGGCGGCGGAGGCGTTCCGCGCGCTGATGTCAGGCGACGGCGGGTCGGCGGCGCACGTCGCCGAGATCAGCCGGCTGGAGGAGGAGGCGGACACCATCACCCGTGACACCGTGCTGGCGATCCACCGCAGCTTCGTGACCCCCTTCGACCGCTCGCAGGTGCTGGACCTGATCACGGCATTGGACGACACCATAGACCTGATGAAGGACACTGGCCGCCGCGTGCTGCGCTACGGTGTCGCCTTCACGCCGGAGATGCAGGGCATGGCCGACTGCGCCGTGCGCGCGGCCTCTGAAATCCGCGATGCCATGCCGCTGCTGGGCAGCATAGACCGCGGCGCCGCGCGCCTGGGCGCCATCTCGGTCGCCGTGCGGGCCATCGAGGGGGAAGCGGACGACCTGCAGGACCGCGGGCTGCGCGCCTTGTTCGCCGGCGACACCTCGCCGGGCCACAAGCTGACGGTGGAGCGTGTTTATGACCTGATCGAGGCCGTGGTGGACCGCTGCGAGGACGTGATGGATGTGGTGGACGGCATCGTCGTCGAGCAGGTCTGACCGGCATGGAAGCCATGCAGGTCGGCACCCCGGTGCTGGTGGCCCTGATCGCGACGGCGCTGCTGTTCGATTTCCTGAACGGGCTGCACGACAGCGCCAACTCGATTGCGACGGTGGTGTCCACCCGCGTGCTGAAGCCCCTGCCGGCGGTGCTGCTGGCGTCTTTCTTCAACTTCATCGCCTTTGCGGTCTTCGGCCTGCATGTGGCGAACACGATGGGCAACGGCGTCGTCAGTGCCGGGATCGTGGACCCCTTGGTGGTGTTCGGGGCGCTGTCCGGCGCGATCTTCTGGAACGTGCTGACCTGGTGGCTGGGCCTTCCCAGCAGCAGCAGCCATGCCCTGGTCGGCGGCCTGGTGGGGGCCGGCATGGCCAAGGCCGGGCCGGCTGCCGTGATCTGGGGAGGCTTGGGCACCATCGGCTCGGCCATCGTGCTGTCGCCGCTGGTCGGCTTCGGGCTGGCGCTGCTGCTGGTGCTCGTGGTGTCGTGGCTGTCGGTGCGGTCCACGCCGTTCGCGGTGGATGGGCGGTTCCGGGTGCTGCAGCTCGTGTCGTCGTCGCTGCTCAGCCTGGGGCATGGCGGCAACGACGCGCAGAAGACCATGGGCATCATCGCGGTGCTGCTGCTATCGCAGGGACGGCTCCAAGGCGGGTTCCACGTGCCGTTCTGGGTGGTGCTGAGCTGCCAGTCGGCGATGGCGCTGGGCACGATGGCCGGCGGCTGGCGCATCGTCCGCACGATGGGGTCGCGCATCACGCATCTGACGCCGATGCAGGGCTTCTGCGCCGAGACCGGCGGCGCCGCCGCCCTGTTCGGCGCGACCTTGCTGGGCGTGCCGGTGTCCACGACGCACACCATCGCCGGGTCCATCGTGGGCGTTGGCGCGGCCCGGCGGGTTTCCGCCGTGCGTTGGGGGGTGGCGCGCGGGATCGTGGTAGCCTGGGTGATAACGCTGCCCGCCGCCGCCGTGGTTGGCGCTGCCTGCTATACCCTGACTGCGCTGCTCATGCGGCGCTGACCTGGCCATGGGGAAATGCCTTCCAGGCCAGGGCTAAGGAATTCGTCTTCCCGCCTGCAAAGGCGGGTAAAGCTGAATGGCCTGAAGTGAAACAGCCTACTTCCCCGTCAGACCTCGCCTGAACCTCAGCAAGCCCGGCCTGCTCGGCACGGCAAACCCAGTCGGATCGTGCCAGCATGCGGCAACTGCGGATCCGAGGTTTCCCGCATTTGCTCGTCGGCGATATGCATGTCGTCCTGGCCTGCTGCGCTGCGCCGCCGGTGCAGTCGGCTGGCCTGCTCGCCCTGCTGGGGCCGGGTGCGTCACAAGATGGTGCACGCCATCACGGACCGCCTGGAAGGCCTGAGCATCCAGCGGCAATTGATCGCCGCCGCGCGGGATCAACGCCGTCGGGCTGGGTCACAGGCGCGGCGGCGAACCTTCCCGGCCGTGAGAGGGGTGAAACCTCCAGACCGAACGGGAGAACAGCAATACGGCCACGCTCAACAGCATGGCAGCGGCTCCGGCTTCCAGCACGCGCTCCGTCCCAACCAGGTCGGCAGCGGGACCGCAGAGGGCAAAGCCGATGGGGCCAAGGCCCATCACCACCAGGCTGAAGATCGAGCTGACCCGGGACAGGAACTCGCGCGGGATGCTCTCCTGGAGCGACGTCTGGACCAGGACGTTCATGAAGACCAAGGCGGTGCCGAACGTGCCGCTGCCCAGCACCAGCATCGGCATGGGTGCGTGCAACGCAAGCATGACGAGCGGGGTCGCAAGCAGGGCGACCGCGACCTGGACGCCCAGCAACGGCCGGGACAGCCGGACGCGGAGAACGAGCAGGCCGCCGGTGATCCCGCCCACGCCGGTTGCCGAGGCGATGAAGCTCCAGGTCTGGGCGCCATCGGGGATGGCGGCATACAGCGACGGGCCGAGCACGAAGAATGGCGCGAAGGCAAGCAAGTTCAGCACGCCCTGCTGCAGGGTCACGAGCTGCAGCCAGCGATAGCGGTTGAACTCGCCCCAGCCGAGCTGGAGGTCCGTCGCAACGGACGTCCGGGGCGGGGTTGCCTGCGGCCTGACCGGCATCAGCGACAAGCATATGGCGCTGATGGCGTAGGAAGCTGCATCCAGGCCGATCGCGACCGAGGCGCCGCCAAGGCCGACGAGCAAGCCGCCCAGCGCAGGACCGATCACCGCCGCAAGCGAACCGGACAAGCTGCAGAGGCTATTGGCATCCTTGATCCGCTCGGCGCCGGCGATCTGCGGGATCAGGCCGCTTTCGGCTGGTCCGTAGAACGCGGTGCCGATCCCGCAGCATGCGGCAAGGGCCATCAGGACGGGAAGGGATGGATGCCCAAGGGCCAGCAGGCTCGCCAGGATGGCCTGGCTGGCACATCGCAGCAGGTCGGCGGCGATCATCGAGCGCCGTCTTGGCCAGCGGTCGCCAACCACGCCGCCCGCCAGCATCAGCAGCACCATGGGCGCCGTTTGCGCGGCCAGCACGGTGCCGACGGCAGAAGCGGAGTAGCCGGAACCGAGCAGCGCGAACGTGAGTGCGACCGGCACGATGGCGGTGCCCAGGGTCGAGATGCCATACCCGGCAAAGAACAGGGCGAAACTCCGGTCGCGCAGCAGCACGCGGCAGCCTGAGCGGGATGACGCCGGAAGTGAGGACGGAGCGGCGGGCGCGCCTGCAGCATTATCGGAACAGCCGGGCATCAAGGATCCTGTCGTCGTTAGGCCGGACATCGCTTTCAGGAACTGGCCGCCGCCCAATCCTTGTCAGCAGCACCCTCCCACTCCGTAGCCGTCGAGGCGTCCCCGGTTGATGCCATAAAGCGGTGAGGACAGCCATCCAGCAAGTCCCGCCCGGGACGCCGGTGCTCGAACGGCATCGCCTATATGCTGACGCCGGCAGGAACCGATATCGCCGCTCTCGCCGCCCGGGTGGACGAGGACATCACGGCCGTGCTGCGCCGGGTCGCCGGCCAGTCGCCCGGCCCCTCCGGCGAGGTGCGGATCGCGGCCAGCGACGCCCTGTTGTTCGACCTGCTGCTGCCGGTGCTAGCCAAATTCAGGCGCGCGCGTCCCGACGTCCGGCTGGACCTGGTGACGGGCAACACCGCGCTGAACCTATCGCGCCGAGACGCCGATGTGGCAGTCCGCGCGACATCGTCCCCGCCCGAAACCCTGGTGGGACGCAAGATCCGCCGGATCGCCTGGGCTGCCTATGCGCCGATACCCCTGGCTGCGGGGGTGAGCGTTGATGCCGGACTGTTTGCAATGGACACGTCGTGAGTCGGGTTCGGCGACGCTTTGGCGGGGCTTGCGGCAGCACGGCACCTGCATGCCAGCGTGCCCGCCCCTCGCATCGCCTGCCGGTTCGACACCGGCGGCCACGTCACGCGGCGCTTTGCGCTCCGTCCAGCGGCACAGGGCCGTAAGCTTGCGCCGGCATCCTGCCCAGCGCCCATACAATAAGGCTTCACGAGTTGGCTGATAAACGACTATCGAACATCGGCCTCCGGTTGCACCACGCTGCCCGGCCTTAACTTCTGCAGTTGCCCGGTGATGACGCGCTCCCCCGGCTTGAGGCCGTCGGTCACGACGATCATGTCGCCGTCGCTGTCGCCCAGCTTGACGAGACGCTGCTCGACCTTGTTGCCTTCGCCCACGATCATGAGCGTGCGCCCGATCTGGGTCGAGCCGACCGCGCTCTGAGGCACCAGCACAGCATCCTGCAAGTCACCCAGATGCAATGTCGCCGTCACATACTCGCCCGGCAGCAGCGCATGGTCCTGGTTGCCGATCGTGGCGCGAACCAGGATCGTTCCAGTGGATTGGCTGACCTGGTTGTCAATGAACGTCAGCGTTCCGACGTGGCTTGGCTTGCCGCCATCCTGGGAAACCGCGGTCTCGATCGGCGCATGCGCCTGCTCCCGGGTGATCGCCGGAAGGTTCACCTCGGCGGGGTTGAAGCTGACATAGATCGGGTCGAGCTGCACGAGCGTATTCAGCGTCGCGCCGGCGACGCTGATCAGGCTGCCGGTGAAAACCTGGCTCGCACTGATGCGGCCGGCGAAGGGGGCAGTGATCTCGGTTCGGCTGAGGTTCAGCGCCGCTTGAGTCACGGCGGCCTCGTTGTTGGCCAGGCTCGCCTGGCCCTGGTGAAAGACGCTGTTGGCTTGGTCGGAGGTATCCTGTGGGACCCAGCCTTGCCGGGCCAGGATCTGGTTGCGTCCCTGGCTGACGCGCGAGTACTGCAGGCTGGCATTTGCCTGGGCGAGCGAAGCCTGGGCCTGCGCGAACGCCGCCTGATAGTCCTTGGGATCAATACGGTAGAGTAGTGCCCCCGCAGCCACGTCAGCGCCGTCCACCGCCCCCTGTGCGACAAGGTAGCCCGTCACCCGTGCCTGGATGGGTACGGTCCGCAAGGCCTGCGTCGTCCCTGGGAAACTGCGGAAGATCGGCACGGTCTGCGCGGTCGCCGTCATCACCGGCACCTTCATCGGCGGCGGGGCTGCTGCCTGTTGCTGCTGCTTCCGTCCCATGAACCACCAGCCGACACCTCCCGCTATCGCAAGGATCAGCAGAATGGACAGGATGATCCAAAGCACCCGATGAGACCTCGCGGGACGCGGAGCATGCGGCTGGCCTTGGTCCTGCTCGTATGCGGGGTACGGGTCGGGTGAGTTGACGTCGGGCATGGACCTACTCCGCTGGTTCGGTTACGGCGCCGGCAGGCTTCGCCTCCGGCCGGCGGCGCTCCCGCAGCCGTTCGATCGTGACGTAGAAGACCGGGGTGAACACCAGGCCGAGCACGGTCGCCACCAGCATGCCGCCGAACACCGTGGTGCCGAGCGACTGACGGCTGGCGCCCCCGGCGCCCGCCGCGAAGACGAGAGGGGAGACACCAAGGATGAACGCGAAGGCCGTCATCAGGATCGGCCTCAGCCGCAGCTTGGCTGCTTCCATGGCCGCCTGCAGTACCGGCTTGCCCTCTTCGCGCAGGCGCCTGGCGAACTCGACGATCAGGATGGCATTCTTGGACGAGAGGCCGATCAGCATGACCAGGCCGATCTCGCCATACACATCCAGCTCCAACCCGCGCAGCCACAATGCGAGGAGGGCACCAAACAGGGCGAACGGGACCGAGAGCAATACCATGAACGGCATGCTCCAGCTCTCGTACTGCGCCGCCAGCGAGAGGAACACGAACACGAACGCCAGCGCGAAGATCAACGTCGCGGCCGATCCGGCCTTGAGCTGCTGGTAAACCACGCCCGTCCACTCGAAACCGTAACCCGTTGGCAACGCGGCTGCGGCTGCCCGCTGCATCGCGGTGATGGCCTGACTGGAGCTGAACCCGGCTGCCGGCCCGCCGCTGATCTGGGCCGAGCCATACATGTTGTAGTGCGGCACGGTCGCGGGGCCTTCCGTCGGCTGCAAGCTGCCCACCGCGTCGAGCGGCAGCACGCCACCCCCCGCCGTCGGCACGAAGATCTTGCTGAAATCGAGCGGGTCGTTCCGTGCGCCGCCGTCGGCCTGCGCGATGACGCGGAACGTCCGGCCAAACAGGTTGAAGTCGTTGATGTACAGCGACCCGAGATAGGTCTGCATGGTCGCGAAGACGTCGGTGAGGTTGAGGCCGAGCTGCTTGGCCTTGTCGCGGTCGAGCACGAAATTGAGTTGCGGGGTGGAGGCGCCAAAGGTCGTCAGCAGTTGCTGGGCATTCAGTTCCGGCTGCTTGCGCGCCTCCGCCAGGAAGGCCTGGGTTACAGCGTCCAGCTTGCCGGCACCGACGCCGGTGCGGTCCTGGACCTCGAACTCGAACCCGCCCGTGGTGCCGAGGCCGGGGATGGACGGCGGGTCGAAGCTGAGCGCGATGGCCGCCGGTATGGCGAACAGGCGCGGCCGCAACGCGGTGACGATGCTTTGGGCCATATGCGCGGCGCCGGGCCGCTCATCCCAGGGCTTTAGGATCGCGAACGCCACGGCGCTGTTGGACTGCGACGAGTTGGTCAGGAAATTGATCCCGGTGATCTCGACCACGTCCTGGACCTCCGGACGCTCCATGACGATGGTGCGGACCTGCCGCGCGACCTCCTCGGTTCGGGCCAATGCAGCGCCGTCAGGCAGTTGCATCACGATGAAGAAGTAGCCCTGGTCTTCGACGGGGACGAACGAGGTGGGGACCTCGCGGGAGATGAGGTAGCTGCCGCCGGCGGTTGCAGCCAGCAGCAGGAACATCACCGGCCAGTAGCGCGATGTCGTCCGCACGCTTGCGGCAAAGCGGTCCGACAGCCAGCCAAACCCGGCGTTGAACTTGCGGAAGGCCCATGCCTGCTCACCGCTCTTGGGTTTGAGCAGGACGGCGCACAGGGCCGGGCTGAGCGTGAGCGAGTTGAACGCGGACAACGCAACGGAGATCGCGATCGTGAGTGCGAACTGCCGGTAGAGCTGCCCGGTGATGCCCGGCAGGAAGGCGACCGGCACGAACACCGCCATCAGCACTGCGGTGGTGGCGATGATCGGCCCGGTGACCTCCTTCATCGCGGCCTTCGCGGCATCGAGCGGCGGTTTCCCGTCATCAATCTGCCGTTTGACGTTCTCGACCACGACGATGGCGTCGTCCACCACGAGGCCGATTGCAAGCACGAGGCCGAGCAGGCTCACCGTGTTGATGGAGAACCCGGCCACCTTCATGACGCCCAGGGTGCCGATCAGCGACACTGGGATCGAGATCGCAGGAATGAGCGTGGTGCGCCAGCTTTGCAGGAAGATGAACACCACAAGGAATACCAGGCCCAGGGACTCGGCCAGGGTGAAGGCCACCTCCCGCAGCGAGGCGGACACGAACATCGTCGTGTCGTATTTGATCTGGTAGGCGATCCCGGGCGGGAAGTTCGCCGACAGCTCCGCCATCTTGAGGCGGACCAACTTGTCGAGCGCGAGCGCGTTGGCGCCGGGGATCTGATAGACCGCCAGCAACACGGTTGGCTTGCCGTCCATGTAGCCGTTCGAATCGTAGGACTGGGCGCCGAGCTCGACCCGGCCGACATCTTTCAGGCGCACCATGGCGCTGCTGCCGTTCCCGGCGCGCACGATGATGTCCTCGAAGTGCTTCACGTCCGCCAGCCGGCCGAGCGTGTTGATCTGCAGCTCGAATTGCTGGCCCGGCGGCGACGGTGCCTCGCCGAGCTTGCCGCCCGCCACCTGCTGGTTCTGCTCGGCGATTGCGGCCTGCACCTGCGTAGCGGTCACTCCGAGCTGAGCGAGACGGTCCGGGTTGAGCCAAATCCGCATGGCATAGCGTTTCTCGCCGAAGATCGAGACGTCGCTGGCGCCGTCCAGGCGCTTGATCGGGTCCACCAACTGGAGATAGGCGAAGTTGCTGAGGCCGAGGGCATCAACGGAGCCATCGGGCGAGACCAGGTTGACGATCAGCGTGAAGCTGGGCTGCTTCTTCTGGATCGTGATGCCGCCCTGGTTGACGATTGCCGGCAACTGTCCGGTGGCCTGCGCGACGCGGTTCTGCACGTCAACGGCAGCGATATCCACGTTGTAGCCGACATCGAAGGTAATGGTGATGGTTGACGTGCCATCATTGGCGCTGACGGAAGACATGTACGCCATGCCTTGCACGCCGTTGATCTGCTGCTCCAGCGGCGTGGTGACCGTGTCGGCCACGGTCTGCGCGCTGGCGCCTGCGTAGGCGGTGCTGACAACGACCTGGGGCGGCGCGATCTCGGGGAACTGGGCGACGGGCAGCAGCACATATCCGACGATGCCAGCCAAAACCATGACGACCGCCACGACGGAGGCGAATATCGGACGCGTGATGAAGAAGTTCACCATCTACGAAGGCGGCCCACGAAACATGCACGAGGATGCCGGGAGCAGATGTGCTTTCAAGCCGCTCACCGGCTCGAAACGAGCGAAATTCCAAGCAAACCCATTTTGAGATGGCTCCGTGGTCATCTCGCATGATGTGAGAAGCGGCAGCTGGACGCGAGACTCGGAAACTACTCATACCGGTGTTGGTGCATGGACACTGAGGTGGCCCCGGGATTTCGGCTCTCCCGCACTTCGCGTGACGCCATCCCGCCAGCGTCAGCCGCCAAGCAACTGATCCGAATGGGGAATCAGTACTTGCTCACCTGGCCGTGCATGACACGCTGACCGGAGTCAGCCGTTGCAAAATCCGCTCGATCCTTCAACGGGTCATCCGTCCAAAACGGCCTGCTGCCTCCATGCATGGTGTGGGAGGGCCAAACCGGTGGGCCGCCTCACGTTCGCGGACCCCATTTGGGCCAGCGGTCACCATGCCGCGTTACAGATGCCATGAGGGCTGGCGGCGGATAGCCTAGAATGTCTGCCGGTGAGCAAAGCCCGGAGGGTCCCAGTGATGACGCAAGCGCCTGTTCCACATTC